>JAUWMQ010000048.1 GCA_030613065.1 Candidatus Aegiribacteria sp. | reverse complement strand
TTCAGATCCACGAACGAAGTATAAATACCGTTTGCGCGCATTCCTATTATTGGAATGGAGTTATCGGGAGGCGTTTCCGCCAGAAGAAACGCGCAAAGCGTAAGGAGTATGACAGGCAGAATTATTATTCGAGGGGGGGGGGTATTCCGACATAATTATTTGTCCTCTCTATGTTCTTTATGAGTAACTGACTGCCCTGCAGATTGTCTGCTGCTATAAAACCAATCAAATGATTCTTTATCTGATCGTAATTCCCTGTCTAAAAAGATAATACCAGATGATATCCTGCTCTGTCAACCACACTGAAGAGCTGATGAATATGCAAATTGAATGCGTTTCTCTTACTGTTTGCCCGACACTTGCAAATCACCTGTTACAGGATGCATATTTATGCTTGTTCTTTAAAGAGGAATTTTTGTGTTTATCTCAGTAAAACTTAAACCAGGGAGATAGAAATGTCCGAACGTGTATACAATTTTTTCGCTGGACCGGCTACTCTTCCGTACGAAGTTGTGAAAGAAGCATCCAGGGGTGCCGTGAATTTCGACAACATGGGAATGTCAGTAATGGAGATATCCCACCGCTCCGCTCAGTTCGATCGGATGTTCTGTGAAGCACAGAAGAACATGCTTGACATCATGGGGCTTTCAGAGAACGAATATGCAGTGCTTTTCCTTGGCGGCGGAGCCAGCACTCAGTTCTGTACCGTTCCGTATAACTTCCTGAAAGATGGAATGACAGCCGATTACGTTGTTACGGGGGGATGGGCGAAGAAGGCGGTCAAAGAGGCAAAATTCTTCGGTGACGTGAATATTGCAGCCAGTAGTGAGGACTCCAATTTCAGTTACATTCCTAAGAAGTTCAACCTTACGCAGGGTGCGGCATACGTTCATACCACAAGCAACAATACCCTTGTTGGAACACAGATACATGTTTTTCCTGAAACAGGTGATGTTCCACTGGTTTGTGATATGTCGTCCGATTTCCTTTCCAGGAAGCTTGATTTCAGTAAATTCTCACTCATTTATGCCGGGGCTCAGAAGAATATCGGACCTTCAGGTGTTGTTGCGGTTGTCATCAGGCGCTCCTGGGTTGAGCAGGCACGCAAGGAAGTTCCGACAATGCTATCCTACGCGACCCATCTGGATAAGAATTCACTGTTCAATACGCCTCCATCCTTCCCTGTCTACGTTGTGGGTCTTGTTATGAAATGGATACTTGAGCAGGGCGGAATTAAAGCTGTTGAGGCGGCAAACGTTAAAAAAGCCGGCCTCCTCTACTCCTACATGGATGACAGCAACGGTTACTACAGGGGAACCGCCGAGAAAGACAGCAGATCACTTATGAACGTAACGTTCCGCCTTCCGTCTGAGGAGCTGGAAAAGAAATTCATTGCTGGAGGTATAGAAAACGATCTCTTTGGGCTGAAAGGGCACAGATCGGTTGGCGGATGCAGAGCCTCAATCTACAATGCTATGCCGTATGAGGGTGTTGAAGCTCTCGTTGAATTCATGAAGAAATTCAAGGCAGCAAACTAAGAAATATTGGGGACGGAATTGGAGGAATTGGGGACGGAGGTAATTAGATTTCTTAATTACCTCCGTCCCCAATTCCTCCGTCCCCATTTATTCTTTTCAGGAAATCATCCTCACTTATTATTTCAACTCCCAACTCACGTGCTTTCTTCAGTTTATCTCCAGCTCCAGGGCCGGCAACTACGATATCGGTTCTTATTGAGACGCTTCCGGTAACCTTGGCACCGGCCTCTTCAGCCATACCCCGTACCTCTGACCGAGGCAGAGAGATTCCACCTGTGAAGACCACAGTTAATCCATTAAGAGGTTTATAACCATCAACACCACTTCCTCCGGGCCTGAATCCAGCATTCAAAAGTCTGTTCACCACATCCCTTGTGATCTTCTCATTGAAGAATCGATACAGGTTATCCGCCAGAACAGGGCCGATTCCCTCAATGGTAAGGAATTCATCAACATCCGCACGCATTATTTCATGAAGATCGCTGAATCTCCCTGACAGAAGCCCCGAAACGGTTCTGCCGATTCCGGGTATCCCAAGGCCTGTAATGAACCTCTGAAGATTCGCATTCAGGCTTTTTTCCAATTCTTCAATAAGGTTTTCCGCGGATTTATCCCCCATCCTGTCCAGTGATGCAAGTTGAGATCTGGTAATGCTGTACAGGTCCGAGACATCCCTGACTATTTCTTTATCAACCAGCTGCTCCGCCAGTTTACTGCCAAGACCCTCGATATCAAGGGCATCCCTTGATCCCCAGTGGAAAAGGCTCTCTCTGAGCTTTGCCGGGCATGATGGATTCATGCACCTGTGCGCAGAGGCATCCTCTTCCCTGGCAACAGGTCCATGGCAAACAGGACAGCTACCTGGAAACTCAAAGCTTTTTCCTCTTTCACCCTCGGATCTTCCAAGTGATCGTACCACTTCAGGTATCACGTCTCCCGCTCTTCTTACAATCACCGTATCTCCCGGCCTTGCATCCTTCCTGCGAAGCTCGTCCTCGTTATGAAGAGTTGCGCTTGAAACGGTAACGCCGCCTACAAAGACCGGCTCCAGCCTTGCTACCGGTGTCAGCTTTCCACTTCTTCCGACCTGTATTTCTATATCGATCAGCTGCGTAACAGCTTCCTCAGCCTTGAATTTCCAGGCAGTTGCCCATCTGGGAGATCTGGAAAGAGTCCCCATCATTTCCTGAAGCGAGGCTCTATTGAGCTTGATTACAGCACCATCAATATCCCAGGGTAACTCTTCCCGGTTTTCTTCCAGTCTGTGACAGGCATTCTCAACTTCATCAACACCTCTGCAAACGGAATTACAGGGATTCACGGGAATACCGATTCTGCTGAGATATTTGTATAGAGAATGCTGTGATGCTATTCCCTCTGGCCAGCGAGCAGTTCCGTAGGCAATGAAACTCAGAGGTCTTGATGCGGTTACTCTGCTGTCGAGCTGTCTCAGTGACCCGGATGCAGCATTTCTTGGATTGATAAACTGCTCCAGTCCCTGGAGTTTTCTCTCTCTGTTCATCTTATGAAAATCATTCTTTCTGAATATCACTTCACCTCGTACGACAAGATTAACGGAGGGGTCAGAGCTGAGCTTCAGCGGTATGGACCGCAACGTCCTGGCATTGGGAGTCACGTCCTCCCCTTCTCTTCCGTCCCCCCTGGTTCCGGCTCTTACAAGAACTCCGTTCTCATACACGAGGGCAACGGCAAGGCCATCCAGCTTTGGTTCAACGGAATAGGCAGGATCTGCATTAAGATCAAGTTCTCTCTTGATACGGTTGTTGAACTCATGGAATTCCTCCGCTGAGAAAACGTTACCAAGGCTCAGCATGGGCGGATCCCAGAGAATGGAGGGAAAACGAGAGAGCGGTTGTGAGCCTACCCTGTGAGTGGGCGAGTCTTCAGTTTCAAGCTCGGGCCATCGGGATTCGAGTTCCATGAGCCTCTGCATAAGGGCATCATATTCACCATCGGATATTTCATTCCTGTCTTCAGCGTAGTAAAGCCTGTTATGATAGCGAATCAGTTCCCGGAGGTTTTCCACCTCAGATTTAACACTATCAGGAATCATAAAACCTCCATGCGCATGCTGATCTCCAGGTTATAAATTCCAGTATCATCCGCATTGCCTGAAATATAGAATGCCGCTCCCTGGTGGACGCTCTCGTAACCGCTTTCGGACATATTCACCGAATCCAGCGGTGAGACCCATACGTCTGCTTCGCAGTTCATTTCAATAACCGTCTTAACCTTCCTCCAGCAGTCAGACACTTCTATCCTTCTCCCATGGAATTCACCCGCATAAGACATGAGATGTATTTCTCCCGAATCAATTCTGTAGAAACGGTCAGGGGACTCCCCTGTCATCAGATTAAGACAGATCTCCATCCCAGCTCTATCGAAGGGTCTGACGGAATAATCCGAGCGAGTATTGATCAGGGGTATTTTCAGGTCAGCGGTCATTCTCTTCACTATTCTGAGCTTTCCATCAACGAATTCCCCTGAGAAAACGACAAAAGAATCACTGATGACCCTGGAAAAGGAAAAAGCGTGTTCCTGGAAATGAGTTATCTCTCGGTCGCTCTGTATCCAGCTGTTCAAATGTTTGGAAGAGGGCATTACAAGGTCTGAGAAGCACATCCTTCTCCATCTGTCAATCGATACCTTCTCGGCAAGTCCCTCCTCTTTGGATGAAATGTCGTCGTGGATCGTTCTTACTTCACAGGAAGATCCTGCTCGGGGTATCGAATTATGGTATGCTTCCAGTTGTCTGCTGAGAACATGACCAAGTGGGACTGGCTCTCCGTCCGGATGCAGAAACGTAAGTTCACTTATGGTCAATCCCCGATCAGGATGGACCAGCAGAGACTGAGTCTGCGATACGATTACGTTTTCATCATTTCCGTCTGCATTAATATCAGCTGTCAGTACAAATGGATAGCCATTAATGGCTCCAAGCGCGTTCCACTCCGCCTTATGAAGTTCCTTCCAGACAGCTTCCCTGAGGTGGGGAAGATATATGCCGCCGAACACGCCGTGCCAGAAAGCACAGTTACACTGGCTTCTCCAGAAATGATGCAGTGCTTGCATACTCTCCGATTCCCTTACAAGAGCTTCGGCTGAGAGTATTCTGCCATGCAGTTCCTTTGATTCGGGATATATGGATAGAAAATTACGCCAGAATCCTCCAGAGAGAAGTACCTCGGCAACAGAGGATCTCCCCTGAGCATTGAGCTGCTCCTGAAGTTCATCGTATTCAACTCTCTGACAGCCATGCAGTGTCCATTCGCCCATTTCAGTGTAACTTGAAGCGGGAATATAGAAAGGACCCGCAGCTTCTCTTCGGGCAGCCTCTGAGGGAAGGCTGGAATCAAGCCATTCAGCTGATTCCACTTCACTGAAGAAGCGGTCAAGCCAGAGATCTTCGTAACAGAGCTTATGGGTTCCAGGCCAGACACCGAATTTTTCTCCGTCGTCTCCGTAGAGTACCATTCCTGCCCCGGCATCATGCATCTCCCTGAGCTTTTCCATAACACTTTCAACGGGAGAGAAAGGAATTCGGTATCTTAACTCTCGATTGCTCCCGAGCAGTCTCATGTTTCTGCCTGAATCTTCTGTAATACAGGGGCGAAACAGATCCATCCCGGAAGCACCGGCTCTCTTTAGATGGATATCATCAACAACAGCCCATGATACACCAGCCTCACTGAGAAGCGATGGAAGCTGCGGTTCCCAGACTCTCTCGGTAAGCCATAGCCCTTCAGGCCTTCTGCCTGAGAGCTGCTCAAGATAGTCCGAATAGTCCGTTATCTGCTGAATGATATCAAACCTTCTGAATATGGTGAGTATGGGTTCGTATCGACCGCTGGTAAGTAATTCCATTCGGCCTTTCCGGCAGAGTTCACCTGTTCTCTCAAGGTACTCGGGATGATTGAAAGCAAGCCACTCCAGAAGTGTTCCGGAAATATGAATACCGGTGTTTATCCCATGATGATTCTCAAGGATTTCAAGCATCGGCAGATAGCAATTTGTATACGCTGAATTCATGACATAGTCGAAATTTCCAACCGGCTGATGATTATGCAGACAGAAGCATATCTTCATAAACGTCTTTCTCCCGAATCTGTGCAGTGAGGCTTCTTATATTTCATTCGGTTCGTTATTGATATGTCTGTAAATGATATCGGCCGGAAGAATACAATCGGGATCTATATCGACAGCCAGTACACGTTCAGCAGTAGCGGATATGTTACCAGTATAGAAACCCTCCGTAGAACCCTGGGACAGGTCCAGGTCAATGAAACCGGTTCGGGTAAATACACGTATTTCGTCAAGTATCGTACCAAGAGGAAAATCCTGCCCGGGCTGGTATTGTTCTACCCAGAGTTTGAGAGTACCGGAGGAATCCATCCACAAAATCTCAAGTTGCGGTAAACCTGGACTGTACAACCACTGGAAGAACATCTCCCCGTATCCGCCGCTTTCCGAGATCCCCATAGCTGAAAACAGTCTACTGAAGGAATCACCGGAATGGCGAAGATTACGAAGTGCCCTGGGAACAGCTCTTTCAAAAGCGGGAATTTCATGGATGAGAAACTCTATTACAATCGGAGCCTTTCCGAATATAACAGGATCATGAAGGGGAGATTCGTTCAATCGTGGATCCGCTATGGAGTATTCGATTCCTCCGTCCATTTCCGAAAAGTACAGGTAATACTTTCTGAAAGCTTCAAGCAACTGAGTAGAGACTGATTCATCCCCCGAAAGCACAAATCTGTAGACGGACCACGCCGCAAGCACATTCCTGAGATTCTCCGAAAGGAATGTACTCCCGGCCAGATAGGCCTTTGCTGTTTCGAATACTATGGATGTGGCAGGAACAGCTCTTCCCCGAACAAGAGAATCAGACCAGGTTTCGTATCCTCTCACGGAGGAAAGCACATCCGTTGAAAGGAAAACACATCCTGGACCGGTGATAAAAACTGGTAAATCCAGGCTTCTGACAACAACAATATCAAGCCTTGCTCCATCGTAACCCATGTTACTCCAAAGCACTTTGGCAATTGCATCCGCCAGATCGATCATCCCCAATGCCGTCGAATCGGATTCAAGACAGATATACCTGCTTCTCGCATCGGCAATTGCGTTTTCCTTAAAACCACCGATCGCCCATGAGAGTGGCCCCTTGATCCCTTCTATCTGGGAAACATAAGATACGGTAAGCAAAGAATCATAAACGTTTCTGGAAACTTCCTGAAGAGGTGCATAGACTTCGTAACCTATATCAGGCACCGAAATATCGAATGTGTAAGCTGACGGTATAGCACAGCCAGGATAGAACCACATACCACTCTGGAAGGATATTGATGGATTGATCTGCAGCCCCTCTTCAGTAATCCTGTCTGTGGAGGATGATATGAATCCGTTCCAGCTTCCGGAATACAGACCTGAGAATACTCTGGTAGAGTCAGCGGTACACAACACTGAATCCCCCGAGTTTTCAGCATATCCGGAAATGGTTTCGAATCTTGTTCCATTATCGCAGTATGGAAGGTATATCGTCAGCTGACTGTCGGATTGAGTTGGCCGAAAATTAATTGTCAACGAATCAAGTACAAACATTTCCCTTCTCATTGGATCAACAGATAGTTCTATTCTATGTCTGACTTCGGGAGGTACAGCTACATCCGCATTGACTTCTTCCACGATTTCACTTCTGACCCGGTCTGAAAGGTATACAGAACGGGAAAGGCCATTGGTCGGTTCGACTATCTCCGCTTTACTCAATATGCCCGTGATGGCTGTCAGAAGAGTGTTAAGCGAAGTTTTGCCTGATTTAACCTGAAGAACCACCAGCTCACCGCTGCCTCTGTTCCATACCCTTTCTACAACACTTGAATCACCTTTCAGATAAACGACGGCATTAAACCCGGTTACTTCCCCATAAGGTCTTACATAGCTCGTATCAAGATTCAGAATATCGTTTTCGGACAGGTATTCCATTCTGTCTGCAGGAGTTGAGCCACAGCCCGGAACCAGCATTGCGGTTATTAATGATTCACAATTCTCATGCGAGACTCTCAATTCAACTGGCATCTCGTTACGGTAAACGAGGGAATCCTCACATTCCTCTGCCACAAGTGTCAATTCAATATACACGCCCTTATCTGCATAGATGGAAACGGTTTCGTCATACTGCAGGTCCGAGGCTTCCCTGCCGTCTCCGCATGAGATAAATAGAGCGGCAACGGAAACGAATACAAAGAATCGTACTGAATTCATCAGCACCTCCCGTTATTTTCCAGCAAATGGATTTAATAATCACATTGGAACCATTTCAACTACACCTGAATATATGACCACACGAACCACATTGCGCAAACATCTGTGTTGACGATGAGGATCCTTTTTTGCACATTTGCTCGCATGGAGGAGAAAATATGGGAATTCTGAATCTGATTACCGCCGATCTCTTCAGCACCGTTGAACTCACTCTAACAGATTACGCCGTAACTGGATTCTTCGGCATAGCTTCCTTTCTCCTTTTCATTTTACTTCAGCTTCTGGGAGCGAAGCTTTTCGTTAAGATCAATGAATCAAGCCAGACAGGTACCAGGATTTTCGTACTGGTGCTTCTTTTCCTCGGTCTTGCGGGAGCGGTTTTCAGCTGTTTCATTAAAAACAGTGAATCCTCTCTTGTTCTGGGTTTTACTGCCGGCCTGTTAATATGGACTGCATTATGCGATATACCTGAACACATGCAATGGATATCCCCCTTAAGCAGAAAAGCAGTCCTTATTTTTCTGCCCCTGATCATCCTATGGACTGCAGCTCTCCTTTTCATCAAGGAAATCCCTGCTGCTGTTTTCGGTTCGACAGGTTATCTGCTTGGTGTCTGGGGAATCCAACTGGCCAGAGTGCGGGTAATCAGCAAATGGGGTCCATCATCCCTGGCAGCAACGATCCTGATACTGCTTACGGCCGCAATTGCAGGTGGTGCCATTGCACTTGGGATAGTCCACGGGACATTATTCTCCGGAATTATCGGAGGGGTTGTGTTCGCAATTGCAACATGGTCAGCACTTGAGATCATCTGGGAACGCGGAATGGCTCAGAGGCCATGGAAGAATAATCAGTTTAAAACATAAAGTACGTCAGTCCCGCATGAATACCGACAGGACCCTGATTCAATTCAGTGTAGTACAGTTCCTCCGGTTCAGCATTCCTGATATTCCCGGTATACTCCCGTACTGTCCAGCTGTCAGCAACAGTAGCCAGAACACCTGAGACTCCAAACTGAAATCCCAGGTGACCCGAGAAAAGGTATTCCATCGTTGCATCAGCCACCGCAGCCACAGAAACAGCTGTTGCACTTGATGACAGAAGGTCGGATCTTACATCCTGCATAAGAAATGCCATTTCACCACCTGCAGAGATTCTCAGTCCGAAGGATGGGCTGCTTAATGGAATTCTTGTTCCCACCTGAAGATCAATACCGATCATGGATGAGTGTTCAAGCCCTCCAGCGGTCACTCCACCTCCGAAAGAGAGACCCCATTTTGCAGTCTCTATACCGAGCCTGAGATTATTACTCCACTCCGAATTATCATCCTCAAGACCCGCTCCAGGTTCAGAAGACGTCATAAGTCCACTATATCCAAGATACAGAATGGCGGGGACAGACTGCTCTATTGCAATTACTGATCCTCCATCAATCAGATGACCGGAAATAAGCCTTGCAGTTGACTGACTGCTTCGGACCTCCATTATCTGAAGGAGCCCTCTGCTTCTGAGCTGCTCGTATTCAGAAATATTATCCGGTATTCCTGTGGATGATGCAATTACAGCCATGATTGTGCCTTTACTAATACCCTGATCCCTTCCAAAGGGAATTGTAAATACTTCACTATCCGAGGCGATAAAAGCCACCTCTATCGGGAAAAGTTCCAGTATTGCTCTTGAGGCAAGCTCTTCTGCTGACAGAACTGCAAGTCTGTATTGATCGGGAGAGTAAGGCACGACTGCCTCTCTTCTCACTGTATTTCTTATTGTACCGATAAGGGTTCCTGCTCCTGAATAAAACCTTCCAAGAACATCAACGGAAACTGTTCTGTAAGCTATCAGGGAATCGTTCCGGAATACCGTTCTATCGATCTCTTCCGGATAGAGTATTTCCAAAGCAAGGATAACATCAATACCCCGATTCGAAGCAAGGGTTTGAAGTAAATTCAGCAGAGAATCGGGAGATGTGTCAAAATATGAATCGTCTCCCAGATCAACCGTCTCGAATCTCCCGCTTTCCGTAAATACTTCCAGAACTTTGCCGAGGATTACACTGTCAGGGGCAAAGTCATCAAAATCGATGGAAACAACTGCAAGCCTGGGAAGTGCAGCTGAAAGAGTTCCTGTAATAATAAACATAAATATGGCAAACCTGCTGAATCGCATTCTGACTCTCCCTAGTTGATGGTTTCCGCTGGTACAGTATTACATTTCACTAAACAGTTGCTGAATATCCGCAAGGGGAATTACCAATACGGTATCACTGTATTCCAATGAAATATAATCACTCCAATCGGGAAAGAGTGAATCAAGAATTAATGCGGTACAACTGTCAGGTTGCCCGTCGGCATCGAAAACCAGTTCAACATAGATATTTGCCTTCAAAGAATCCATCTTATGGTCTGGCAAGTCATGAAAGCGGGAGTAATACTCAATGGATTGAGGCAATGCTCTGTTGTCCTGCGACTCATCACAGGGCGATACAGATGAAGCGACAGTTTGAGCAGCCGCGAGCTCTGTAGTATCGGCATCCAGTGAAAGAGTGATGTCGCTGATATCATCCGTCTGCTCTTCAAAGCATCCGGTTTCAACCGCATCCCCCATGAAGGTGGTTTCAAAGGCGATTTCAGTTTCTTCACATTCCTCAATGCCATATCCTGAAAACCCCGCACTTCCTCCGGCACCGGAAACACTTTCGGTGACCACTCCACCGACAATAGTTTGCTGGTCAATTTCCTGAACAAGGCTGCTTATACATCTCAGAGATGATTCCCCTGCATCCTCTTCCTCCGAAGCTGACTCCGGCATTTCTCCGTCAGTAATTGAGTAGTTATCCATTCTACTTGTGGTTTCCAAAGTGCCCCCTTCAGCTAAAATATCTCTATCAACTGAAGTCTGATCCGGGGCAATCTCTGAAACAGTTTCATTGTCAGTTCCGTCAATACCCGAATCGAGTAATTCATCAGTTTCTTCTACGAGTCGCAGAGTATAAGACGCATATTCAGTCCGGCCATCTCTCGAAAGCTCGGTGACCCTGCCCTTGAATGGCTGATTATCCATTATAAGTTTGACACCAAGCAGAACAGCGATGATCCCGGCAGCTGCGGGAACGAAGAATTTCCAGCGAGAGCGACGGTTCATTCTTCTATAAATGATCCACTCCATACTGCGGAATTTATCGGTGTCGGGAGTTACGAAACTATCTCTCCATGATGCTTCAAGATTTTTCTGTGAATCGATCAGATCTCTGCACCTGCAGCAGGATACTAAATGTGCTGAGACTTCATTCAGCTTCTCTTCCTCCAACTCGCCGTCAAGGAGCATCATCAGAGTATCAAAATCAGGACAGTTCATTCCCATTCTCCAAGCATAGATCCAAGTTCTTCCCTTATCTTAGCCCTTGCGCGGTTAAGCCTGGACATCACAGTTCCCAATGCGATATCAAGGCTCTCGGCGATCTCAGAGTAACTGAGCTGCTGATCGATCCTTAACACGAAAACAGCTTTCAGAGCAGGAGTAAGTTTGTTGACAGCTTTACTTACTGCACCCAGCAGCTGTTCACCTGAAGCTCTATCGGCCACGTTATCCTCGATCACCTGCTGTCCCTCCGCACAGTAATAAGCTTCTTCGAAATGCACCTCGCGCCTTCTACTCTTTTTCTTTGCGTAGTTAATCGCGAGGTTTGTTGTAATCCTGTATATCCATGTGAAAAAACGGTACTGTGTGTCGTATCTATCCATAGCCTGCATTGCTCTGATAAACGCGTCCTGAGTGATATCCCATGCTTCATCATCACTTCCGCACATTCGCCTTGCCACTCTGAATACCCGTTTCTCGTATTTTCTGAATAGTTCTCCGAAAGCATCCCTGTCTCCATTCTTTGCTTTTCTGAGCAGTTGTATGTCAGGATTGTCCTCTTCTCCTGTCATCATTAGTAATACACTCAGAAGCATCTCTTATTCCCTTTCAGAAATGAATGAAGAAAGCAGCGGCTAAACCTGTTTCCCTCTCGAATACCTCATTCTCGGTACTGAAGGAATAGAGGTAGGCATCAACATATGCATCAAGCATACCGAATAACCAGGCTGCGGAAGTATACCAGATAAGATCAAGTCTTCTCTGGCTGTGGAGCAGGTAAGCCTGTTCATCGTTGTTGTTCCTGGCTTCCTCAGAGGCAATATGCTCAGCTATCAGCCATGAAAGGAGTCCAAGCTCAAACGTACCAAAGACTACTCCCTTCAGAGGTTCATCATTGTAGAATTGCCCCCAGCCAGGCAGTACTGCGGAACGTAACAGGGCGGCCCCAGGATTTCTCCTGACAATCACCGGTATTTCTTTGTATTGATTATTTTCTGTACTGTCATTTTCATGGCTGTCCTGCAGGACGTAAATAGTATCAATATCATTGGAACCATCTGCAGGGATGAGAAACAGGATTGGTAGGAGCAGAACAAATGTAATCGTCAGCTGATCACTCCTCTGGAACTTGTTACTATGAAGTCGGCCAGCTGCCTTACGTCATCGGAGGTATTCCTGTCTTCCAACAGAACGCTTACCTTGGAAGTGAGTGTACCGTCTTGCCTGAAGAGATATCTGAATGCCCTGTCAAGGCTGTCCAGCCTTTCAGGCGAAAAACCTTTCCTTCGAAGTCCGACACGATTCAATGCCAGAACCCCCAGAGGAACTCCTCCTGCCAGTACGAATGGAGGGACATCCTTACTGACCCTGTATCCGCCTCCGATCATTGCATGATCGCCGATTCGGACAAACTGATGGATCGGTACGACACCTCCAATGGTTACATCGCTGCCTATCTCAACATGCCCCGCCATGTTTACGGTATTCGCGATGATGACCCTGTCACCTATTACGCAATCATGCGCAATGTGCACGTAAGCCATTATGAGGCAGTCTGATCCAATCACTGTTCTGCCGGTTTCGATCGTTCCCCTGTTTATGTTGGCGAACTCGCGAATGACAGTGCCAGAACCTATGATCACCTCTGTCCGTTCACCGGCGTATTTCAGATCCTGTGGATCCGTACCGATAACTGCTGATGGTCCGATGGAAACGGAATCACCGATGAACGCAGGTCCCCCTATATATGCATGGGGACCGATTCGTACATTCTTTCCGAAGTGAACCTCCGGACCGATAACTGCGTAAGGCCCGATTTCTACATCATCGGGCAGAACTGATTCCGCTACAGCAGTTGGATGAATCATTCTCTCTCCACCAGCATAGCCATTAGAATTGCTTCAACAGCTACCTTGCCGTCGACTTTGGCGACACCCTTCATCCGACACATGGGACCTCTTTTATGTATCATTTCCAGTTCAAATACTATCTGGTCACCAGGCCGAACAGGATTTCTGAATCTGACCTTATCGAGTCCGGTTAAAAAGACAAGCCAGTTAGCGGGGGTTTCAAGTGAATTGAAAAGCATAAGTCCACCGACCTGACCCATTGCCTCTACTATCAGCACTCCGGGCATTATAGGGCTTCCTGGAAAATGACCCTGAAAAAACGGTTCATTGATGGAAACATTCTTCAGACCGACAACTCTCTTGTCCGGTACAACTTCCAGCATCCTGTCCACTAAAAGGAAAGGATACCTATGGGGAAGCAGTTCCATAATATCGTTAATATCCCACTTTTTGTCAGTAAGAGGGAGCGAATCCTTGGTCTTTCTTTGCACCTCAGCGATCTTCTTCACGAAATGCACATTGGACGCATGACCGGATTTCGCTGAGATGATATGCCCCTTGAACCTTGCCCCCAGCAGGGAAAGATCTCCAATGAGATCAAGTATCTTGTGACGGACGAATTCGTCAGGAAATCTTAATGGTTCATTGTTAAGGATTCCATCATCACCAACAACGACAGCATTTTTCAGCGTACCTCCCTTTATCAGATTCTTTTCCTGAAGGTGCTTCACATCTTTGTACAGGCAGAATGTTCTTGCGGGAGCGATTTCACTTTTGAATGTTTCCGGCGTCACATCAAGGGACAGATACTGAGTTCCAAGAACAGAATTATCGTAGTTGATAGTAAAGCTTATTTTCAGACCATCGTATGGTACAGCAGTAAGGTTTGCTCCAAATGAGTCTATGCTTATGGGCTTTTCAATCTTGATTATCTTGCTGAATTCGCCTTCGAATTCCTTTATTCCGCCATTCTCAAGCACTTCTATATAACTTCTGATAGAACCGTCTTCCGGTTCGGGAGGCTCATCTGAATCAAGTTCAATGATACAGTTATCAATCCCCAGACCGTACAGTGCTGAGAGAACATGCTCGACAGTATGGACTTCGTAGTAATCGTAGCCAAGTGTCGTTCTTCTTGACTGTTCTTCAACCTGTCTGACATTCTCAAGACAGGCTTTTATTCTGGGTCTGCTTTTCACATCTGTTCGTACGAACACAACTCCCGTGTTCGCTGGAGCAGGTTGGAAAGTAATGGAAGTCTCTTTGCCGAGATGAAGACCTATTCCACTGTATACCACCGGTTTTTCGAGTGTGGTCTGGTAATGGTTCATTTATTATTCCTCTTCTTTATTACTGAACTCCTTTATGAATTCCAGAACTTTTCTTCTGAAATCCGGCAGATCAGACAGGGCAGCATTCATCCTGAGCGCATGTTCATGAGATCGGGCCGGATAACCGGAGACTGTAACACCGGCAGGCACGTCTTTCGATACGCCTGCCTGAGCGGCTATAACAGCACCATCTCCAATCGTGATATGTCCGGCTGTGCCCACCTGACCACCGAAAACAACCCCTGATCCGATTACTGTACTCCCAGATACTCCAGTTTGTGCCGCGATTAAGCAACCGCGACCAACTGTTACATTATGAGCGATTTGAATGAGATTGTCGAGCTTGGAGAACCTGGCTATTACTGTACTGCCAACAGTGGCTCTGTCAATCGTGCATCCAGCACCGATCTCAACATCATCCTCTATAACGACATTCCCGTTCTGGGGTATTTTGAGGTGGCCTGCGTGATCGGGTACGAAGCCGAAACCATCGGATCCTATAACTGTGCCTGAATGAATTATCACCCTGCTGCCAATGACACAGTCATGATAAACCGAGACACCGGGATTAATGATACATCCGCAGCCTATAGTAACTCCGGGCCCGATGAAAGAACCAGCACCTATTAATGTACCTTCATCTATCCTTGCAAAGGCATCAACAACTGCATTTGGACCTACAGTTACATCGGTGCTTAATATCGCGTCAGAATGGATTACAGAAGTCGGATGAATTTCTGTGAAGCCAGATCGCGTTTCATGCCTGAATAATATCAGCGCTTCCCTGAAGGCACAATATGGATCCTTCACCAGAATGAGGTTTGCAGATGAAGATTCAACTATTTCCCTGGTTATTACAGCAAGAGCGCTGGTGGATTTAAGGTATTTCTTATAGAGTCTGTTTCCGAAATAGCAGATCTGGTCGAATTCAGCATCCTGCAGTGTAGAAACACCAGCTACTTCACTCTCTCCATCCGGTCCGATAAGTTTTCCGTTCAGCTTTTCGACCAGGATGGATAGCTTCATGTCAGTCGCTGCCTCCGGTAGATAGTTTTTCCAGAACCATGTCTGTTATATCAATAGAATTGGATACGTATACAACCAGTCCACCCGACGTATCCAATACTATATCGTAACCTTCCTCAAGGCTAATCTCCTGAACTGCTTCGTTGATACTGGCTACTATCGGTGAAACAAGCGTACTGTTTCTGGATTCAACCTCGCCTCCGGGTCCAAATGTCCGCGAAAGGAAATCCTGAAGCTCTACAGACTTCTCTTCAAGAAGAGCTTCTCTCTCTCTTCTCCTTTCGGGACTCATCACCATGGTATAATCAAGATCAGCCTCTATGGCATCAATCTCATCCTGAAGTGAATCAGCATGAGCCTCCCACTCCTGGATCTCATTTACCAGGAGCTCGGTAGCATCGGTCACCTCACCCAGATTTTCGAATATCCTGTCTGAATCTATTACTGCAATTGTCTGTGCCGCAAGAATAAAAGTAACAGTGAAAGCTGCGAATAGGGCTATTTTCATAACTGTAATCCTCCAAATACAGATCGGTCAGTCTTGAAACCGGTAATTCAGTGGTATAGAGGAACGGTTCATTCATCTGTCAGAAAATTGTTCCAAACTGAAAATGCGGTTCCCAGCCTCGATCAGGACCATCAAAGCCATAGGCGTAATCAAACCCGATGACACCCAGCATTGGTACTTCGATCCTTATTCCGATTCCGGCGCCCCGGTAAAGATCGGAAAAATCGCTGGAAGACCATGAATCCCAGGTGTTCCCCGCATCGGCAAAAACAGCCAGTTGGAGCTGATCAATTATCCGGCATCTGTATTCTGCGGTAAGGATTAGCATTGATCTTCCACCTACCGTTTTATAACCGTCTCTGCCGGTAATTGAGTGGGTGGGGTAGCCTCTGAGACCGTAAAACCCCGTTCCTCCAAGTTCGAAAAGCTCATATGCCGGAGGTTCTCGGCCGTCAAGCGATGCAACCATCCCGATTCTTGCTCTGAGAAAAAAGATGAATTTCCAGAAAGATGGCACATGCCAGCTTGTATCAATAAGATATTTCTGGAATCCAATGTTTCCCCCAAGGGCACCACCGGCAAACTCACCTGTAATGCTGTTAAGGGAACCGCTGGATGCGAACATCTGTCTATCCCTGCTGTCTCTTGTGAAATTCAGTCTGACCGTGCTTGTCCACCTCGGCCAACCTATATCGCGAAGCGAGTAGTAGTAACTTGTTGTATCGCTTGTAATATTGAATACATTGACCTTTTCCAGACTGTACTTTATAGAGGCTGACGAATAATCTACCCAGGGAAGCGTTCGACCCACACTAACCGCTCCCCCTGTCCTGCGGCGGTCATATTCCGATTCATTGTAGGTCGTATGAAATATCTCGCCGCCGAGGGATAAGGGTGTATCTCTGAACCATGGCTCCATGAAGCTTATTTGAAAATCCTGCTGGATTTTTGAAAACTGCCAATTGAAGGTCAGGTTCTGTCCACGGCCGAAAAGGTTGGTTTCGCCCAGTTCAACGAATCCGCTGAATCCGGTCCCCCCACCATATGCTGCTCCAATTCCAGCCTTGCCGGTCGTTTTCTCTTCCACATCGAATATTATGTCAACGTCCGGAGAGTCTTCAAGATAGCGGAAGTCAACAGCAACATTACTGAAATAGTTCAGGTAAAAGATATTCCTGTAACTCCTCATAAGAGCCGACCTCTGGAACATATCACCGGGATATACGGTTAGCTGCCTTCTGATAATATTTTCAAGTGTTCTGTTATTCCCGGTGATCTCAATCCTGCGGACATGGGCTCTTTCACCCTCATTCACAATGTAATCAATATCAAGCGTATTATCTGTTACAGCGGCGGTTACTATCGGATCAATACCCGCGTAGAAATATCCCCGTTCCTGAAACAGTTCGTATAATGTCATAAGCGATGAATTCAGTTTTTTTCTGCTGTATTCATCACCCGGTTCCATATCCATGACCGATTCAAGGATCGAATCCGGAAATGCTTCGTTACCGGAGAATGAAATGTCACCGAAAGTGTAGTATCCTCCCTCATCTACAGTGATGTCAAACCTCAGGTGCCGTCCGTCTTCAAGCATCGACTGTTCAAAACCAAGAATCCTGGCTTCGGGATATCCATGATCCTGGTAAAACACGATTACCGAATCAAGACTGGTCTCTAATTCACTTTTTCTATACCTTCCAGAGCGCCAGAAGGAATCCTGCCTTATATCCATCTGGTCGCGGAGTTTACCATCGTTAAATGCCGTATTGCCAGAAAAGTTTATTTCCCCAACTCTGATATCAGGGCCCTCTTCACATTCGAACAGAAGCACACTCCTGTTATCACTGTCCGGATCGAACCAGACGGGAGTGACCGATGCCTCGTGCCTGTGATCTTCAGCGTAAAAGTGCAGTATCACCGCACGGATTTCTTCAACCTGTCCCGGTGAGATGGTCTGACCAGGGAAAATCGACATGGAATCCAGAACATCATCCACATCAAGACACCCGGGATTGCTGAATTCAATTCTGCTGAGCAGTCTGTTCTCGTTTACGATTATGAGAAGGTCAGCCAATCCTCCGGCCGTGTCAGCCTGTATCTCGATGTCACTGAAATAACCGAGTCCGAAAAGATCCCTGGTTCCCCTGCTGATATCAGCGGGATTATATACATCCCCTGTTTCCAGGCCAAAAACCCTTGTGATAAGGTCACTGCTTACAAAAGAATTGCCTGTCACTTCCACCGAACCGACCTCAAGCGCAAATGACGCTGATATAAAAACTGCGAGTAATGCTGTACTAAATCTCAATTCTCAACTCTTCCATGTATTGTGTTCAATCTGATTTCTTCTTCAATGTTTTCTCTGGGTATTTTAAAAATGATACTATTGCCATCCCTGACTGCCAGAATATGGTCACCGGATGAGAATTCACTCCTCAGGATCGAGTCGGTAAGCGGATCCTCAAGCAGCCTTCTTATTGTTCTTCTTATATGCCGTGCTCCGGCTTCAGGATCGTAACCGGCTTCTGTTATGAGTGTTATGGCTTCGGGGGTTAGATCAAGGGATATACCGAGTTCAGACAACCGCTGTTCCACATCCTCCATCTGAAGACAGACTACCTTCTCCATATCGTTAAATTCAAGAGAGTTGAATATTACGATCTCATCCAGTCTGTTAAGAAACTCCGGGTTGAAATGGTTTTTCACGGCATCCATCACCAACCCGTCAATACGCTCCGTTTCGGCTTCCTTCTCATCTGTTGAGAACCCAAGTTTTCCACCGTTCAGAAGGCTTCTGGAAGCGATGTTACTGGTCATTATCAGAATAGTGTTCGTAAAATCTATCTCCCTGCCGTAGTTATCAGTCATTCTGCCGTAATCAAGAACCTGCAGCAGCATATTGTAGAGATCGGTGTGAGCCTTTTCAATTTCATCAAGAAGCACCACGGAATAGGGCCTTCTACGGACTTTTTCCGTTAGTTGTCCCCCTTCATCGTATCCAATGTATCCAGGAGGAGCACCGATGAGCCTTGAGCCGGCAAAACTCTGCTGGAATTCGGACATATCGATCCTTATCAGAGCCGACGGATCTCCGAATACCAGTTCAGCAAGTATCCTTGCCGTCTCCGTCTTGCCAACTCCCGAAGGACCGAGGAAAAGGAATGTACCTGCAGGCTTGTTCACATCCCTGAGTCCGACACGGCTCCGTCTTATGGCGCCTGTAATGCTGGCTATCGCTTCCCTCTGACCTACTATCCTGGCCTCAAGCCTGTCTTCAAGGTCCAGAAGCCCTGCAGTTTCACTCTTTCCGACACGGCTCACAGGAATACCGGTCATATCTGCTACAACTTCGGCTACCTGCTGCTCCGAAACGGGGGAAATATGAAGGCCGGCCAGCCAGCTGGAACGTACTTCGGCGAGTTCCTTCTCACGATTCTCTATTTCTCCCCGCAATCGAATGATGTCTTCGATATCCTCGTTCTGTGATGCTTCCTTCTTTTTGCCCTTGAGTTCCGCCAGATCATTCATCATCTCTTTTATATGATCAGGCAGAATGCTATGCGATACTCTATTCTTAGCTCCAGCTTCATCCAGCACATCGATAGCCTTATCAGGGAGGAACCTTCCGCTGATATATCTTGCGGCCAGTTTCGCCGCGGCCCGCACAGCTTCATCGGTATAGACTGTTCCATGGTGCTCTTCATACCTGTGCCTGAGGCCTTCCAGAATTTCTATCGTCTCACTTACTCCGGGAGGATCAACGGGAACAGGCTGGAATCTTCTCTCCAGCGCTCCATCCTTTTCAATACGCTTCCTGTATTCATCAAGTGTCGTTGCTCCGATACACTGCAATTCACCCCTTGCAAGGGCTGGTTTGAGAAGGTTTGCGGCATCCATTGCGCCCTCTGCTGCACCGGCTCCTACAAGTACATGCGCTTCATCGATAAAAAGAATAATGTCACCGGAATCTAATACTTCCTTGAGGAGTTTCTTTATTCTCTGCTCGAACTGACCTCTGTATTTCGTACCCGCGACCACGGCCGCCATGTCAAGGGCCAGTATCCGTTTTCCAGCCAGGAGATTGGGTGTTTTACCCTCTGCTATAAGTCCCGCCAGGCCTTCCACAATCGCCGTTTTTCCGACCCCCGGTTCACCGATAAGAATAGGGTTGGATTTTTTCCTTCTGCAGAGTACCTGTATCACTCTGTTGATCTGCTTTTCCCTTCCGATAACCGGATCAAGGTTTCCCTCCCTGGCCATTTTTGTCAAATCTCTGCAGAAAAAGTCAATTCCCGGTATTTCCTGTACATTCTTCTGCTGCTGCTCGACACCACCTGATTCAATATGAGGTGGAAGCTCTGCAGCCGCTTCTTCAGCAGTCTTCAGGAATACGCCTTTCTCTCTTAGAATACTGGATGCCTGACAGTTTCCCACGGACAGAAGACCAAGAAGAAGATGATGAGTACCGGTTGCGACCGCCCCGCTGCTTACAGCTCTCCTGCTGGCTTCACGCCTGACAAGACGAGCTTTGGTGGTCCAGCCGATCTCCCTGAGGTTTATCTCGTTTGCCACCGGTCTTCGCATTAGATTTTCAAGTCTTGTTCTCAGTACACCGATCCTCACACCAAGCGCGTGAAGAAT
>JAUWMQ010000049.1 GCA_030613065.1 Candidatus Aegiribacteria sp. | reverse complement strand
AATCAGGACTTTGGTGCGGGAACGGAGCGCAAATGGAGCGTTTGGAGAAAGAATGAAGCGGGAAGCTGACGACTCTCCCCTGAAGGTGTCGCGATGAATCAACCTCTCAGAAACATGACAAGGCCTAACGAAGTAAGGATTTGTAGCGCACTGTAGTGTGACCGTCGTTATCCGACGTAATTCTCCACTTCAACTGCGAGTTTCAATCCAACGCTATGCAGAACAGAATTAAGACTTGTAAGCTTAGGATTTCCTTTTGTTGACAGTATTCGGTACAGGTTTTCTCTGTTGAGATTGGTAAGACGAGCTATTTCGGAAATTCCTTTAGCACTGGCAACATCTTTAAGAGCCATAAGGAAGACTTCATAGGATCCGTCCTCCAGCGCAGCATTGAGATATTCTGCAGCTTCAACAGGATTAATGAGATCTTCTTTCAAACCTTTTTCGTATGATTCAGTTGTCGTATTTTTCATGTTGTCCTCCGTTGATAATCGGCCCAGTATTTTTGCGCCAATTGAATGTCTTTTGATTGATTCTTTTTAGTACCACCGCTCAGAAGAAGGTGACGTATTCTAACAGTTTGACTTGTGGCTTGTTCATGTGCTTAATGTAGTTTTAAAGCTACAGACTGTCAAGTGATGCCTTGTCAGGGTCAGGTCTTGAATTCGTGCATTATTATCATATTACATATCATATTATTTATATAATTTATCATATAGCTTTCAGAATATTTATTCAAAATTCTCACATGGCCTTTTTCCTTAGTATGATCAAGCTCTACGGTAAGGACTACAACCTTAAGCAGAAGTAGAAACTGTCTTCAATATGCTTCCGGATTGATTGAACAACGGATGCTACAAATTACTGGAATTATGAAATCGTTCCAGAAACTCCTTCGGGCTGAGCAAAGCTCAGTCATAACCGAGAATGAATCCCCTGTTATCTACACGCAGAGAGGGTAGCGCATGTCATACCGATCCTGTCTGTAAAGGAATAATTGTGTACTTTACATTCTATACAATTATGTACATAATTATAACACAGGAAAGGAGGCATCTGTGAAATTTCTCACTGTACGTGAACTGCGAGAGCAGACTTCCAGAATATGGAAAGATCTTCCGGAGCAGAAGGAAATGGTGATTACCAGAAATGGTCATCCCGTTGCAGTACTTTCTTCGGTGACGGATCAGGACCTTGAGGATTCGCTTGAAGCGTATCGCCGTGTCCGCGCGCAAATGGCGGTTACTGCATTGCAAAAAGAATCGATCCAATCCGGAACCGATGATATAGGTATGAAAGAGATCGATGCTGAAATAGGGAAAGTCCGGAAAAAGAGATCTGAATGCTGATAGTACTTGATACCAATGTACTGGTATCAGGCCTTCTGACACCTTTCGGAGTATGTGGTACAATCGTCCGGATGCTTACGACCGAAGGTATCAATATCTGCTATGACTCCAGGATAATATCCGAATACCGGGATGTACTGTATCGCCCGAAATTCTCATTCAATCGGAACCGTGTTTCAGTACTTCTTGAATACCTGGAGCATTCCGGTACTGCTGTTGCGGGGTTGCCGCTGAAGCACTGCTTGCCGGACAGAGATGATGAATGTTTCCTGGAAACAGCACTTATGGCAAAGGCTGATTACCTTGTAACAGGGAATATCGCGCACTTCCCGAAACATCTTCGATACGGAGTTGCAGTTGTAAATCCCGGGGAGTTTCTGGAGAAATATAGAGAAGACCTGAATCCCTGATTGAGAATTCCTATAATTAATTGACACCTGTAACATGAACGAATATCGGGAATGTCTACGATCAGGACATCTGGACCATTTTCAGGAATCGTTACAGGGACACCAGGCTCAGGGAGTTCAAGGAACACCCGTTCTGAAAGGCATGTACCGGAACATAACGACGATAAGAAGAAGCCCCGGAACCGTGGCAAGCTCATCATTGATGCCACAGTGTTGCCTGCAGACATTACCTTCCCCACGGACTTGAAGCTTCTGAACAACTCACGCGAACATCTTGAGGGTATGATTGATACTCTTCATGAGTTGCGCCTACCGGGCAGCAGTAAACCCAGGACTTATCGTGAGAACGCACGGAGAGATTATCTGAATGTACAGAAGATGACGAGTCCCGGTCAGAAGCTTCGCAAAGCGCTCCGCAAGCAGCTTGGATATGTGCGGCGTGATCTTAATCATATAGAAGCACTCTCGCGGGAAGCATCCCTTGAGAACCTCAGCCGGGATCAGTACCGGAAGCTTCTTGTTATCAGTGAGGTCTATCGTCAGCAGAAGGAGATGTGCGATGAGAGGAAGCGGAAGATTCCCACCGGATAGTGAGCGTATCACAACCTCATGTCCGTTCTATCAAGCGCAACAAAGCATCGATAAAGTGGGAGTTCGGTGCGAAGATCTCCGCGGTCTGTCAGACGGTTACAGCACCGTACACAGAATAGGGTGGGACAACTTCAATGAGAGTGGAGATCTGAAAGCTCAGACCAGGGATTACCGTCGGATACATGGTGTTTATCCTGAATCGATCCACGCTGACAAGATCTATCGTAACCGTGCGAATCTGAAGTTCTGCAAAGAGAATGATATCCGTCTTTCCGGACCGCCTCTGGGGCGTCCACCGAAAAACAAAGCTCTGCATCGGGCATTGAAGCGTCAATGGCGGGAAGACGAAAGAGTGAGAAATGCGGTTGAGGGCAAATTTGGAGAAGGCAAGCGAGCGTACGGTCTGGACAGATTGAAGACGAAACTGAAAGGAACAAGCGAGACAGTCACCAGCTTGGTGTTCCTGGTTATGAATATGAAGAACTTTCTGAGAAAGGAGGCTTGTTCATGCGCTTCGAGCATCCTGTGCTGGCTGTTTGTTCAATTATGTAAAATCCGGGGGATGAAACAATGCAAAATCCGATTATGTTATCCTGAAACGGGTTGAGATGACTGATATTGTTGTGGAGACAGAAGGTAAGCTCGTACCTGTTGAGGTTAAACTTTCTGCGACCCCCCGGCCGGCAATGGCTTCTGGAACCATAAGTACCGGGGAGTTTCTGGAGAAGGAACTCGAAGAACTCAGGTCGAAGCCTCGCGGTTCAGAACTTGTATCCGTGCAAGCAGGACTATGTGTTAATCAAGAAGGACTAGAATCTCTTCTAACTGCTCGTGAGGGAATTGAGTATCATCGCAAATGCAGGCTGAGTTAATCTCAGACATCCGGAATTACTGAAGCAATTGACCAGCGAGAATTAAAAAACAGTGAGGATAAGATGAAATATGCCCCGATGATACTACTGGTTCTTGCCATCATATCAGTTGCCGGTAATTATCCATCCAGGTTTGGATGGGGGAAAGATTTCACCTACTCTGTATGCAATACTGTGCTGTATTTGAATCCGGATAGTCTCTCACCGATTCTGGTCAGGATTCCCCCGGGAGAATACCTTCATACACTGAAATTTTCCGGAAGAACTTTCCAGGCGTATTCCAGCCTGTGGGGGTGGTATGAAGCCACCTGCAGTGTTGGAGGCATTGAGTATTCTGGTTTCATACAGGATAGGGATCTGGCGTACACATATATTTCATTGAGTGATGAGGGAACAGATTCACTCTTTGTATTCAGGATTCTTGGCTTCAATCAGGAAGACGATACTTTTGACGGAAGGGCTTCTGTTATTGTAGATGGTGAGATTATCGCCTCACTGGATCATCAGCCCTGCTGGTGGTCATATTCGGATGGAAGGGCATTCAACTACGACATCTTAGCGTGGTTTGAGGATTCCTCAGGGTTCACTGGTGTTAGAAACCTTATCGCGCTCGAATCCTATTTTCCCGCCTGCGGATACCCGGGACGCACAGATCTGCTGTTCTGGACCGATGATGGACGGTTGATCTGCGGTCCTCGGCCGCCTGAAGAGTCTGGCGAAGCATATATTTTTCATAATTCTGTATCAGTCATTCTTCCTTCAGACTCTACTGGAATAGATGAACACATAATCTTTCGCATTAATGGTGAAGCATACGACGAGGGGACAGGCTTGTGGGAAGATTTCAGAAATGAGATAGAGTCTTATCTGTGGACCGGTGAAGGATTCGAGGAAAAGTTTCTCGATTAATCCTTCTCAATCTGCTCCGTAGGTAAAGCCCCCAGCATAACCAGGGGCAAAAAGAACTAAAGCCTGCATCCACCGCAGTGGCAACGGCCATCTGACTTTTCTTCTTCTACTGCCGGTGTTGTCTTCAGCTTTTCCGGGTTAGATGCGTCAGAGAGCCTTATTGCCACTGGAATCACGAACCGATATTACTGTCTCACATTATTTCTTTAAAGGAGCAGGGATGCCATGGACCAGGGAAAGATTCAGGCAATGATCCTCGTAAACCCCGAGGGTCTGATGCAGTTCGTCACCGATGGTTCGCGTGGCATATCAGCAGGTGTTACCGCAGGATATGCAGCTTCCATACTGAGCCGGAATCAGCAGCCACCGATCAGAATAGAATCGAGAGCCTGGGCAAGACCCTACCGTTCGCAGGCATCGGCATGGTTAATGCTCTTGTGGTAAGTGCGGTAGCTTGATGAGAAGATACAGTATTGACACATTAAGATATAATCAATGGCAAATATCCATATACTATCTACGATGTTGTTTTCCATTTAGATGGGATACTGGAATAGACTTGAAATGTGAAAGGATCCACCTCATATGTCCTCTCAGGAATGATTGTTGACCTCCCACAATTCTAAATAGGAAGATATATTGATCTATATGTTAATATATCATAGATATACAGCACTTCTACTGCTTCTAAATATGTGATGATTATGTACTAACAAATATTAATCAATATTTATCAGGAAGACTTCCTATCCTTGACAACGTCTATCAATATTGATTAATATTTGATCTATGATACCTGAAGAAATTAGACGTAGGAGAAAAATGCTCAGGCTCAGTCAGTCCGAGCTTGCCAAGGAAGTGGGCTGTTCACAGGGTACGATCTCCCAAGTCGAGGCCGGGAAAGTTACTCCATCAGAAGCCATGGGCAGCCGAATCTTGAAAGTACTTAGAGAAGATGAGCCGGTTGCAGTTAGAGTCAGTAACGTCCCAATTCATCGCGCAGTGGAGTTCCAGTTTAGGATGCCTAAGCAAGAGCGAAGTAGCGATCATCCTGGATCTCTACCTTTTACTACAAGCATATGGCAACAGCCGAGGTTAACCGGGGATTTCGTGCATATGTACCATCCTAGTAAGGATAGTCTAATATTGGTTGCCGGTGATGTAGTTGGCAGAGGAAGGGCTGTCATGCCCTTGACTCAATTCACCATCGGATGGCTAACAGGGTTCCTTCAGAGCCAGATTGATACTCCTCGTCTCGAAGATATTGTGGGAGCTCTATCTAAAATGGCAGTACGTGCAGGTTTTGAGCTAGGAGTCTTTATTCTCATCCTGGTCAGGTCGCCTAGTGATAGAGGTGTGGTTTCTTATGAGGCGGCATCTTTCGGTTTTCCTCCTCCTCTTCTTCTTCTTGACCCTCCCCTCAGGACTAGTGAGAGCTCTCAGCTCCAAGAGCCAATTCCACTCACGGATAAACAAATCCATGTGACTCGATACAGCAAACTTGAGGGTCCATGGAGATTAGTAATTGCTAGTGATGGCTTGCTTGCGAGATTTGGATATGGAGATGAAGCAGAAGGTAAGAAACGCCTTTACGAATGGCAATCAAGCTCAAGAAGAGATATTGATCCTAGTTCGGTATTGCGTTACCCTCAAACTCGATATCAAAGAGCAGATGATGAATTATT
Source organism: Candidatus Aegiribacteria sp. (assembly GCA_030613065.1). Lineage (GTDB taxonomy): Bacteria > Fermentibacterota > Fermentibacteria > Fermentibacterales > JCC-6 > Aegiribacteria. The sequence goes on along the minus strand of JAUWMQ010000049.1, from coordinate 14,600 downwards.
TGTGAGGATGATGTGGAATTACTGGAATATAAAGACTGTGTCTCCGACAACAGACACTGACTCGATTCGTCAGTTTTGTGATAAGGTCATTGACGAAGCATCACGATTCGTCCAATTTGACGCAGTGCTTGGATTTGGAAGGGCTGTGCTTGAGGCAATCAATAATGTCCGTAGACATGCATATCTTGGGAAGCCAGGTGACATTATGCTTAGGTTCAGAAAAGAGAGCGAATATCTCAGGATTGAAGTCGAAGATAATGGGCGTGGTGGCATCACTAAGAGTATGATGGATAAGCACGAGTCGGGATTCGCTATCATCAGGCAGTACACAACTCGATGGGATATACGAGACAATTCAACCGGAGGATCGATAATTAGTATGGTATTATCGATCACTCCGGAAGGAGTAGAGTAGGAGTTGATAATAATGAATGGAGTTTACACAGAAGAAAATCTGTCAGATGGCAAGGTTCGCATCATCTTCGAAGAGCGCATCTATGAAGATAGACGAGTTTACGAATCTGAACTGGTGCAACTACTGGAGGTCAATATGCAGATGGAGATTGACCTAGGATCGACTGAGATCATCCCTACTGAGCTACTACGACTGCTTGTTGAACTGAAGAGAATGGCACGAGATCGCGGGAAAGGATTCCGAATATCAGCAATCTCATCTCATGCTTTATCAACAGCCGATGTAATCGGAATCAAATCGAAACTGCTTGATGAGGATACAATAATCTTATGAGGATTGGCATTTGGGGGGCGGGTGACATAGGAAGGAGTCTTGCATACAGGCTTGCAGTAACCGAGTACACCTCCAAGCTTTTCTGGATCAATCGAGACCCTGAGAAAATCAAGGCAAGAATCGTGGATATAGAGAGTGGTCTAGCTCTCTGTCCAAAATGCGAGTCTATCATTGGTGTTAATCAGGCTGATGCTGGTTCCCTGATCGAAGACACCGATGTAATCGTGATCAGCATAGGTAGGAAGGTGGAGAAGGATGAGAGCAGAGAGGACCAGTTAGAGTACAATAGAGTCGCGTGTACAGAATCGGTGATACCAACATTGAAAGACTACCATGGTATCGTACTAGTTATATCTAATCCTGTTGATCTAATTGCACGACATATTTACCTTGAGTCGGGCTTGCCACGTGAAAGAGTCTTTGGACTTGGTACACTGGTTGAAACAGCACGACTTCAGTACTACTTAGCATCTTACTCAGTACCTAAAGCACGCCACAGAGATGTGAATGCACATGCCATTGGTCCCCATAACGATATGTTCGTACCGGTAGTACCACCTAATTACATTGAAGGTATCAAGCTTCTGCCAAGAGAACTGGAAAGGAAAGTGGAACTGGCACGTTCTGAAGTTATTTGTTGCCCTAAACGTGTGAAGGTGGATAATCGTTCGACGCAACATCCTGTGATTGAGGGTATCCATTTGGTTCTTAAGGCAATAAGTGAGGACAGTGCAGCCGTACTCACCGTTTCTACTCTAGATATTGAGAGTCCAGATAGTCTGTTCTATTCCATGCAATGCAAGATTGGTAGAAATGGGATTTCTTGGAGACGTAGCTCCAATACGTATAATGAAGTGATTCAGGGAGAGCTGGTTGAGGCAGTCAAAGCTCTTCGGAAGTTAATATAAAGCTAGACCTCATCCGAAAAAGGGGTAGTACTTTTCCGCTGCCCGTTGTTCTTTCGGCAGTGGCCCGCAAAATCTCATCACCAGTATGAATATTGTCCATAATCCTTATGATTTCAAGGATGTTCTGTCTGAAAGCCCTCCGAAGGATACACGCCCCCATTGGTTTTCTATACGATTCTGCTGAACGGAGTCTATCCAGCTTTCGGGATATTCTTTCTTCTTCTCATAAGAGCCATGCGGCTGAAGTTGTGTACGATCGCTTTCTCAAGCAATTCTTCACGCACTGCATCAATCCCCCTGCGGCGAATCCGGCCAAATCTGAATGAATATTTCAGGACGAAGATCAATGACTCAACCGCGCTGCGGTTACGCCGAGCCTCTTTGTAAAGCTCACTTTCCCACTCTTCCTCAGATATCAGATCCTTGCCCTTGGAACCGCTGATGCTGACTGCCTTTGCAAAACGAAGTCACCAATGAGATGACCGGTCAGGAGTGCCATTAGAAGGATATCGATCTTCAAGAGGAACACTTTCGCCGCATTTGAGGCTTTAGGTTGTTTTCCGGTTTTCAACCTTTGATGGTTGTGGCGACCCAGTTCAGTGCCGGATCGATGGCAGGCCACCCAGCCTTCTGAAGGTGTTTGTGCACTGCTTGCTGTGACACGGGTCTGGGTATCCAATGTGCCGCAATCTCGTCCTGCGTAAGACCTTGAAGAGCAAGACAGATGGCCCTGGCCTGCGAGGATGTCCAGTGCCGAATGAGGGCATCTATCACCCCAAGCAAGACAGAGATACCGGTATCCTGTGGACCGAGACCGGATGCACACATGCCTGGCATTCGTCTTAGGATTTTGTTCAGACATTTGCCCGAGAGTTCGTATGCCTTTCCTCCACCAGCAGTAGACTCATCATCGGGAAAGAAATCGACTGATCCGAATCCAATAGCAACTGAGGAGTTCAAGCGTTTTCCGAATGCATCATAACTCTGAAGAAGAAGCGATGCCCGGAAGTAGATCGCTGCGTTGACCGCTGCAGTAGCATCGCCCACAACGAATTGCCACGAATCGCCACGGAAGCATGTGAAATGGTCCGCCTTGAGGTCAGGCAAATTCTCCATCAAGTCCTGGAAGCTCGAACGCAGGGTTCTTTCCAGACGTCTGACCACCTGTTTCTCCATGCTGGACGAGGCATTGACGTCACCCGTAATAACTGCAAACCGTTTCATGAGAACCACTCCTCTGGTGAACTAAAGATCGTTGCAGCTGGATTTCGCTCAGATCTATCCGTGCCACTACTATAGAGGGTTGTTTTCTGAATTACAACCCCCTATGGTTGTTTCTAACTCTTGCTGCCATGTCCGGTCAATCCTTCCAGCTCCTTTCATCAAGGGTAAACAAAAGCTTTGTTGTTAGCACAGCAATTGACCAGTCTCAACTAAGCACTTCATCTGGTTTGTCTGTGCGTGGCTGTTGCTGCAAAGAGGGACTGATCTTTTAAATTTGCCTTTGGCAGAACTGTTTCCAGTGTTGGCGAATAGTGTACGAAGCGCTTGATTAAGAGATTCTTCCAGCATGCTTGTCTTTCTGGATTCAGTGATGAAAGCTATGGGGTCTACAAACAGAGCTCCTGATGTTATGGCTTCCATGCTTGCGGGTATTACAAAAAATGCGTTTGAAAACAGACTGATACCATCCATCATTTTAAGAGAGATAACCGGTAATGCGAAAACTCTTCCTGAGGAGGGCATGCGGAAACAACAACTAAGATATGTTACTTGCGCACGATGGAGTGAGTCGTCATTATCCTAGTATGCGGTAAATACAGGAGTTTCGGTAAAAGGGAAAGGTTGTTTCGTGAACACCGAGAGCGGGAAACATGCAAAAGAACAGAAACAGAATTGATAATAAGTATCATGAGGGAAGCGGCAAAAAAACTGAGATATTCAAATTCACCGTGCTCTCAGTACTTTTTCTGCTGTTATCGAATGTTTCTGCTGCGTTGGATATTGAGACCGTAGCATATATGCCTTCAGAGGAACTTGAGCAATTCATAGTTGAAAAACTGGACCTGACGACATTCCGGAATTCCCTTGGACCCGCAAGGAGCCCTGGTATGCGGTATTTTTCGGACATGGGATTGAGACCGACCGAGATGTCAGAAGGCAGAATCGTCTTTGAAACAGAATCTTGGTACTACTGCATAGAGGTAGTTGAACGAAGGGACGTGAACGGGGATGGTATTGAGGATCTGCTGATTCGTTTTACGGATGATTCTATTGGTGGAACTTACTTGACCGTGTACATGTACCTCCTGACCTGTCTTTCAGAGGATTCTGACCTTATCGCAATCGCTTATGGCCCGTCAGGATACTATTACGATGAAAGAGATCCTGAAATGAGTGAAGGACTTGTAGTTCCCCAGAGTGAGCAGAGCAGAACCGATATCAAACAATAATAGTGCATGAGCTCAGGTCTTGCATTCGGGTATTATTATGTGAAAAGCTTATGTCAGCACAGCAATATGCAGGTAATCGTCCGGAGTAATTGCTTCCTTACGATTGGCAGCGAATTATCTTATTGTTCATTAAGTGTTCACAACATTGCCCGGAATCAGGGGGACCGGAATTATGGATGATATCATCACTGTATTTAAAAATGTTCTGACCAGAGCCGGGGAGCATAACGTTTCCGACATTCATCTCTGCGTGGGTACTTCATGGAAATACCGTCTGGACGGTCAAATCGTTCCCATAAAGAAACTGCAGCCCCTTAAGGCATCAGATACGGAAGCCATTGTACGGCACATTGTACTGTTATCCAGGAATGTTTCTGAGGGAGATATGGACAATTACATCCAGCTGCTCCAGGATTTCGACTGTTCCTATTCCCTTTCGGGAGTGTCCCGGTTTCGAGTAAACATCTGCCGTCAGCGGGGCACTTTCTCCATAGTATTGCGGGTTATTCCCTTCGAAACGCCGAGTATCGACAAAATGGGTCTGCCTTCCGTCATAAAGAAGATCTCAATGGAGAAGCGGGGATTGATACTGGTAACAGGCATAACAGGAAGTGGCAAAACGACAACCCTTGCAGCCATGATAAATCACATCAACAATAGAAGACCATGCAAGATAATCACGATCGAGGATCCCATCGAATACCTGCACAACGAAATCAAGGCATCAGTTATTCAAAGGGAGGTTGGTACCGATACAGAGAGTTTCAGCAAGGCTCTGCGAGCTACTCTACGACAGGACCCTGATATCATCCTGTTTGGCGAGATGCGGGACCGGAGCTCTATCGAGATAGCGTTGAAGGCCGCAGAGACCGGACATCTGGTATTGTCTACCCTTCACACTCTGGACGCACCCAGAACGATCCAGCGAATCATCAGTGTTTTTGAACTCAGCGAACAGAAAATACTGAGAGCCCGTCTTGCAGAATCTATCAGAGCTGTAATATCTCAACGCCTGCTGCGAAGGGCTGACAAAATGGGTCGTATTGCCGTTTTTGAGATCATGATCAATACCCTGGCCATTCAGGACTACATCAGGAATGAGAAGAAGGTTACCAGTATCAGGGATCTAATAGCCAGTGGCCGGGAACAGTATGGTATGCAGACCTTCGACCAGCATCTGATGGATCTTTACAATGAAAAGCTCATTGATCTGGCTTCTGCCAGATCGGCAGCAACCAGTGCCGCCGATTTTGAAAGGGATATCCAATTCGAATAAGATTTGCAGCAGGTTTCTCTCTGAACATTGCCAGTAAATCCTTATTACAGAGGCGCCTATCATTGACTCCTTCCTAACTTAATGTATATACCATGTAAATATCTAAAGGCGGTTAGTAATATGCATGCTTATATAACCAGAATTGCAGAGAAAGCGCTCGGTAAAGCCTTAGCTCGATCGCCTGTTACTGCTATTCTAGGGCCGCGTCAGTGCGGAAAATCAACCCTTGCCAGGGAATTTCTGAGAAGATCAGGTGAATCAACGGTATATCTTGATCTTCAGAATCGATCTCACAGGAATATGCTTGCGGAGCCTGAACTGTTTTTCGAAGAGCATCAGGATGATCTTGTATGTCTCGACGAAATACAGCACATCCCGGAGTTTTTCTCAGTTCTCCGCTCCGAGGTAGACAGAAACAGACGTCCCGGGAGATTTCTGATTCTTGGTTCCGCCACGCGGGACCTTATCCATCAGTCAAGCGAATCTCTGGCAGGAAGAATAGCTTTGCTTGATCTGACGCCGTTTCTGTTTCCCGAAGTTGAGTCCGCTGCAAAATCAAACACATTCTGGCTGAGAGGCGGATTTCCCGACAGCCTGCTTGCTGCTGATAATGAAGAAAGTTTCGACTGGCGGCTGGATTTCATCAGGACATTTCTTGAAAGAGATATTCCTGCTTTAGGGTTTTCAATCCCGGCAAAAGTGATGGAGAGGTTGTGGCTGCTTCTTTCTCATGTTCATGGACAGGTCATCAATTACAGCAAACTTGCGGATGCTGCTGACATATCGGTGCCTACACTTAAAAAGTACATTGGTGTTCTGGAGAGTACTTATATGCTGCGAGTACTGCCTCCCTGCGAAGCAAACCTGAAGAAGCGTCTGATTAAATCACCTAAAGTATATCTACGTGACAGCGGGATACTTCACGCGTTGCAGCATATTGAATCTTTCGACAATCTTCTTGCTAATCCAGTCGTTGGTTTTTCATGGGAGGGTATGGTAATTGAGCAGATTATTGCCATGTTGCCCCGCTGGAGACCTTCCTTTCTTCAAACGTCAAATGGAGCCGAGATAGATCTGATAATGGAGAAGGGGAACCGTTTAAGAGTATTTGAATTCAAAGCATCGAAAGCTCCAAAACCCGGAAGGGGGTTCTGGACGCTGCTTGAATCTCTCAAACCTGAAATGGCTGCTGTTGTATCTCCGGTTGGCAAGCCATATTTGTACAGGCAAGGTGTCAGTGTAGAGAATTTGCATTCACTGGGACAGATACTGCTGACGGATTAACCGGAAAAGGGTGTTGCGAAAAATAAAGAAAACTATATTCGGTATTAATGGCAGGTTCATTCGATAACATCAGTACAGCGAGGTAAGATGGGAAAGATCAAGCTTGGGGTTACGCTGGACAGGGCGTTCACTCTGGGGGCGTTTGTACTGGATCTGATTGTGGTGTTTGTATCGCTTGTCTTTGCGCGTTTGCTGCGGTTTGGTGATCTGTCATTGTGGGATGATCATTTGCTGGGTACGTGGGCGTTCTACAGCCTTGTTTTCGTGCTGATCGCTGAGATGGAGGGGTTGTACTTCACACGTACGACTGTGAACAGAGGTATGCTGGGTTTCCGCGGGATCAGGGTAAGCCTGATCGTTACTGTACTGTACACAGTTGCGATGTTCCTGTTCCGTCTGCCATCGGATTACTTTGTGCAGAGCAGATTTATAGTGGTTATCTCGTTCTTCTGCCTGGCGGCGTTCTACTTCCTTCTTCGGGTTGTGGCATTTCCGTACGTCTTCCGTCTGCTGATGCGGCCCTTCACTGGAGATAAGCTCCGTGTGCTGGTGTTCGGTGATGCTGAGCACTTCAGGTCGATGAGGGTACATATCGGTAAGTCCCCTTTCTACCGGTGGTACCTTGATATGGTGCAAGTGGAGGAGGAAGGGGATGTAGATCTTGAGGAGAGGATCGAATTCTTTGTTCAGCAGGCGCGGGATCATGTGACAAATGACCTTTGCATCTGTGATGATGGAGCCAATTTCGAGGATTTTGCCCGGTCTGCATGGTCGCTGCGCCAGCTGGGGATGTATGTGAGCTTCTTCAGCAATATCTTTGAGAGCCTTGATTACTTTGACACCTGGCTGAGCATACCTGGACGGGCGGCGATGATTTTCTTCACAGGGAAGATGAGCCGTTTTGCGTCGGTGATATGGAGAGCGGTTGAAATCGTTATTTCCTTTGCTGCCCTGCTGCTGCTGCTGCCTTTCATGCTGCTATTAGCGCTTATGATAAAGCTGGAGAGCCGGGGGCCGGTTCTGTTCGTGCAGGATCGAGTTGGGCTGGACATGAAGCGGTTTTCATTTCCCAAGTTCAGGTCGATGACGCATGACCCGGATGGAGAACACGCGAAGGCTCACAGGGAGTACTTCGGGAAATACGCCAGAGGGAAGGCAGCCGATTCGGAGTCGGAAAACGGCTTCAAACTGAAGAACAAGTCGCGGGTAACCAGGATGGGGAAGGTTCTGCGGCGGACCTCGCTGGACGAGTTACCGCAGTTGTGGTGCGTGCTTGCAGGAAAGATGAGCCTTGTTGGTCCGAGGCCCTGTATCCCGTACGAGCTGGAGCATTACAGCGACTGGCAGAAACTGCGGTTCACCGTGAAACCCGGGCTTACCGGAGTATGGCAGGTGTACGGCAGGAGTCGGCTTCCTATGGATGCCGCGCAGTTCATGGACTTCTGCTATGTAATGAACCGTTCTGCTGGTCTGAATATCAGGCTCATTCTGAAGACGGTGCCCATTATGCTGGTAGGCAGGGGCGGCGTGTAGAGATGGAGCTCTGAGAGGCTGACGTGAGATTAGTGAACCTGGTTTTTGATTTTGTGCGTTTACACAAATTCCTCATCGGTGGGATTTCACTGGGGATGTTCGTTGTCTCTGCTCTTCTCGTTCCTGTTTTCGTTCAGCCCCTTCCAGCCGATTACTTCAAGAAGAGGAAGCTACGGACAAAACCCTCATGGGTTCCGTTTCCTCTGCATGTTCTTTATCTGATTATCAAGAACATTATCGGGATTGTTCTTATTGTTCTGGGTCTTGCCATGCTGGTTCTTCCGGGTCAGGGGCTGATTACCCTGATCGTCGGGATAATACTGACGGACATTCCTGGGGAGAGGCAGGCTTTTCTGTTTGTGCTGCGGAAAACACCGGTCCTCAAAGGAATGAACTGGCTTCGGAAAAAGAAGAACATTCCTCTTTTTGAACTTCCGGAGTTGTAAGCGATGAAACGCAAACCGGTAATCCTGTTTACTGTCGTTGCCTTCTCATCAGCTTTGGCTCTGCCCGGCTCGAATCCGCCTATGCTGATAATGGGTAACGGTTTGATGGATTCGGAGCAGCTTGTTTCCTTCTTCATGGAAAACAACCCCGATGCGGATGAGCAGAGGGTTGTTCGTCTTGCAGATTTGTACCTTGCAGAATGTGCCTTCGAAGGCGTTAATTCAGATGTTGCGTTTGTGCAGATGTGCCTGGAAACAGGATTCCTTCGTTTTCAGGGGCTTGTTAGCGCGGAGATGAATAATTTCTGCGGTCTTGGCGCTGTGGGTCCGCAGCAGCCGGGTCTTTCCTTTCCAGATGAGTGTACCGGCATTCGTGCACACGTGCAGCACTTGAAGGCTTACGGTTCGTCTGACCCTTTGAACGGCGATCTGGTGGACCCCCGTTATCATTTTGTAACTCCCAGAGGGAAATCACCTGACATTCAGGGTCTTGCGGGGACCTGGGCAGCAGACCGGCTGTACGGAGATAAGCTTACCGATCTGCTTGAAAGGCTGTATCAGAATTATCCGGCAGCCCAGCCGATTTCTGATTATGAAAGGGCAATTGGATTGGATCCGCAACAGTTTCTCAGTGGTTTTAATATGGAATACGTTGTATGCCTGATAATAAGATAATAGCGCTGGAGAAAGAACTGGAGAGACTCAGGCTGGAGCCTGCCGGTTTAGAACTTGCATCCGTGCTGAACAAACTTGCTTTTGCCCTGTTGCATTCGGATCCCCGCAGAGCGGAAGATTATGCTATGGAAGTACTGGATCTTGCGGAAAAACAGAGGTTCCCTGCCGAACAGGCAAACAGCTATAGAATTCTTGGAACCATCAATCTCGAGAAGGGAAACTTTGCTGAGGCGATGTTGTGTTGCCGAAAATCCATTGAGATATACGAGGAACTCGGAGACAGAAGCGGTGTGGCATCCGTTCACGGTACTATAGCCACAGCTTACAGGTCTCAGGGTCTGGTTGACAAAGCTCTTGAGCACTAACACGAGTCTCTCAGGCGGAAACAGGAATGTAACGCGAGTAAAGACGAACTTGCCATTTGTTACTTGAATATAGGCGCATGCTACAGCAGCCTGCTTCGTCTGGATCTGGCGCAGTCGTCCTATGAATATGTGCAGAAGATATGGGAAGAGTCCGGAACCCGTCCTCAACTGGCATACCTCTACAACAACATCGGTTCTGTCTACGGGAAAAAGAAAGAACTGGACAGGGCTCGGGAGTACTTCAAGAAGGCGCTTGAGATCAGGGAGGATCTGGGAGACAAAAAAGGTAGCGCAAGCACTCTGGGTAATCTCGGAAGTCTGCATAAAGAACTCGGCGATAACGAATCAGCTCTGGATTTCTTCATCAGGAGCCTTGAGCTGTATGAGGAGATCGGCAACAGAAGAGGAGTTGCCCTCACATACGGTTGTGTAGGCGGAGTATACACCGCACTGGGCCGTCTTGATGAAGCTGAAGAAGTTATCAGTAGAGGTCTTGCGATAACAAGGGAGCTGAAACTGAAGGATGTGGAAATCCACTGCTTGGAGACGATAACCGACCTGTACGAGGCAAAAGGGGATCTGCAGAAAGCCCTCATGTACTCCCGGGAACTGAAAACATGTCTGGAAGAGCACCTGAACGAGAAGAGCATGGAGATAATTGCGAGCATGCAGGTACAGTTCGAGACCGAGAAGAAGGAAAAGGAAGCGGAGATCTACCGCCTGAAGAACGTGGAGCTTTCCGCGATGAACGATCAGCTTCGAGAGGCCCTTGCGGACGTGAAGAGACTTCAGGGCATGCTTCCCATCTGCGCGAATTGCAAAAAAGTCAGGGATGATGACGGTTACTGGCAGCAGATCGAGTCCTATATCTCCGATCACTCCGATGCGAAGATCACTCATGGGATATGCCCTGAGTGTTCAATCAAGCTTTATGGCAAAGATTTCGCTCAGGAGTAAAAGCAGAATGAGATTCCGTTAATTATCCTTTGCATAACTCTTGACATATATTAGAAACTGACTATAATTACGCACATGAATAGTTCTGAAGAAAAAACAGGACGGATACTGGAACTTGCTCGCAATTCTGTTGTTGTGAGTGCAGCCGAGGTACGTTCCTGCGGAATTCACCATGAGTATCTACGGCGAATGTGCGCCAAGGGGGAGCTCGTACGCGTGGGTCGTGGGCTGTATAGTCTACCTTGTGCGGACGTTACAATTAACCACGGACTGGTGCTGGCGGCAAAGGCTGTTCCCAGGGGGGTGATATGCCTGCTATCCGCCCTTCGCTTTCACGAGATCGGTACACAGGCTCCTCGCGAAGTCTGGATAGCTCTTGACCGAAGGGCTGCACACCCGCGAATCAAGCACTCCAGAACACGGATCGTTCGTTTCTCAGGTAATGCTCTGATTGAGGGCATTGATGAGTACACCATCGAGGGCGTTCAGGTCAGAATATACGACCCAGCCAAGACCGTGGCAGACTGCTTCAAGTATCGGAACAAGATCGGACTTGACGTTGCACTGGAAGCACTCCGCGAAGTTCTGCATAGCCGAAAGTGCTCGATCGATGAGCTATGGAAATACGCGAAGATCTGCCGGGTGACTAAGACCATGCGTCCCTACATGGAAGCAAGTGTATGACCAGGAGTAAGGCCTCGAACATCGCGGCATCTGTTCATCAGCGGCTTCTCAACATAATTCGTGAAACCGGAGACGATTCTAACCTTGTCTGGACGCGCTTCGCAACGGAACGACTCCTCTACCGCCTTTCCGTCTCAGAGTATGCCGGGGATTTCATACTCAAGGGAGCCATGCTGTTCATGGTATGGATGGATCAGCCATACAGACCAACAGTGGACATGGACTTCCTTGGTCAGGGCGAGGATTCCAGTGAGCGGCTTGCGGGAGTGTTCTATAACGTGTGTTGCATCGATGTCGTGCCTGACGGGCTGGTATTTGATGTCAACAGCTTGAAGGTCGCACCCATACGTGAAGAACAGGAATACCAGGGACAGCGCATCACGCTAACGGCATTCCTTGGGAGGGCTCGTATTCCCGTCCAGGTCGATGTAGGTTTTGGCGATGTGGTCATACCCAGGGCTAAGAGAATCAGCTATCCCACTCTTCTGGATTTTCCGGCTCCGAGGATTCTTGCATACCCACGTGAAACGGTTATTGCAGAGAAGTTTCAGGCTATGGTCTTTCTGGGCATCGCGAATAGCCGAATGAAGGATTTCTACGATCTGTACATGCTGGCACGGGATTTTGCCTTCGATGGTAATACCCTTGTTCGAGCAATCAAAGCTACCTTCGAGAGACGTAAGACAGGCATCCCAATCGAGCTGCCGTTGGCCCTGACTGATGAGTTCGGTCGCGACGAAATGAAATCGGTCCAATGGAACGCATTTGTTCGCAAGAACGGACTTGAAGAAGGTGTACCAGAACTCCTGGAACTGCTAATATTTCTCAGAGGCTTCCTGCTGCTTCCTATGAAGGCAGCTGCCGGAGATGGTCCTTCCCCATTGAGCTGGGTCAGGGGTGGCCCCTGGAGTTGATCTGCTCCAGAACTTCTTCGGGAATCATCTGTGAAGTTTCTCGCGGTACTTGAACTGCGCGAGCTTCCATACAGCCCCGCCGCTTTCATAAAAGGGAATTCCCTGATCGACTGAACATCAATGCTCTCGATGTTCAGCAGTATCTTTATTCCTTTGGTGATCGGAGAATCAGATACGTACAGTTTTCCATCCGTTCCCGTCAACACACCTTTCTTCAAACGTCAAATGGAGCCGAAATAGATTTGATAATGGAGAAAGGAAACCGAATGAAGGTATTTGAATTTAAAGCATCCAAAGCACCGAAACCCGGGAGGGATTTCTGGACTCTTCTCGAAACCCTAAAACCTGAGACGGGTGTAATCGCATCTCCGGTTGACCAGCCATATACGTATAGACAAGGCGTAAGAGTGCATGCCGGGGTCAGGTCTTGCATTCATGCATTATTATCATATTATATATTATAATATTACTATAATTTGTGTATATGCCTTTCATAATAACTATTACAAATTCTCACATGACCTCTGTCCTGAGTATGATCAAGCTCTACGTTAAGGACTTTGAACGGGAACTTTAAGTCACTGACTTCAGACAGATCTTCAATAACCAGACAGTTTACCTCATCAATTACAGAGGATATGGGGAGAGCGAAGGCAGCCCCACGGAGGAAGGTTTGTACGCAGATGCTCTGGCAGTCTACGACCATGTTTCACGGAATCATTCGAAGGTTACTATCATCGGCAGAAGCCTCGATACGGATATGGCGACCTACCTGGCGACTCAAAGAGGGGTAGAAGGGCTGGTGCTGATTAGAGCCATTCGACAGTATCGTGAACGTGGCGTGCGCAGCGTACCCGGTTTTTCCGGTGAAGTTCATGCTGAAGAACAGCTACGATTCCGCAGGCAGGGCTGGCAGCATCACTGCAGGGACGCTTATCATTATGGCAGGGAAAGATGAGATAATCCCAGCATGGTCAACTGAGAACCTTATCTCGGACTTCGACCGGGACATCCTGGAAGTAGTCATTATAGAAGAAGCGACTCATAATGACATCCAGAATTATACGCAGTACTACAGGCTGCTGGGGGAGTTTGTCACTCTGGCGCCTGGGAGAGACAGATGATACAAGGGCAGTTTTCGAAAGAATGCTTTGGCTGAAACCTGCGGATAATCAGGGAATTAGAATTCTATTGGCTGATATCGACATGTGAAACCTGGTATGAAAGTATTAATTGATGTCTTGAATCAGTCGAACCCCATATGTTCATTGATACAAAGTTGTGAGTTCACCGGCATAAACCGTTAAAGGAGATTCTGCCTTGCATACTCCGAGAACCTCGGATTACTTCTGGAACCATAAGTACCGGAGAGTTTCAGGAGAAATACATCTATGGATTGTTTATCTTGCGGTGATCGTTTGGAATACAGTCATGATCTTTTGAATTGACATTGGACTACACTCCAGATATTATAGTACATATTAGGAGTGAGGTCACAATATGGAAAGATTCTTTGCTGCTTATGAGAGACTTCTTCAAAGCGTAAACTTTAAAACATACAGATACCTGTACAGGGATTTCAATCTTGACAGCCGGCTTACCGGTTTGATCGGCCCTAGAGGTACCGGGAAAACAACACTGCTGTTACAGTACATCAAGTACAAGATCGAAGACAGGGAAAAATGCATCTACGTATCTATGGATAACATCTATTTCTCTGGAACACGATTGGTCGATTTTGTAAATGAACTCTACGAAGTCCATGGGATCCGGTATTTCTTTCTGGATGAAGTACACAAATACCCCAACTGGAACCAGGAATTGAAAAATATCTACGACACTTATCCTGATGTAAAAACAGTTTTCTCCGGTAGTTCAAGTTTAGACCTGGTCAAAGGGACTTACGATTTGTCCCGGAGAGCCGTCATTTTCAGAATTAATGGATTGTCTTTCAGAGAATATCTTCATTTCAAAAGCATAGTCAGTGAAGATGCTATAGAATTCGAAGAACTTCTGAATAACAAAAGGAAGTATGAGGAGAAAATCGGCTCGACAGAGAAATTGAGAGGATCCTTCAGACAGTACCTTTCTGCGGGATTCTATCCCTTTTTTCTTGAAGATGAGTCAACCTACGCTCAGAAGCTGCTACGGATCGTAGACAAAACGATCTACGAGGATATAGTGAACCACTATTCGATAAAAACAGAGAATCTGCCGAGTTTTAAGAGAATGCTGGCATATACCGCCACTATTCCACCGGGAGAATTGAGCATAAACAGCATCTCCAGGAATATTGGTCTTGATAACAAAACTGTCGTCAGGTATTTGCACATGCTGCAGGAAACAGGGGTGCTAAC
>JAUWMQ010000130.1 GCA_030613065.1 Candidatus Aegiribacteria sp. | reverse complement strand
CTCTTCCTGAACTGCCTGTTGACGTGTTTTCATGTGTTGCGTCATATTATTGATACAATATGGTCGTCAAGTCCATTCAGAGAGCAACGATCATGAACGAAGACCTCCGATCAATGCTCAGCAAGATGAACATCCGCAGGGTTGTCCCATCATGTCAATAACATGGATTGATCAATCATGATTGAGAGTTACCGCTCCAGGACTACTATCCTTTTTGATAAAGTTCCGGATTCATCTCTGCCGGCTATTGCGAAATAAACTCCGGGATTGCAGCCATCCGTGATCCAGAGAAAAACGTTTGACTGCTGTTGCTCTGATTGAACCCTTTGAACCAGCCTGCCCGATATATCGTAGATTCCGATCTCGGATACTGCAGAGAACCCGTAAAGCTCAATTCTGACCGAAGCCCCTGCCGGGTTGGGAGAAACGCACATCGTCTGCTCCGTGGCAGGAGAAACATCTTCCTCAATACCAACCGGTACATTTACAAACCTTACTGCGTCAGCTACGATTACCAGTCCGGGGGCGCAGCCTTCGCTGGAGATCTCAACCCAGCCGAAGGTTCCTTCGTGAAAAGCGAAGGAGCCAAATGAATACCACTCCTCACCTCCGGTGCTCTGATCCACAGTGAATTCATTTACTCCATTATGATGATGAACGGTGAATTTCACATCAGTTGCTCTGTTTGAGCCTGATACCCACCATAAAGAAACATCGTACGAGCCGGAAAGAGGCATGTACGGATTCCATCTTGCGGTGTGAACTGTGTCAGATACATTTATCCAGGCGTAGTCGGGACCGAATGGAATTCCATAGTCACCATATTGCCAAATTCCCGGACCTGCAGTTGAGAAAGATGGATAGGAGTTATCCACTACCCTGCTTAGATACAGTGGTGTAATCGGTGAAAGGAGGTTTTCACAGACCCCTGCGCAGTAAGCCCATCCCTCGATTCCGTAGTGATCCTGCCATTGAGTGAATAATCTCCAGGATTCATCCCATAATGTGATGTAGTCAAGAAACGAAGCCTCACCCAGGATTGATGGCATTTCAGTGTATTTTATGACATAGAAACCGGCTGTCTTAACCCCCCGATCGGTGTACTCGAAGGCGTCAACTATGTATGGGTGGGTTACATCCCTGAAGGCAAAGGATTCGGGAGAACCCTCAGTATCACAGTACGTTTCCGTCCCCTGAACTGCCCCATTGAATGCGTTGTGATGAATAGACATGAATCTGTCATAACCACCCGCATTGGCGTATTCCACCCTGTCGACAAGCGAAACATACTCGTCAGCAAGCCTTGTCATGGAGACAGTATCACACTCAGGCACCTGCTCAAGATACGATCTGGCAAGGTATGCAACATTGAGATTGGCTTCTTTTTCGGTACAGTAAAGACCTACGGCACCGTTATCCGAACCACCGTGCCCCGGGTCGAGGCACACTGACCAGGCAAACACCATCCCTGTGATAAGCAGTAATGGAATCAGAAGATGTTTCATCAGTCGGATACACTGATAAGAGAGCCGGTGACGGCTTCAATTGCGTAAACTTTACCATCAACGGCTATCGGGTGAATCTCATGGATACCGGAGGAAAACGTGATCTGCCGACTTACTCCTTCCAGCGTGACGGTCCAGATTTCACCAGAAGTGATCTGATGCCCGTCATCTGAGGTTACGCAGTAGAGTATCGCCTGCCTCTCCTCCCACCAGAAGGGCTGAGAGCCCGTGGCAAGAGATGTGCATGCTCCATCGGCAGTGGAGACTGAAACAATCTCACCCTCCAGCGTTGAAGATACGATTATCGTGGTTCCCCCGCAGGTCAGGAATATGGGGTTGTAAAACCTGTAACCGGAGGCGAGAACCGAGAACTCACCATCAGCAGTATCCAGTATACAGATTCGATCGCCGCGGTCGCAGAATGCGACCCGGTAACCTGAAGGATCAATAGATATGGTATGGAACTCAAGCTCTATTCCGGTTGATATGCCGTTTCTGTAAAGAAATCCATCTGCCGTGAACCAGATATTTCCCAGATTGTCAAATACCGGTCTCCCGCCTCTTAGAAAAGGACCGTAGACTTCCAGGATGGAATCGGGAGAGAAAAGCAGAATGCAGTCCGATCCATCGCGGTTTATGCATATGGCAGCCGAATTTCCATGGGAGGAGGGAGCCGAACAGCACCTTGATTCATCCCATGGCCAGGGGATATATCTGGCAGTATTTCCTCTTTCAAGGTACAGAGCGCTTCCGTAGCCCCAGGGAATAGTAATTATCCCACTGTCAAAAGGTGTAATCAGGGCAAGGCCAGAACCGTTGTATTGGAACTCCGTGAGTTCAGTATCCACCGAAGGAACAGATATGAAAGCGATAACTGAAAGTGCGGTAAGGATATTCATAAAACTGACCCTCCATTCCTTCAGCGATCAAGAATGATTACTTTTCTAACCGTATCTCCTGATTCCAGACCTGAGATACACACCATATACATTCCAGCAGAAAGCCTGTTGATTTCACTTCCTGCGTCCGGTAATATGCTTGTTAATCCTGAATGAAGCGCTTCGGTCTCAAGACTTGTCACAAGCCTGCCCGCGATTGAATAGACTCTGATCTTCAGACCCTCGGGAAGCGCAGAGGGAAGGCTGATCGTTAGTTCTATTGCTCCGGCCGGGCTGGGAATCACAACTTCTGAAACGTTACCCGTCAAAGTGAGTCCCTCTACGGAGGAGACGTTATTCGTTTCATCGATCTCGCGATACTCATTAAACGGATCAATAACCACCGAAATACTGTCATTCACATCGTTCATATATCTCAGAGGGATTCTCACCTGGTGTGACCCCTCCTCCAGCATGATAGTCGCTGAACCAATATGCCTTTCCCTGCAGAATACGGCAATTTCAACTGTTCTGCACGGGATCACCAGCACAGCGGCTGTTGAAACGCTTGAGCGGTCAGCTCGATTGGTTCGATCCCGCGAACCTGGGACTGATACTGTGGATGGACCGCTTTCAAGGATAGTTTCAGATGTAGCATACTCTGTATCTGTTCGAGATGCGGACACGGGAGCCGGCTCCCCCCCTGAAAGATAGTGAGTCCCGGATATCTCGACCTCTGCGAGCAGACAGAAGTCATTACTGTCAGCGAGCCTTTGCGCGGCTATGTGTGGGCTGCCAGAGATGCTGATGTCCAGCCCGTTTAAACTGCTGGTGGTATTGTAGAATCCGTTGCGGAAGGAATTATCCTGGTACATGTGCCAGCCCTCACTGGTATAGCTTCCTTCATCCCAGTCGAAAAGAGTGGCAAAGCCCGAATAATCGATGTGAAGAACTTCAGGGAAACCGTCGATGTCTAGATCGCAGATAGCTGGAGATGCACACGCGATATCACGTGTCCAGACCGGGAATCCTTCCAGCATCGATGAGCCGGATTGAGGATCATGTCCACAACAGAGCGAAGAAAAACCTGAGAAGATTGCCATTCCCCCTATCCCCGTTAATGCTGTAAGGCCCACCACAGGCTGCGATTTAACATCCGCTCCACCTCCTGCGATTATGGGATTGAAAGGTATTTCACTGCTCTGGAATGTCTCTGTGCCATCACTCAAGTTCCAGCCGAAGATTTTTCCTTCCATTTGGTATTGCCCGCCATTAAATGTGTAGATCACTTCGAGCTCAGAATCACCGTCCAGGTCTCCGATGGCGGGACCGGTTAAGTTACCGAAAAAATCCCTGCCGTTCATCCAATCGGTTTCCCAGACAAAGGTCACATCTACCGGATCACTCTGAAGACTGTACGTAAATACTCGCTGATACGTACTGCAGAGTATGTCGGATTTGGCTGAACCAACTATGTAGCAGGTGTTGTTTTCCTCGGCAGCCGCCAGAGTACCGAACGCTCTGGCGATCTTACCCTCAGTATCCAGCTCAGGCAGGTTATGAACTGAGATCGATACATTGCCATCGCTTTCAAAATCAACGATTTTAAGCGCGGTACCAACGCTCCCCGACCCCCATGTAGTGACAATCAGCTCCTCGTATCCATCCTTATCGAAATCAACAGCTGTGGGGGCGGTGAAGAAATAACCGGTGAGGGGAACAGGGAAGTCTGCACTGTAAGATACCCAGTTGTTCAGTTCAGAATCGTAACGCCATGCGTAAAGGTGTGGTGTTCCTCCGTTGTGTCCCTTTGTCCTTAGAGCTATTTCCATATGTCTGCTGGTGTCCGCCTGGAAAAGGACCGGAGTTCCGGCAACGACTGGAGTGGCTGCCTGCTCATTCACTTCGGTGACAGCTATCTCACTTACTGTCCATAGTAAATTCGCCATGTCGTACAGCAGAACAGTTACCTGCTCCTGGTTTTGAATCTCAAAATTCTTCTGACATGTGACCACTATTTCCGGCCAGGAATCATCGTCGACATCACCAACTGCACAACCGAGGAACTTGTCGAAATCGTAGCCAGGAGGAGGGCCAAGTGCCTGATAACTACCGTCCCTGTTAATTATGTATACCAAACCGAAAGAAGTCGCGACGATAATCTCATCGAAACCATCCCGATCGATGTCGGCAATTGCCGGGCCGCAGCCGGGTGAGCCTGCCAGTTGAATGGGCCAGCCGTCAACAGCCGGACAGGTTGTGCTGATGGATGTTGTTGCCGGTTCACTCTCTCTGCCGATTGCGTCCACTGCGGTTACCTCTATAGCGTATTGTCTTCCAGGCAGCAGTCCTTCTATTGTAGCCTGCTCCACAGGAACAGGAAGAGGATAGGCCCTCTGCCATTCAACACCGTTATTGTAATAAATATAGAATCCCTCTGCGCCTGGCTGTCCATCATGGTCCCAGACCAGGCTGATATAATCCTGGCCAGTCTCATAGACCTGTAATCCGACAGGCGGATCGAGTGGAAGATCCTGGAGTTGATCTACCAGTTCAACATCAATAATCCGTGCGACAAAATTACCGCCATCACTGCTCACTACAACATCGAACGAACATTCCGGGAACCTCTCCATTAGCCAGGCCGAGTTCTTGTTCTTAGGCATTACGGTAAGAACGATCTGTCCACTCAATGAACTGACTTCGTTGGATTCCATGCCCGGGCAGATAAGTGTATTGACGTTGAAGGGTTCAGTTGGAAAAAGATTGTCCACCGTGATCTCAAGATCGTTTCCTTCCCCAAGGCCGCAGTTTGCAAGAAACATATTACTGAGTAGTATTTCCGCAGTATTACCACTGGAGTTATCCGCTGTGGGATCTACCACAGTAAGCGCATAGCCCTCCGAGTAAATCGTAAGGAAGAGAGGTGATTCCCACTGATGAAGTTGGCCTGAGCACTCGAAATATGAGAATGTTACATTGAACACAACGGTGGAATAGCTCTCAACATTTGAATTGACCACGATTGTGAAAGGATCCGTCGAGTCCTCGGTCTGATCCTGAGCGATATCCGGGAAACTCGTCTGATCATCCGGGATTCTCTTAATGTACTCACCACCGGAAACCAGAGAGAGTTCAGCGCTGACATTCAGCGCGGTTTCGGCTCCACTGTTCTTCGCGGTGATGTAGATATCAACGAACTCTCCTGGATTCGGCGTACCATCGCCAGTAACATCGACTGAAAAGTCTTCCAGTGATACGATCGGAATATCAGCTGGAAGAACGTCCAGCGTGACCTGATCAGGGATGTAGCTCACTACGGTTGTCCCGATCTGATTAATTTCCCTGCGTCTCTTGACGGCTGTAATCACCACATCCTGATCACCGCTGCCATCGACAATGCATATATCCTCGAATATCGCCTGGCCTAGAGCATTTGTCTCCTCAATCGAGAAAACTTCGTCCTTCTTCCACAGGCAGACGGTGGCGCTTTCAACAGGGTCAGTACCATCAGTAACAATAACTGCAATATCCCTTGATACTCCCTCTCTCATATACATCCGGGGAACCGATAGAAGAAGACTTTCCGGATTATCACGCCAGACATACATCAAAGGTGAGCCCAGGAGGTTAAGCTGCGGGAATGCAATGCCATCAATGTTCTTCGAACATCTATGAGCCTCTCCAAGGTAGCAAAGAGGCCAATTAAGGGCCTGAAACCCATGATGATCAGCAATATAACCAGTATTGAACAGAGCATCGCAGAAAGCGTAGTAAGTAAATTTCTGACCATACAAGCCATATCTTGCATTGGCTATCATCGCTACAAGGCCTGAACTGGCTGATGTCAGCAGGCCGGCTTCGGCAAAGCAGAAGGTACCGTCGAAGTGTCCAATATCGCAACCAATAGTCCACAAGATCGAGGGTTCTTCAAAGTTACCCATTGTTGCGAAATCAGAATCCCACATGAACTGCCCGAGGGTATTCTTTCCTGCTGTAGCGAGCTTGTGTACTTCCGCATGATCAGCGTGGACGATAAGATTGTATCCTTGATCGAATTCACTCAGTGCAGTGCTTCGGCAAAGATCTCCGCCAGGCAGTGAATGGGGAAAGTACAGCTCAGTAGGATCATCAAGGTATCGAGGAATTGCTGAGGAATTTTCCAATTGAGTTACAAGATACATCATGTCATCAGCACCATTCCCGATTATCTCATTTGAGCCGATCAACAGTAGTTTCCTGGCGAAGTCTTCCGAAAGAAATTCGGGTTGCTCGTAAAGCTGGAGTTTGGCGAAGAGTGAATAAACATCATCGCCGTCATTAACGGGCCATCTTCCTGAACATAGATCAAGATAGTTCTCGGAAAACTCAGGATTCCACATGCTCTCAGCGTACGACCAGTTACCATCTATATCGGCGTAGTAGTCGTCGGAAGGTATCTGAAAGGTAGGAAAAGAAAAAGCAGTGTAATTCCACCCGCCACATTCTCTGACCGGTACAACACCATCGTCTCCCCCGAGGAGAACCGCCTGGATACCCCACTCCTCATGAGCATCACGGATGAAATTGCGGATCCGCTCAGGCGTATCGCAGCCACTGTAGAACTGGTCAATCCACTCCACGGTTCTTACGACTGTGATGATGCCCTGTCTGGTGCGGTAATCGGCAACCTGTTCGAAGTCGTCTGCAAGTTCGCTGCTGGTGATTATCACCATATCGACACCGTCACCTGCAGAAGAGGGTGACGGTGTGATGTTGAGTGGGGACATCCTGTCTTCGAAAGTCAGGGTAACGGGCTGCTGGTAGCAGGCAATATTTTCCGGATTGGATATGAGGCTGAGAATGCCCCTTTCACGCATGGCAGAGCTGAATTCAGTCTCGCGGTTCGGGAAGATGCGTTCCGACTCCGAGGATTCCGTCTGAATGTTAATTATGATTGAAGAGAGGATCATCAAAGTGCTGTCAGCGGGGATGTACCTGATCGGAGTGCCGGTAAGAGAGGCCACTGAATAGCCCATGGCAGAACCCTGGCGTGACACTTCAATCGCCTTCTCGGGGAAAGGCATGCTGGAAGAGTAAATACGTTGATCCGGTGATATGAAGGCAGTAGCCGTCATTAAGCCTGTCTGCGCCGGATAGAGATAATACTTGCCTGGAAGCGTATCCCAGGTTGTAGATAGAATTTCAATTGTATCTATCCTGATATCAGGGGGCAGTAGAAAGGTCGAAACGGTGAAAGGTACTGAAGGCAGACCCGGATTCCGCATTCCATCTGTGGGGTTGGAGAAACCGTCCAATGAAATCAGATGGTACTCCGTACCTTCTACTATCAATGTATCGATTGATAAATCACCGTGCATTGCAACAGGCTCAAAGACTATATCAGCTGATGCAGTTCCCAGAATCGTAAATACAATTAGTGCTATCATGAAATGTTCCTATATCAACTTTCACTCTGCGGGTTAATTCTATGATTAGTATAGTCTGTATCCATATGCTGGTCGAGTTTGCTCCTGAAGTCTAAAAGAGTTCTTTCACCAGAGATACAATACTATCAAGACCAGGATCCTCATCCGTACTCAGAAGTTTTTTCAGAATATTCCCGGTAGCGGTTGATTCCGAGGTCTCCGCATCTTCCTTCTCAATCGTACCAAGAGTTGCTGCAGCAGCCACTGGCAGCATCTTCTTGATGGTTTCAATATCTATTCCAGTTTTGCCGGAAATGAATCCTGCAACTTCTCTGCTCACGTCCTTACTGCCGAAAATGTGGCCGAGTATGCCATTCCCATCGACAACTGTTTCACTGCGGCTGAGAGTTTCCGGGTTATCTACATATTCCGTGTGACTACCGGACCTGATTACATTTAGAAGAGATTCAAGACCATTCTGATCTGCAGTGTTCTGATCCAGTCCCTTTGATAATGCAGGCACCAGAAGGTTTAGCGCGCTGATGGCTTTATCATCACTGAGCCCCACCAGCTTTGCCAATTCCTTAACAACTATGCCCTTACCGGCACCGATCACGTTGCCAAGTAAACTCATTTCAACCTCCTTGATCCAACTGTGCTCCTTAAGCAAGATAATTACATGTGAAAAAGCAATATGCAACATTACTGGAATGAGTCAATTCGGGAGTAGGAGTGTGTCCGGCAATATGCATTGAGCAGAAGATCCTCACGGCTGAGATAGAATGCTCGGAGATTTGAGGAGAATACTGGAAGTATTTGACGATAATATGCGTGTATTATAGCCAGCTGTGTGGGTTTTATGCCGATG
>JAUWMQ010000094.1 GCA_030613065.1 Candidatus Aegiribacteria sp. | reverse complement strand
ATTTAATCTGAGGAGGGTTTAATTCCCCGCCCCTTGGGGCGTGCATTCGGATTTTGTATTCTTGGTGTATGAGTGATCATATTTACAAGAGTCATAATAAGTCGTTGCTAATGTATCATTTGGTATTTCCGGCAAAGTATCGTCGGAAGGTTTTCAGCAATGCCGTTGAGATATCGTTGCGTGATATTTGTTTGGGAATTGGCAGACGTTATGAAATACATTTTGTTGAGATAGGCATGGAAGAGGATCATGTACATTTTCTGGTTCAAAGTATACCGACACTTTCTGTGAGTAGAATAGTAACGATAATAAAGAGTATAACTGCACGGGAGATTTTCAAATCTCACAAAGAGGTGAAAAAAGAGCTATGGGGTGCAGCTCTTTGGACAAGTGGATACTACGCAAATACAGTTGGTCAATTCGCGAGCGCTGAAGTGATAAAGAAGTATGTTGCTAATCAGGGACGAGAGTACAGGGAGCTGTACTCAGCGCAGTTGACGTTTGACTTAGACTTATAGATACCCCGCCCCTTGGGGCGGTGGAGGTTTCATTCTCATATCCGGGTTCGGATGTAGTAACCAGGGAATCAAGGAGCGATCGGAGCAGTCTCACTGATATCCTGAATGGTCAGGTAATAGTATTAATAGCATCAAAGAGGGTATTGACTGTAATTTTCTCTTCCACCGGGTAGCTTTCTCTCACAGGCGCTACTATCCATAAGTGCTCAAGTTCAAGATTTTCCCTTGCAATACGCATCGACTTCGTAATTCTGGGCGCTTCACTCATCTTGAATTCAAATCCGTACTTTTTCCCTTTTTTGAGAACGAGCAGGTCCAGTTCAGCTCCGTGTGCCGTTCTCCAGAAGTAGCAGTGTCTCTCACCGAATTTACTGATAAGCTGCTCAAGCGCAAAACCTTCCCAGGAAGATCCTGCAGCGGCATTTCCCAGCAGGTTGTAAAAGGAATCGATCTGAAGGAGATAATGAAGGATTCCGGTATCTCTGATATAGATCTTGGGAGATTTTACCAAACGCTTTCTTGTATTGGTAAAATATGGACGCAGCCTTCGAATGATTAATGCGCCATCAAGTATGTCAGAATACTTCTGGACGGTTTTATGAGTAATTCCCATTGAGCCCGCAATAGACGAATAATTCGTAAGCTGCCCGTGACATGATGCAATCATTGATAACAGACGTCTTACGTGGAACACCGATTCAGGGTAGCCTATACCGGGAAGGTCTCTCTCAATGAAGGTTCTTATGAAGGCTTCCAGCCATGTCAGCGCAGACTCATCATCAGGGCTCAGATATGCTCTTGGGAACCCACCTCTGAACCATAGTTTGTTTATTTCACCGGCTCCCACCTCCAGGAGATTAAACCCCGACAAATCGACAAAAGCGGTACGTCCGGCCAGAGTCTCAGAAACTCCTTTTACTATTCTGGGAGAAGCGCTTCCAAGTACCAGAAACCTTGCTTTTATATCTGAATCATCAACAACAGCACGGAGCACATTGAATAATTCAGGCATTTCCTGAATCTCATCAATTACAACAAGGCCCTCCAGGGAAGCAAGAAATGACTCCGGATTGGACAGACGAAGCCTGTCGCTTCTCCTGCCGGTATCAAGATAGGTGCCACCTGCTTTCCTGTAAATTTGAGTAGCAAGAGTTGTCTTCCCTGATTGTCGAGGACCGATAAGTGTGGTAATCGGAAAGTTTTCAAGGCATGCAGTTATCTTATTTTCATAATCAATTCTTGGAATCATGAATACAATATACCGTGCATATTGGTATTGTCAATCCCATATTGCACGGTTAATTATTGTCAGTCTTTGCATGACAGTACAGCAGTATTTCTGACCAGCACTGAGTAGCTTATTGAGTTTTACTATAAGTGACAGTCTATATAGTTCATCATCGGTCATCCAAATTTTCAAGATACAGCTTCTTAATTCGGTCCTTGTCCGCCATGGGCTTCTCTTTCTTATGGAACATCTCGATATACTCGATCACACCAGTAGCAGTATTGAACTGATAAACAACTCGAATCCCCGACCTGGCACCGCTACCTTTCAAGGATCTGCAAGCGAATTTCTTTGCGATATAAACACCGTCATTCTTGAATCCTAAATCAGATATGCGGAAGAATCCCAGTGATTCAGGCTGGACAGTCTGATCCTGATGCGCGAGAAGCAGCATCTTCTCGAAAACCTTCAGATCATCCCTCAAGGAAGGATACTTCTTGAGGAGTCGCTTGAGATCACGCCTGAACCCGGGATGCTCTATCACCTTCGGACCACCCCCGGAGTTCATATGATCAGTCCTCTTCATCTTCCGGGTAGTCCCTGACCGAGTACTCGGGGGTCCTGTAGAATACGGTCTCGTAATCGATAGCCTCACCCTCCTGCGTGCTCATCCAGGGAACGTCGCCATGGGAGCGGTCGCTTATCTGTCTTGCGTTCATACTCCCCAGCTTTCCGAGGACTTCTTCAATCAGATCCAACTCGCGGCCTGAGCGCAGAGAAAGATCCGGCTCTCGATGAGGGAGATATTTGGTCTGGGGATAGCTGTAGTATTCGGAGCAGACCCTTTCGAGGATTCCTGCCTCCTCCATCTCCTCCACCAGCTTCCTGAAGTGGGCGGGCGTAGGGCCATAGTGGTTCCTGATATAAGTAGCCCCGATGAGCTGCTCCTCATATTTTTCATAGTAATCGAAGTCAATAAAATATAGAAGCTTATATAGAACAGCTTCCCCCATGTGGGGTCTGGCTCCTATCCTGGACAGGATGAAGAGGAGTACTTCTCTGGACTTGTCGAACCGGTTCTGTGGAATGCTGATCCTGGGACCGCTATTTTCCCTGATCTCCAGCACGGACCCATCATCCACAATACACTCAGGTCTCAATTCGGGCTTTACCAGTTGATCCAGCGTAAGTCCAAAGACCTCGGCAACCCTGATAAATTCAGCTGCGGAAAGCTTCCGCTTGCCTTTCTCAGCGTTAACTACAGCGGTACGCGATATCCCCATGAGACCTGCAAGGTCTTCCTGGGACATGTGCCTGAACTCTCTCAGCAGCCTTACTACCGCCCCCAGCTTCGAAGAATCCATTTCTCCTCCATCAGAATACGTGATCCACTATTGACAATAATAAGATATGTACGATAATCACATATGTCAATGTGGGATATTAGAACATAGAAAGAAATATGATGATTTATTCTGATGAGAGAATACGCGCTGTATTCAACAAGACCCACGAAAAATGTCACCTTAGCGGCAAAACGATACACTTTGTAAACTACGGCAAGTATGAGCAAAGGGGTGCCGGGGAGATTGATCACTCCCATCCAAAAGCAAGGAAAGGTACTGACCATCTGAACAATCTCTACCTTTCGTGCATATCATGCAACAGAAGCAAACAAGCACAAAGCAGCCATAAGGTGAAAACTGACAGAGGCAAAGCAGTGATTACCCCATAAAGGCAAATAAGCTGGGATTGGATAGCAGTCGCGGGTCTGTTTTTTCTTTTTACAGCAGTAGGTTACCGCAATGAAAACGTTGTCAGTAGACGATTCCCACCGTACTAATGATCAGGACTGCAGTGAAAGCCTGTCTGACGCTACAGACCCCGAACAGGAAACTTTCTTTGTCATCCTTTATATCTGAGAACCGGAGAGAAATCAGCAAAGGGCAGTATTTCGATGCCGAGAGCTTCATTGCACTTCTCCCCATAACTCGTTCAGTACTTCTTCGGGCACTATGGGATTCCAGTTTTTATAAGCTTACATCCCCCCCGCTTACTTCGGATCATATAATGATGTTGTGAGGACCGCAGTTCTTGAAGGCGGTCAGGTATGAATCTTCAACTATTAGAATTTCTCGAATCAGTTGCGTAGCAGAGAAGTTATGTTATAAATTAAGTATTATCGTCATACTCGATAGGAGGGCGTAAATGACGACCATTGATCTCCTGCAGGCAAAGCGCTTGGATGTGCTTGAAGTGGCGCAACGGCATGGAGTCACGTCTATTATGGTATTTGGTTCGGTAGCTCGTGGCGAAGAATCTGAAGAAAGCGATATAGACCTCCTCGTCACGACCGGGCCGAAAGTCAGTTCCTGGTTCCCCGCGGGTCTGATTCTCGAACTCGAACAGCTCCTTGGACGACACATCGACATCGTAACAGAATCCGGCCTTAATCCGCTTCTCCAGGAGCAAGTGTTGGCCGAGGCAGTCGCACTGTGAAAAACGACAAGGCATACCTGAAATACATCCTCAACTCGACACTGACAGTCTCAATTCCTAGCCTTGGAAGCATAACTCCGGAATTTGTGGTAAATTTGCATCGGATTATGCGGCATTCTAAACCGGTGTTGACATGATAGAAGTATCTCCCGGCGCGTCGATGACTGTGCTTCCACTGTATATCGTGAACTCGAGCTTGAGCAAAACACTCCTCTGTTCTAAGTTAAGCTTATAAGAATCATATGCATGATTCTTGCCAATTGCTGTGAATACACACAAATGAAGTAAACACCCTTAATAAAAAACTGAAAGAATCCGAAGACCGGTCACATTAAGATTTTCCGCAGAAGTAAATCTTAGACAAGTTTCAAAAAACCTTGCGACAAAGTACTTTGGATATTATCTTTATTGCAGGTACAATAGAATGAACAGCAGTATCAGAATAATCTGATCAGTGGAGAAATCACAAAATGCTCAACCGTTTTGCTGCTGTACATTATGCTGCGCATGAAGCGAAGGATGCATATGAATGATAGAATAGACAGAAGAGCCATCAGTATTGGATCTTCTGAAGAGTTGGAAAAAGAAAACATGCTGTTCTGGGCAAAAACCAGCGCACAGGAAAAGTTTAGAACAATCACATTTCTAAGGGAATGCTTTTATGGTCACGAAGCAACTACCGGACGACTTCAAAGAGTTTATACAGTTTTTAAACGAGCATAAAGTTCACTATCTGCTTATTGGCGGGTGGGCTGTTGGGCTCTACGGAAATCCACGAGCAACAAAAGATATTGACTTCCTGATAGCAATTGATGACGAAAACATCAGACAACTGCAGCAAGCTCTCCTTGCGTTTGGGGCACCTACTGTTGAAAACAGAGTATTTCAGGAAAAAGGTAATGTGTTTCGAATGGGAAGATCCCCTATTCAGATTGATATAATGAATGAAGCGGATGGTATTAGCTTCAATGAATGCTATGAGAATAGAAATATCATAAGAATTGATGGAATCGATATCGCTACGATATCCAGGAATGATTTAGTAAAAAACAAGAAGGCTTCAGGGCGGCACAGGGACTTAGCAGATATAGAATTCATCGAAAAACAGGACTAAGCCCACACATTGTATGCTGTAACCGCATATGATCTCATCGTGTTGTTATGGTCAATTCAATAACAGAAACCCGATCACTTTCTGCTCGCACATTCTCTTGAGCCTTAACCTCGGCTATCCGGACATCCGCAAGAGCGGACAGATACCTGCAGATATCCTCCAGGTGCTCATAATTGTCCCCGTAACCGGCATTCTTCTCAAACATTGCATACCTCCCATGCAGCGGTAAGGAATAAGAGATGCAATATTCATTCCAGAAGCAGATACAATCTGATACGCGCTATAGAACATTCCGCAGAATTCAGGAATGATCAATACATTTAAAACTGATCATTTTCTGATGGGCAGCAGCAGATTCTGAGCAAATATCTTAAAACCTGAAAAATATGCATCCTTAATTCAAATTGACACTATTGAGAATTGAGCATATAATGGAGTGTACCATAAGTTGTACACCATGGAGGTTTCAATATGAGATCATTAACCGCAACAGACGCTCGTAAGGGCTTTTTTAAGCTCCTGAGGGGAGCCAGCGAAGAACATGAGATCTATCACATTCGATACAAGAACGGTGATGCTGTTCTTATGTCGGAATCCGAATATGACAGCATTCAGGAAACGCTTGAGTTACTATCCTCCCCATCTTTCAGAGATGGGTTCAAAACTTCTAGACAAGAAGCGGAAGCAGGTGATACTCTCTCCTTCGAAGAAGTGTTTGGAGAGAAGCAGTGAAGTACACCATCCGTTTCACACGGCAGGCAGCCGGGGATATCAAGAAACTCAGTCCAAAACTGCAATCAAAACTGAAAGATATCCTGCGTAACCGCCTGGCAGTTAATCCCTACTGTGGAAAAGCCCTGGTTGGGGATTTGAAGGGGTACTGGTCACTTCGCTTAAGTTATAAAGATAGAATCGTTTACTCTATCCATGATGATGAATTGATTGTTCTATTGATTCGCGCCAGAACCCATTATGGAGATTAGACTACGAATAAGAAACTTTGATCAAGTTCACCGGTTTCATTAAAACGAGATATTGCAAGTCCCAGAGGGCTGTCATCATCGATCTCTACTTCTTCAACCTCTTCAAATTCATTGCATGCCTTACGTTCTCCTGAAAATTTAATGGAGTCCACCAGTTTCTGACAGGATGCGGTTTTTCGATCTTCAAGCAATTCATCGATAAAGGGATCTAACGCTTCGTCATTCAGACAGACGCCGAATTCCGTTGCTTCACCCATTATTGCAGGGAAAAACTGATTGCAGTTAAAGCAGATCCTTTCAAATTCTTCTTTTTCCATTTCTACTGATTTCATCCTTTCATTTTGGAACTTCATGCTTTATCGTCGTAGCCGCTGAGAATCCTCAAATGGAAATGATACCCCGGAGAATCGTCTTCATTTACCTCAAACGCTTCCGAAATAAAACCAGCTCCACTGCGAAACGAATCTATTCTGAAATGGTACTCTCTTCCACATTGATCTTTGATGAAATGATCTTCCCCGCTTTCCGAAGTGTTTTGATTGATATTCTCATTCATACAGAATCCCCTTTCCTTCTCCGACATCACCTTTTTTACTCCTGTTC
The DNA here is from genome assembly GCA_030613065.1 of Candidatus Aegiribacteria sp. Lineage (GTDB taxonomy): Bacteria > Fermentibacterota > Fermentibacteria > Fermentibacterales > JCC-6 > Aegiribacteria. The sequence continues at coordinate 4,830 of JAUWMQ010000094.1, read as the reverse complement.
ATTCAGGATTCTGGTTATTTCCATCATGGCTCCTTCTGCGGAACGAACTCAATGCACACATATGCTAAGCAAACGCTGGTTCAGGCGCTAGAACGGTTTCGATGGGATCATTCAAGTGTCTGTGAACTGAATTCATCTCTGGGAAATACATGCTCTATCATCGACATGGGCATTCCGTTCAGATCACTGGAAACATCGAATGGAGACATCTCCCGTTCGATAAGCAGATACTTCGCACATTGTATCATTTCGTTCATGGAACCAGTAACGGCGCGATTGTAACTCTTTGAAAAGTGAACACTGGCGGTTTCAGGTGAGATGAGTCTTTCCCATATGAAATTAAATCCGTCGTCCCGGAGGAACTCGCCCAGAACACCGGTCATTCTCCCGAGAAACTTGCCATCATTCGTTATACCCCGGCCAAATGTCATCACTGAATACAGCGATGTTGTATTTGTCAGAATGATATACTGTGCTCTTCCCGCTGAGAACAGATGTGCCGACCAGTCAGCAAATGGATTCGAATGCAGAGGAAGGGATTGCGCCGACTGAACACCGATTTTCCTGCCAAGCTTATGTGACAGGCGTATTATCATGATAATTCCATCAATTGAATCTTATCCGAGCCGGTGAAGTTGGGATACAGTGCGCTCATACGATATCATGGAATGATACGAATGACATTCTGAATCGGCACTCTTCCAGCTGTTTCTTGATCTCGTCAGCCTTATCAATAGAGATAAGCCCATTTCTGATCGCCTGTAATATCAGACCTGGTGTTGAAAGCACTTTCCCTGGACCCATTTCGTTATATGCAAGTTTGCTTGCCAGACAGTCATCCGTACAGATCAGCCAGTTATTCTTTATAGCCAACGCCATACAAGAAGCCTCTCCGGCAGCAAGTTTCTGCATGTACTGTTCAATACGCATATTAGTCTTATCGTCGGTAATAGAAACGGTACATACCACTTCATTCTCAATCAGTCTCTGCAGTATACTCACCTGTCCGGAATCGGTAATTTCACCCTCTACATGAGTAGTTATACGGAAATCATACTGAATTAGACCGCCGAGCAAATCAAAGCATTCCCCATTGAACAAGTTAATAAGTACGCAAGCATCAAGCAGTACAACCAATCTTGAGTTCACTGAATATCCTCACCAGGTATCATCACTGGTACATCATGTCGCGAGGCCTCGTCAACGAAGCTCTTAAAATACTCATACTGCTCATCTCGACATGCCAGTCTTCCCACTTCAAGACACTTGCTCCGGCTGATGCTTCCTCTGCGCAGAGCTTCCATAGCCATGGTGAGAACAGTACACCCGAATAAATCCGGCTCATCCAGGCGACGATCCTGATCATTCCTGTGTATAAGTCTTCTCAAGTGCTCACCTGCTTCGGTATTCTCTTCTCTCAGTAAATCCTCAAGTCTTGCCTGACTGATCAGTTTAAGATTCTTCATCCTGTACAGCATCGCCTGCACGCTTACACCGAAGTAGTAAGCTAGCCTTGCAGCATCGAACAGCTGAACCTGCTGATCTTCTGCGTTGTGCCTTTCTTCGATACGGGTGACATCCTGCCCGTCAAACACCTCGTCGCTCTCGCGGGATGCGGAGCCCTTCCCGATCTTCCGGATCATCTCACAGCATCCAGATTCCGGCATCAGAAATCCGGCGGCGAAGACATTCGCCCTGACCTCTATCAGCTCCTTGCTCTCAGCGTTTCTGCTAACAATTGCACCAAGCCCCGAATCCATCAGAACATGGCCGTACTCATGAGCAAGTGAGAAGCGCCTTCTCAGGCCTTTGTGTTTCTCATTCACCAGACAAATAGAACCCAGTTCTCCAAGGCTTATAGTAAAGCCGGATACATCATCAGGCATCTCTAATTCTCCGGCATATACTCCTTCAGACTCTATCAATTCACTAACATTCAGTATCCTTTCAGAACCTAGACCAAGTCGATTACGCTCCTTCAGAGCGATTTGATAGCCCTGTCTGATTGCTTCGGGCTTACTTGCCGGTGCTGGAATACTGTAGCCTGGGATATAGGACTCAGATAACCCTACTTCAAGGATTTTCTTTAAGTTAGCAGCCTCCCTGGCTAGTTTGATACTCTTGGCCACAGCTTCCCATACCGCATCGTCCTCCTGGATACCCATGGAACGCCTGAATCTTACGCCTATCGCCGCTAGATCTGCTGCTTCCTTAGTCAAAAGATCTGAGACGGTACATCCGAAGAAATCGGCTACTCTAAAGAGCTCCAGTGATTCAAAATTCCTATTTCCGCATTCTACTTGTGCTAAGGTAGTCCTGGATACACCAACCCATTCTGCCAGTTTTTCCTGACTCACACCCATTCTTTCTCTCAGATTGCGAATGTTTTCACTTATATTGGACATGCTCCTCCTTGCTTTCAGGTCTCTATAAACTAAGTATAAGCATTCTATCGAACATGTCAAGGCAAATATTGCCAATCTTCGTCAGGCACATATTGACATGATTTGTTATGGCATTATTATGAATAATGATATGAAGGAGTGAAATCAAATGAGAGTTGATCTTCTTAAGTTAAATGAGGTGGATAGAACACACCAACAATTATGAATGGATTAGGCAATCTCCTCACATGGTGCACGTAATGCGATCCGACGAACAAATACAGATCTCTCTTCAGCGCCAGGTCGTTGAAGAATTTTTTCTTCACCATGTGAAGTATAGGGTTGAGGATAAGTTTTTACGGTGATTAACACCTGGGCACCGGGAATTCTTTCAGCATGGGCAAAAAACATATCTATAAATGAATGAGCTTCAAGCTTGCTGTGGTTATCTCAGAGATCCTCTCAGAAACCTTTGACCTGTGACAAATAGATGGATCAGCTTCGAAGCGGGTCAGAGCGACCCTTTTATCTGATGATATTCGATCAATGTTTTCTCCGAGTGAGACCTTATCCTTGTCAAGCACTTCGTTCTCATACCAGAGAAATAGAGCGTTGTAATCGGCTCTGGTCTTCAGTAATCATCTACGTTCGCTTTCAATTCCAAGTGCGGGAAGGTGTATGTAATCAATACCCTCCGACGCCAGCACTCTGAGGTTTCCATACTGGAGAACCACCACACTTCGCTCCGTTTGATCCGGTTAGGTTAGAATTGTGAGGCTTTTATCGTCTCAAATCCAGAAGTATAGCTTACATTCCGCACTTGTTGAGGAGCAAATTTAATAATTTCACTCACCAGATTTGAACATATCAGGCGTACGCTGACGAGTCCATACCAAGGAGCTTGAGAAGTTGCATCTGGAGCGGGGAAAGACTGATCGGAAACGTTACGGTTTCACCTCCCCGTTCGAATTCATACCAGCACACATCACTGAACATTTCAAGGATACGAGCAGTGGTTGGTGTCCCTGTTGGCCTTCCTTGCGGAAGGATTGGAAGCGATTCGATTCCTTCAATCATCATTTCCTGCCGGACCGTTCGCTCAATGAGAGCATCGAGAGTCATTGCAAGGAACGTCGCATGAATCAAGCCTGCCGCACGCTGTGGCTTCTTGATGTAAACTGGTGCCACTTCAAGTTCATTCTTCAGTAGAGCGTGCCGTTTTTCTACATAGGGCTGGTACTTGTAAATCAGCAGGACATCCTTCTTCGAAGTATTCCGCTTAAGGTTCGTAACCAGGGGGAACACTCCATCTGTACGGGCCTCATTACGCAGAGCATCTTTGTTCCGCTTTACCTCAAGACGATAGATCCTTGATCGAACTTCCCTGACAGGATCATCTTTCCCGGGACGGCCAGGACGAAGGTATCTGCTCTTAACGATGATCCGATAAGCAATCTTGACCTTCAGGAAGTGCTGACAGCAGCGTTTACGGAAGATCTTATCGACCTTCATCCTGATGGCTGAGCGCTGCTTCAGCTTCCCCCGGTTGAGCCGGGCATTGAGATCATACAGCTCTGCCTCGGCCTTTTGAATTGTCGATTCTCTCGCCTGATCATCAAACTCCATTTTCTGCGAACTGCGACACCAGATAATGTGGTACCCCTCTACAGTCTGTCCTGGACCATCAGCTGTGGTGTAGTAAATATCTTCCGGAGCGCTCGCGCTCCTGCTCTGCTCGTTTACCAGTATCTTGCGCCAGCGAACCCGGCCCCCTTCCCGCAAATACTTCCGGAAGTCCCTGTCTTCAGAACGGGTGCGGGGAAGCGGGGTGACGAACCTGCCTCCATAATCTTCTATATGCCGAAGATTCTTACGGGTACACAGCTTGCTGTCAGCCACGTAGATGAAGTCATCCTTTCCAAGTATACTGCGAAGTTGATCAACATTGCTCCTGTGAATGGTGTCATCTGTGCGATTGCCGCTGTAAACCTCGTGAGAGATCGGTACGGCTCCGTCTGCAACAATGTTGAGGCCGAAGACAAGCTGCCTGAGATCAGGACGATGATCCTTGTTTATTCCAAAAGTGATGTGTGGTTCTCGGTTGGAGTTCCTGTACCGTCCATGGAAGGTGACCGTGGTGGTGTCGTGGTGAATCCGCCGGGTGTCAAGTTCGAACTGTTTGATAATGTGCAGGGCAATTCTGAAAAAGAGACTTCGTGCCCGCATGGTTACAAGGGCATCCAGGCTCCGTGCGATCCTGTCATCATTGATCGCTTTTATATCCGTTGCGGAGAGACCAAGAGCGGCAGGCTCTACGGGAGCCGCCCATTCTGCTATCCGATACAGAGGGCCGGGCGATAGAATAATGTTCTGTATCAGGATGGATAAGCTCTGGGCGTGGTCAAGCAATCTCTCGCGCGGCCCGGCAAGGCATGAGCGTACGATA
>JAUWMQ010000108.1 GCA_030613065.1 Candidatus Aegiribacteria sp. | reverse complement strand
GGCGGCTCGGGCACAAGCTGGACGGAACACACCGTTGACGGGGATTTCAATGGCGCTGCTTCAGTATATTCCGCGGATATCAACGGAGACGGCTACATGGATGTCCTCGGAGCAGCCGCTTATGCCCACGACATCACCTGGTGGGAGAACGTGGGCGGCTCGGGCACAAGCTGGACGGAACATACCGTTGACGGGGATTTCTATGGCGCCGATTCAGTATATTCCGCGGATCTCAACGGAGACGGCTACATGGATGTGCTCGGAGCAGCGTCCTTGGCCGACGACATCACCTGGTGGGAGAACGGGGGCGGCTCGGGCACAAGCTGGACGGAACACACCGTTGACGGGGATTTCTATGGCTCCTATTCAGTATATTCCGCGGATGTCAACGGAGACGGCTACATGGATGTCCTCGGAGCTGCCTATGGTGCCGACGACATCACCTGGTGGGATCTGACCGAGTTCCCACCTGACGGCTCGCTGGAATCCAGTGTTCTGGATGTACAGGAGAGTCCCGACTGGCTGACCCTGTTCTGGAACTGCACTGAACCTTCCGGAACAAGTGTGGCTTTTCAGGTAAGGGCTTCCGATAATTCATCAAGTATGGGAGCGTGGTCGGATACCCTGAGTGCTCCCTGCACTCTGGAAGGAATTCTGGCTGATGAAGACAATTATTTCCAGTACAGAGTCATACTGAACACAACCGATTCGTCTGCAACACCAGTGCTTCACGATGTGACTGTAGGGTGGCAGCCCTTCACCGGAACGCAGGAAGGATCGGGGGGAGAGGTATCCACATACTCTCTGTACGGCGCGCAGCCCAATCCGGCGCTTGGTCATGCCGCGCTGGTATTTACGCTTCCTGTTGATGCGGGGGCGGAGCTTACCGTATACGATCTAACCGGGCGGGTTGTTCACTCCATTACTGCTGAATACAGTACGGGAGTGCACGAGGTGATACTGGACGATCTAACCGCTGGAATGTACATGGTCCGAATGACTTCAGGAGAATTTGCGGCAACGCGGCAATTCGTCGTGATCGAATAGCGCCGGCGATCCCGGGGAGTTCATCGAGCAATAACACACTAAGTGGATTAGTGTAGCGACTGAGGCATTATGAACAAATCTCCTGTCGAACCCTCAGTACAACCGGTAGTATATAAGCAATGAATGTAAGCCAATAGGAAACTGGATTCCTCCGGCAGCATTCTGAAGGCCATTGACGAGAAGAGCTTCTCCATACTGCGAAAGTCACCTTTGCTGATGACCGGCATATAAAAGCTTGGAAATAAAACAATTAGTCCGCAACAGGCTTTGCATTATTGATCTATAAATATTATTGATAGAGACATCTCCGTTGTTTAACAGAACGGCAGATGAAGGTTGACATTAACCATGGTGATTATGTATGCCTATGTTATCATTTGTGATTGATCTTCTTGCTACATGTCTACCCAGAGTTCAGGGAGGGTGCAGCCGGATTGGAATTCGTAATTCTCAGGAGTCAGCAGAAGGAATAATGGTTCCTGAAATAGTATAGAACAGGAGTATTCAATGGAAGGATTATTCATTATTCAGCTGGTAGGTGTTGCAGGCCTGTTCATAGGTTTAGGGTTCTTCATATCCATAGTATTGAAAATGCACAAAACTCTCGGTGAAATGGAGGGAACACTTAAGTCTCTCGGTCGGGAAATGGAAGAGCTTACTCCTCGCATTTCATCGGCAGTTCAGGAAATAGAAAAGACCGGCGAGGATATCGGGATAACTGCAAATGCTACAACCGCACTTCTGAACAGGATAAATGGTAAAACAGGATCATCCAAGATGATTGACGAAGCTGCTCGCTTCATGCCTGCGGCAGTTACTCTTCTACGCTATATTATACCATTGTTCTCATCCAGGGAGAAGAACAAATGAAGCTTTATGCGTTTCTGACCGTCCTGTTTCTGATGGCAGGCTGTACCGCTCCAGCAACCGGCCCTGTAAAGGGAGTTCTTATAGTCTATGAGCCTGAAATTGATCTGCAGGACATGGACAATCTACTGGAGAACATTCAGTTACAGGTAACAACAGTTGATGCCGAGGATGTTTTTGATCTCTCCACATGTTCAAGGGAGGATTTCAGAGATGATCTCAAAACAAGGCGTACGATTCTGTTCATAACCGAAAGCAGTCTTCAGATGCCAGACGAACTTCAGGAGTCCGGCGGTATATATACAGGAGAGAATATCTGGGCGGAAGACCAGTCTGTCCTGGGTATAGTGCTTCCCGGTTTCACCGATACAGATGCACTTTCGAATCTGCTTGAACAAACTTACAATCATCACCTGTCGGCCTATATCTACGGCAGTTTCGTATCAACTCAGATGAGCAGCCCCGAGAGAATAGACAGCCTGCTTACGCTCGGTTTCAGTATGGATATACCTAAATCGTATCATCTTACTGACTGGGATACAGAAGCCGGATTCATCCAGTATCAGCGTAGCGTTTCAGATGATTGCCTTCTTCTGCTGAGTATAAGATGGATTGATGATTCTGTTATTCTGTCTCCCGAGGAGACAATCATATGGAGAGAAGCGGTTGCAAGGAATTTCTTCTACGATTCGGCTGCCGACTCGATTGACAGATCGTCCGTTGAAGTACAGCCCATGGATCTGAGAGGCCTTCGTGGTTGGAGGCTTCTGGGTATGTGGAGGAATCCGGAACACCTGAATGCAGGCGCGTTTACAAGTTATATTCTTAGGAGTAATGGCAGAAGGTACATGCTGGATATGGAAGTTTTCCACGAGCACCGTGAGAAGGAACCGTATATTCGTGAAGGATGGATTATTATGAATACATTCATACTGGGGGAAAACAATGACAGATAATGTATCCAGACAGGAACTTGAGAAAATTGAAAGTGAATGGATCAGTCATCCTTCTCCCATGCTGTGCGCAAGGCTTGCGGAAATTCTGCGACAGATGGGCAGAGGTGATGAATGCCAGGAAGTGGCGGTTACAGGTTTAAGAAGATGGAAGAACAATACTTCCATAACTGTGGTTCTCGGAAAATGTTATCGGGATTCAGGTCTTCTCGAGAAGGCTCTGGAAAGTTTCGCAGTTGTAAACTCAGCTCAGCCGCAGAATCTTGTCGCGCTTTTGAATCTTGCGGAGATACACTTACAGAAGGAAAACTGGAGTGAAGCGGTCAGCTATTTTGAAGAGTATCTATTCGAGCATCCAGGGGACGAAGAGGCGAGGGATAAACTGGAAGATGCCAGATCCGGAAAGAATTCGTACGCAGAGATCGCAGCAGATACTGAGGAAGACCTGCCAGAAGAAGATATTGATGTTTTTCCAAAAACTGATAGAATGAACAAAGTACTTGAATCCCAGGGTATAGGGACAGCAACGTCCTCTGAATCAGAAGAATCGGAATCAGAGGGATATGCACTGGAATATGACTCAAATATCGTGGATAACTTGCCGTACAGCCTGCTGGAATTCTTCTCTGACGAAGAAAAGCAGGACCTCAATTTGAATCCCTACGATAGTGAGGATGAATGAAACCTTCCCGCATCATTACCGTCATTAACGGTCCAAGCCTTTCTGAACTCGGCCGCCGTGAGACTGAATACTACGGAACCACTACCCAGGGTGAGCTTATAGAGATGATCGAGAAGAAAGCTTCCATTGACGGTTTTACTGCGAACTTCATCCAGTCCGATGTTGAGGGTGAGATTGTCAGAGCAATTAACAGCTCTTCAGGCAGTTCCATTGGTATAGTCATAAACCCGGCGGCGTACTCCCACTATTCAATAGCCATCATGGATGCCATGGCTGCATTTGACGGTCCGGTTATAGAAGTGCATATAAGCCGGGTGTTTTCAAGAGAATCCTTTAGAAACAACCTCGTGACCGCAAAAGCTGCGGACGCGTTCATAGCAGGTGCGGGAATCAGAGGCTATCTTCACGCCATGGATATCCTGTACGAGTTAGCCGAAATGACGGAGGTATGATCAGTGCCCACCACTAACGAATTCAGGCGTGGTATGGTTATTGATATAGGCGGAGTGCTTTGCCAGATTGTAGAATTTCAGCATGTCAACCCCGGGAAAGGGGCTGCCTTTGTAAGATCGAAGATGAAGGAGCTGCTCTCGGGCAAGGTTCTTGACCGCACATGGAGAGCCGGAGAAAAGGTTACGGAAGTAAGGGTTGAGCACAGAACCTGGGAGCTGCTTTACATGACCGATCTTGAATTCGTTGTCATGAACCCCGATACTTATGATCAGGTACACCTTGATCACGATATGGTTGGAGATGCATCCAAATATCTTATTGAGAACAGCGTAATTAAAATTGCGTTTGTAGATGAAAGACCAATTATGGTTGAACCTCCGGATACTGTTAAGCTTGAAGTTGTTAAAACCGACCCCGGATTGAAAGGTGATACTGCAAGCGGTGGTTCAAAGCCTGCAGTCCTCGAGACCGGGCTCACAGTTCAGGTACCTCTGTTCATTCAGGAAAAAGATGTGATAAAAATTGATACTCGAAATGACAGCTATTTAGAGAGAGTATCATCCTGAAACACCGCCGGATCGTACTCATACCCACATATAACGAAGTTAATAATATCCAGCCTCTTTATGACTCTATCCGCAGGACATGCAGCTACGATCTGATGTTCATAGATGATAATTCACCTGATGGAACAGCGCAGCGGATCCAGAATCTGGTTGAGAAGGATCCCGGAGTTCAGCTGCTCAGCAGGAAGACCAAGGAGGGTTTGGGACATGCGTACAGAGAAGCTTTCCAGCGGGTTCATGAATCTAACCGCTGGGACAGAATATTCATGATGGATGCGGATCTCTCTCATCAGCCGATACACCTCACTGAGATTGACACTGCGCTTGATGATCATGCTTTTGTAGTGGGCTCCAGGTATCTGAGGGGTGTCAGCGTACTGAACTGGTCCATTATCAGACTCAATCTCAGTTATTCAGCGAACTGGTATATCAGGGTGCTGACCGGGATGCCTTTCAGTGACTGCACTAGCGGCTTCAGAGGTTTTCACTCTGAATTGATCCCATTACTCCTCTCTTCGAATATCAAATCCTCTGGATATGCGTTTCTTGTTGAGACTCTTTACGATGTCTGGAAGAACGGTACTGATATCTGTGAAGTGCCTATTGTTTTCGTAGAAAGGACAAGCGGGGATTCCAAGGTTTCACTGCAGGTGTTCATTGAATCCCTTGTCACTCCCGTGCGGCTTCGGATCAAATCCCTTTTTGGGAATCAGCCAGGTCAGTAATTCTCCCAGAACCATGATATCAGGCTGTCCTGCATTGCCCTCGCAGTCCAGGTTTGACCGGTGGGTACCTCAAGCATAATTACCAGTATTATCCTTCTGCCCGATGAAGAAGTGAGCAGGCCTGCAATTGCTGAAGTGTCACTCAATGTTCCTGTTTTCCCTCGAAATGATCCCGGAGGGAGATCTGCCATTCTTGATCTCAGAGTTCCATCGACACCGTTGACAGGTAACGTGGCAAGGAATTCCACTCCCCATTCAGCTGAACCGATTCCTTCGGAGAGTACTTCCGCAAGATGAATCGGTGTCAGGCTGTTAAACCTGGAAAGACCCGAGCCGTCCGCAAGCTGAAATTCTGTGAGCGAGGGAACCAGATCCATAAGCAATTGACCTGCCACATCACATCCCGCTCCAGTTGAGGCGGGATTTGATCCTGTTTCAAGGCTTGCTGTTCTCAGAACCATCTCAGCTATCATATTCCTGCTCCACTTATTCATTGACGCCAGAAGCACGAACATAGGATCTGAAAATATTACCGATGTCTGAACCAGTAATCCTGAGTCAGGTGCTTCTCCCTGCAATACATGACGGATATTCATACCGGTGGCTTCCAGCTCGAGTGCGAGCATTCCGGCAAACTCGGCTGGAGGACCTGCAAATGGTTTGTATAAAACCAGATGAGTATCTGGAGGTATTACCCCTTCCAGAATCAGAGTTGGTCTGTTCTCGGTCCAGCCTTCTACATATGTCCTTATAGATTCTCTGCTGCCGGTAACAAGATTGTTCACTATCGAAAGGTCAGGCAGCGGAGGATAGTAGAAGACTCGTATAGTATCGCCTTCAGTAGAGATTATCAGCTGCAGGATGTTATCTCCCACCGAGAGTCCCTCTATCGGGGGACAATAGGCTTTGCTCCAGTCGGAAGTATCCCATCCGGGGCAGTGTGATTCGCTGTAGAATCTTGCTGTGTCCCAGAAAAGATCCCAGGAGGAACCCGGATCAAGTGAAGCAGCAGTTTCCAGAGCGACTATTCGGATGTGCTCCGCACTCAGAAGGGGCGCGCCTGCTCCCACTATGTAAAGCCTGTCCCCGGCAGTATCGGCCATTACTCTGGTTTCATATACGTACGAAGGTCCAAGTTCCTTCATAGCCACCAGGGTAGTCAGAAGCTTTACAGTGGATGCGGGTCTGAAATAGGAATCACCGTTTATGTTATAGAGTATTTCTCCTGTATCAGCATCTACAACATAAATGCCCGTTCTCCAGGATGATGGGATTGAAGGCATATTCATTGATATTGATAGCAGAATTAGCATGTGAACCAGCAGACTCAATCGGGGCTCCATTCGTTCGACTTGATACTTAAAGAAACTAGATTTAGATTCACTGAATATAGCTAACTAATAAATGAAAAGAACGAAGAAAAACCGGGGGTTCAAATGCTTCGCAAGATAACAGTGCTAACATTGCTAATTGTTCTACACGGATGTGGTAACCAGCCTGAAAACAATACTGATGCGGTAGTTAATGATGAGGCTGGCCTGACAGGAGAATACGCTGACCGCGTTGTACTTACAGTAGGCGACAGAAACATCGTGGGCGCTCTTCTGGTTCCTGTTTTTGAACAGTACCAGGGTGATTCACTCATGGTTAATCTGAAGCTTTCATCACTCATAAACAGAATGCTGATTCTGCAGGATGCACATGACAGAGGGTTTGATGTAACACGTGAAATGGAGCTTTTCTATTACGAGAGGCAGAGAGAAAAACTTCAGAATGACTGGTTGGTATGGATACTTGATCAGAAGGTTGAACTGCCTCCGGATACCGTGGAAGAATACTATTCACAGATGGGCACTATGCTGATATACAGTGCTATAACTGTAAGTGACAGAGCCCTTTGCGACAGTCTGAGGCAGCTTGTTATCAATGGTGAGAACATGAGCGATCTTGCTTTGGAGTATTCAACAATTCCTGGTGAGGTAGCCACCGGAGGAGTTCTGGGACCGGTAGACATGATGGAAGCATTACCCTGGGATTACATGCTTTTTCAGGGTCTTGAAACGGGCGAATTATCCTCACTGGATTCATCCCGTTCCGGTTGGAGATTTCTCAGAATTGACAGTACTTATCAGGACTCCGTACTTCCTTTCGAAGAGATAAAAGACATGATAGCGGGCAGAATTCTCGGAAGACTTAAAATGGTCTACAAGGAGGAACTCTTTGACAGCCTGAGAACGGTCAATAACCTCCAGATAACAGAGGGTATTACTGAACTGATTGCCAGTCATTTCCCTGAGAACAGCCAGAATTACGAACCTTTTTCAACAGAGCAAGAGAATATGATCGCGTTCAGGTTTACAGGAGGTGAAAGAACGCTCTACTCTCTCGTTGAAAATATCAGGAACCTTCCACGGATGTCATCGAATACGCCAGATGATCCCGAATGGATCAGGGAGTACATAAGCCTTCTGGGGCTTTACGACATCCTGGCGATGGAAGCGAAGAAACTCTCTATGGATACACTGCCTGAAACCGTCTCATATATGGATCAGCGTTTTGGTAATCAGGTACTTGATTACTATTATGCGGAGGTCATAGAACCGAGATTGATTCCCTCCGAAGAGAGACTGCTCGATATCTACGAAACTGTGCAGGATTCGCTCATTATTCAGGAAGAGAGAGTATTCAAGACAATAAGTGCAGTCGGAGAAGAACAGCTGGATCTGCTTGAGCGGGTTATTGAGTCCGGCGGTGATCCTTTTTCAATGATCGAGGAACTGACAATCGTACAGAGTATCCTCGCTCCAGGGGAGTCCGTATTAACCATCCCCATGTCCGTATCAGATGTCCCGCCTCCATGGAACGATATACTTTTCAGCTCTGAGATGCATGAGTCTTTTGCTTGTTCCGTTTCGGTTGATATGGTATTGTTGTTTGAACTAATGGAGATCAGGCCGGAACGCATGGCGACCTTTGATGAATCACAGGACCGCTTACTACCACTTTTCCGGTCAATGAAAGAGGAGGAAGTAATATCCGGACTTGTAGACAGTCTCAGTTCTGTATATCATACTGAGATTGACAGGGGATTTGTTGACAGTTTTATCTACTCTGATTCATTATCGACAGATCAACCCTAGATGAATGTAAGTCTGTGCAAAACGGACTTCAATGCGTATTTGATTTGTTTTCGGAGGTGTGTCAATGATCTGTAGATGCTGCGGACATGATAACAATGGACGGGACACAGGCAGGTGCGAGAACTGTGCTTTCGAGCTTTCAACACAGAACGATTCCTTGAAAACAAAGCGCATCGCCCTTCAAAGCAAACTTGAAGCGCCCGTGCATTTCCAGGAGAGAACCGAATTCAAAACCCCTCCATTAATAGGAAACGGTTCGGTGATAGGTATTCTAATAGCAATTGCAGGACTTGCTGCAGCATTTGTCATTACAAATGTTTTTGACAGATCCGAGTACATTCCTGAGCTTCCAGTGAGGGAGCGTTTTGATGAAGTTATAGAGGAAGCCCCTGCAGATCCCATTGCGACTCTTATTGCCTCGGATATTGTCTATGTAATGAACGACAGCGCTTCGCGAGCTCTACCAAGATCTAACGTCGACATGACAGCCATTCCCGAGGGCTCCACCGTGTCATTCCTTGGAAGCTGGTCTGTTCCTCTTAGACCTGCTGCTACATTCGTGATCCAGAAAATCAGTCAACGTGAATTCAACCCTCTGAAGATTGACAGACTATGCGTCTGGACCGACAGCACCAAGACTGCATTCATCTCAGCACCGCTTGTCAGGATCGAGCAGTCAACCGTAGACACCATTCCCGGATCGGTTCTCATAAAACTCTACTTTACACCGGAGATGATGAGGGGCAGCGTAGAGGAATTTAATATACAGTACGACATGGCTGTTACTACACCTGAGTTCTCCGACGGTCAGCTGAGCGAACTGATTCTTACAGTATCTCAGAGGCTGGAGAGGAAGAATTATGGAGGGCGCACGGTTCAGATCGCCGCCCTTTTCGATTACGATGCATACAACCTTGGTGATGCTGTTGATATAATGAGAAAGATTGCTCCCATGTCCATTGACAGCCTCGGTTATGAAGGTTTCTCCGTAAGCGTTTTCACGCTTTCTGACTGATTCTGTTTTCCTCAGTTCAGCGGATCAGTACAAGCTTTACTGATGAACCGGACAGTCCAGATCGGTAAACAGCAGTATACAGCCCCTGGGGCATGTCATAATTCATAGGCCAGCAGAGTGTTTCCTCCGGTGAGTTTGCCTGAAAATCTCTCTGGAAGATCACCCTTCCTGCAGAGTCGTAAATGCAGACCGATCCTGTCTCAATAGACCCGGGGGTCTTCAGCATGAAACCGGACGATGGATTTGCTGAAACAAGGAGAAGCATAGCGGATTCAGTGGTTTCCGTATTCTCCTTAATACCTGTTGGAGGTGAGAACCGCACTGCGTCAGCGACAATCCTGTCTCCGGATACTCCCGTATTATCCCCGATAATAACCGATAATCCCTCTGAAGCATCCCAGCACCCTCCCAGAGCAACCCATTCATCCGCATAGAGAGACTGATCCACTGTTACCGTATCTTCTATACCGTTGTGGAATATGCGGTAATCAACTACTGCGCTGCCTCCTGCAGGCAGCCATGCATCAAGTATCCATGATCTGCTGCTGTCGGGCAACTCAAATGTCCATTCAGCCCAGTTAACGTCCGGTCCTGAAGAGATGGAGTAGGTATAGAAATATCCGTAGAACAGCCCGCCTTCGGTCACATTTCTCCAGTACTGCCCGGGACCGTGAACTGTGAATCTGCTTTCAAGATTATCTGTTATACTGTCAATCCATGTTTCGCCGCAGAATGATTCCTCAAGGCAGTTCCATAATTCCTCTCTCGAACCGTCGTATCCCA
>JAUWMQ010000073.1 GCA_030613065.1 Candidatus Aegiribacteria sp. | reverse complement strand
TATTCATCGGCCTCAACAACCGTAAGCTTCGATCCGGGTCTGAAATTCCCGCCCCATGCACTGACTGCTCCACCAACCATGACTGTCGGATCGTGACCGGTTTCCTGCAGAATCCATCCTGTCATAGCAGTCGTGGTTGTTTTGCCGTGTGCACCGGCAACTGCCAGCAGTTTAGAAGCGTTCGCAAGTTCAGCGAGGGCTTCGCTCCTTCTTAAAACTGAAATCCCCTTTATTCTAGCGCTCAATATCTCAGGGTGATCCGAAGGAATCGCGGCGCTGTAGACAACCCTGTCGACTTTATCAACATGCGAAAGGTTGTGTTTATCCGAGACAGGTATTCCCGCGCTCAGCAGCTCGTCGAGATTCTCACCAGGGTTTCTATCGCAACCGCTTACTTCATAATCGAGATATCTATACCAGAGCGCCAGGGAGCTCATCCCGCTGCCACAGATACCAATGAGATGCACGCTGGTTGCCATTACGAACCCTCCCCTTCAGCGCTGATCACGATTTCCGCGATGATACCGGCCGGATTAACAGGCATTATCTCCTCCAGAGATGATTTCATTCGTTGAATCGTTTTGTCATCTTCAAGCAGACCGATTATGGTTCTCCAGAGAGCATCAGCATCAGTGCTGTCCTGAATGGAAACAATAGCTCCTCCCTTATCAGATATCTCCAGGGCATTCCATTTCTGATGATCATCAGCGGCGAACGGGTACGGTATGTAAACAGCGGGGACTCTGAACCATGTCAATTCCGCCACGGTCATTGCTCCTGAACGGGCTACTGCAATATCGGCAGCCGAGTACAAAAGAGCTGGATCATCTATAAAATCGATTACACTAATCCGCGCGAGATCGGATGATTCCTCATTAATCCTGTCTCTATCCCTGCTGCCGCACTGAAGCAGCACGTAAACACTCTCTGGAGCCTTCAGAGCAATATCATTTATCGCCCTGGCGCCCTGACTTCCGCCAAGAAAGAGTACAACCGGAACGCCATCGGGAACATTCAGCTGCTCCCTGGCAAAATCTTTATCGTATCTCTCAAGTGAAAGCCTGACTGGATTACCTGAGTAAATGCTTTTTCTCCTGAAACCTGAAGCGGCCGATAGAAAACCTGTAAGCACTTTGTCCGAAAAGCGGGAAGCCAGCCTGTTAGCTCTTCCGGGTATACTGTTCGATTCATGTATTATTGAAGGAATACCCAGGCTGCGTGCAGCGGTGACCGGGAAAAAGGATGGATAGCCCCCGGTTGCGAAAAGCACAGAGGTTCCAAGCTCACGGAGCAGTTTTCTTGCCCTGAAGAATTCCCTTAAAGCCTTGAAGGGCAGCAAGCCAACATCCAGTATACCTCTGTCAATCCGTGGAGAGTTCAGAATATGTACGATTTCACCGAATTTGCAGTACATTCTTCTGTCAACAGGCCGGGGTGTTGCTATGAAATCGATCCCGGTATCAGGATACTTCTCCCAGATTGCCTCCGCCACTGCAATTGCAGGGCTTATGTGACCACCGGTACCTCCACCTGCTATGGCAACCCTCATCTTCGCACCCCCTCACTGGCCACTCTGGATACGATTCCAAGGGTTCCGATTGTCACCATGAGATTAGATCCTCCCCATGAAACAAGTGGAAGCGGCATGCCGGTGGATGGAAACATCCTGGTAACCACGGCTACATGAATGAACATCCCCAGTGCAATTGAGGCCATCAGACCTCCTGCAAGCAGGTAGCCGAACAGGTGATCAGCATTTTCAGCAACAACCCATCCTGACATCAGCAGCAGGAACAGAAGTGTAAGCATCAGAAAAACACCGGTAAACCCGGTTTCCTCACCGATAACAGCAAGTATGTAGTCCGAGAACGCCTCAGGTAGAAACCCCCTCTGTTGCCTGCCCCTGCCGATGCCCCTGCCCATTATCCCTCCGCTTCCCAGTGCGATACAGGCCTGCTCAGGCTGATAGGTTGATGCCTCTGCAGCATCACCCGGGGAGAACCAGCTGACCAGTCTTTCTCTTCTGTATTCGGACGAAAAAACGACCAGTGAAGCCATTGCAAGCATGAGCAGGAAAAGAACCAGCATATCCTTGAATCTGGATTCAGCAAGAAACAGAATGGTGACCATGACAAGGAGTATGTACATTCCACCTGCAAAATCAGGCTGAAATGCAACCATAGCTGCAGGAATAAGGGCAAGAACCGTAAGCCAGACGACACCGATACCGGACCTTGCGCGGATGAAACCATCAGAAATGAGGGAAGCGGCAAGGATCACATATGCAATCCGGGCAATTTCTGATGGCATTATCCTGAAACCGTTGAATGGAACCAGCCACCTCGCCGATCCGTTGATCACAGGTGCCCAGTGCGTGCCCCTTAGCAGCAGCAAAAGTGCAAGCATGGCCACTGACAGCACATAGAGGATCGGAGCAGTTTTCTTCAGTTTGTCCGGAGGGATTCTCCACGCCAGCACTCCTGCCAGGATACCAATGAGTACCTTTTTGATGTGCGGCAGCAGAAAGAGAGTACTTGATTCTGAATCAGTAAGCAGCAGCGATTTGAATGAGCTGGCGGTGAATACTGCCAGAGTCCCGAGGATCAGCAGAAGAACAGCAGAAACAAGCATGACGTTCCTGGCTCCGGGCGAATTGATATTTGTCAACTCAACTCCTCCACAAGCTTCCGGAAGTGCTCCCCTCGCTCTTCAAAACTCATGTACTGATCAAAACTTGCGCATCCGGGGCTCAACAGCACAACATCTCCATCCTGTGACTGGTCCAATGCCCGTTTGACGGCATTTTCCAAGACGATTTCCCTGAAGATCGGTACGTCACCGGACCAGCAGTTTTCCAGCATCTCTGAAGCATCTCCAATCAGGATGATAACTTTAACCCGATCGGCTATCAGCCCTCTGAGCTGAGCGTAATCAGCTTTCTTTGCCAGGCCGCCGGCAATCAGTACAACAGGCTTTGAGATACTCTTCAAAGCAACGTGAAGGGATTCGGGATTTGTAGATTTGGAATCGTTCACAAATGAAACACCATCGTATTCTCTTATCCATTCAATTCTGTGAGGAACACCAGGAAATGAGGAAAGCCCCTCAATCATCTGTTCAGGTGCAAGCCCGGCCTTGCCTGCGAGACATACAACAGCCAGGGCATTTGACAGGTTATGAAGACCGGGAAGAGAAATGTCCCTCCTGTTGATCACGAACATTTTGCTTCTCGAATCCGAATAATAGATGGAATCACCCTCAGAAAAGGCGCCTGCCTCAAGACTTTCTCCAATACCGAAGTACCATTCGAGGCCGGATGATCTGCCTGCCAATGGTATCGATCCAGGATCATCCCTGTTAAGAACAAGCAGATCACTATCATGCTGATTCATGAATATCCTTGCCTTGGCGTTGATGTACCCTTCGATATCTCCATGACGCTGAAGATGATCCGGTGTGATATTGAGTATTGCCGCACCTGAAGGGCGGAATGTCTCTATAGTCTGCAGCTGATAGCTGCTTACTTCAAGAGAGATGAAATCGGCATCCGGATTCTCTATAATCGCTCTGCTGAATGGATAACCCATGTTACCTGCCACGCATACGTTCAGACCTGCTTTTCTGAGCGTATATCCCAGCCATTCCGCAGTAGTGGTTTTTCCATTGGAACCGGTAATTGCCAGAACAGGGATATCAGTGTTACGGAAAGCAAGCTCGATCTCGCCTATAATAGGAATACCAAGTTCACTTGCTGCCATGGGCAGAGGTGATGAAGGGTCAATACCTGGACTTATTACAATACCATCAAGACCGCCCAGACAGCTTTCCATTTCGTTTCCGGTCACTATCCGGCTGCAGTCGGAACAGGGCGGGACATCATCTCTGCTGTCCAAACCGGTTACTGAGAAGCCTCTGAGGCGCAGGAGTGATGCTGCAGCTCTTCCACTCCTCCCAAGCCCGAATACTCCGATCTCTTTTTCACCATCTGTCCAGTATCTCATATTTACCTGATCTTCAGTGTAGTTAATCCCAGAAGTCCCAGTATCGCCGCAATTATCCAGAATCGAACAACTACTTTGCTTTCCATCCATCCGCACAGCTCAAAATGGTGGTGGATGGGCGCCATACGAAAAATCCTTTTCCCGGTTCTCTTGAACCAGCTGACCTGCAGAACCACGCTGAGAACCTCTACTACGAAAATTCCACCAACAAGAAAGAGAAGAAGTTCATTCTTTGTTACTACTGCCATGGAGCCGATGGCGCCGCCGAGAGCCAGAGACCCTGTATCACCCATGAAAACCTATGCCGGAGGCGCATTGAACCAGAGAAAGCCAAGGCATGCCCCTGCCATTGCCCCGGCAAAAATAGACACTTCTCCAACCCCCGGCAGATAGGAAAACTGCAGATAATTGGAGAAATTCACATGTCCGAGAAGGTATGCCATCACACCGAATGTCATTATCGAAATCAGGCTGACTCCGGTTGCGAGTCCGTCCAGACCATCGGTAAGGTTGACAGCATTAGCAGTTCCGGCAAGCACCAGAGCAACAAACAGAATGTAAAATAATCCCAGATCGATCCTGATATCCTTGAAAAACGGAACTGTCGTCTCCGTCGATGAAATATCTATACCCTCGGAGGATTCCAGATCGATTGTTCGCACAGACGGCAGAAGGTTGATATCCGGCGCGTTCCCGCCGGGTGTTACGGGACTGAAACAGAGCCATACTCCAAGAGCGATACCAAGGGTGAACTGTCCAGCCAGCTTATATCTTCCTACAAGCCCTTTTGAGCAGTGTCTCACTACTTTCAGGTAATCATCCAGCAGACCTATCAGTCCCATCCATATCGTTGAAATTAACACAACAATCAATGAGCGGTTATCGAGCATTCCCCACAAAAGTACAGGAATCAGAACAGACATAAGAATGAGGAGACCTCCCATCGTAGGAGTACCTTCCTTTTTAAGGTGGCTCTGCGGTCCATCATCCCGGACGGCCTGGCCAATCTGGTGCTTCCTTAGGAACCTGATTACGAAGGGTCCGACAGCGAATGCAATGATCAAAGCTGTAACGGTAGCTCCTGCGGCGCGGAAAGTGATATAACCGAACAGGTTGAAAATAGATACGGATTCTCTTAATGGGTACAGGATCCAGTAAAGCATCAGATACCCTCCTCCATGGAACGAACCAGTTCACTGAGTTGCAGCGAATTTGAACCTTTTACCAGTACGGTGCATTCGGAGGGAGCAATATCCCTCAGTATCATCAGAGCATCTCTCCAGTCATCAGCCATGAATATCCTTGTACTTACAGCGGTGCCTTTTACTGACTCGTATAATTCACCGGTCAGGATTATGAAATTCAATCCTATGCCGTCCGCCTTCCTGAGTATCTCTCTGTGGAAACCGGGCGCATCCTCGCCTAACTCCCGCATGTCGCCCAGGACTGCCCCTCTGTTTCCCTTTTTTCCTTCAAGTACCTCGAGGCATGCACTGGTAGAATCAGGATTTGCATTGTAGCTTTCATCCAGGATCGTGATCCCTCCAATCCTGACAATCCTGCCCCTCCCCTTTGCGGGTGTGGCAGATGCAATCGCTTCTATTGCCCTGTCAGGCTGAACATTTAATGCGTCTCCCATCAGTATCGCCGAGACTGCATTCATCAGATTGTGGCTGCCTTCGAACTGAAGATCCAGCTCCAGCTTCCATGGATAAATGGTGTATTTACCCTCTTTTTCCTCGAACCATGCATCTCCACCATTTCCGAAATACCTGATATTCAATCCTCTGTTATGGGCGGCGCTTTTCAGAATTTCCTCATCCACGGGTATTACGCACATTCCACCGGGAGCAGTACTTCTTATCAGTTCAGCCTTGGCTCTGGCTATGTCATCAATGGTATCAAAGAATTCCATGTGAGCATGTCCTATATTGGTAATAAGACAGTCCGTAGGAGAGGATACCTCACCCAGAAGCAGCAGTTCACCGGCATGGTTCATGCCCATTTCAAGGATAATGATATCAGGATCCCTGTCGGGAACATTAAGGATGGTTAGAGGCATACCCAGATGATTGTTCAGGTTTCCACTGGTGCTGTATACGCTGTAGCGGCATTCAAGTACCGCGCTGAGAAACAGTCGGGTGGTTGTCTTGCCGCTTGAACCGGTAATTGCGATAACTCTGGACCCGATACTACTCCGTCTCCATTGGGCGGCATCAAGAAGAGCCTTCTCAACACTATCAACAAGAATGACCCCTTCACGTATATTACCGCGGGAAACTACCGCCATACCATTATCCTGGAGTACATTATCAACGAATTGATGCCCATCGACGCTTCTTCCGCTGAGGGCGAAGAACAGGCAATCCAGGCTTGAATCTCTTGAATCGATCACCGAGCGAGTAACTATCCTGTCAGCGCTTTCAGGAGTAACTAAGCCACCCACTGCAACAGCGATGTCACCAAGACGCATCATTTCAGAACATCCAGTAACGCTGCGGTGGCTTCCTCACGGTCATCGAAGTGAATTCTATTTTTCCCGAGAATCTGATAATTTTCGTGTCCCTTGCCGGCGATAATTACAACATCTCCCGTATCAGCGGCGCGGATTGCCGACCTTATGGCGGTCCGCCTGTCCGGTTCCACGATTATCTGACATTGTGATTCATAACTTAACCCGGCGGTGATATCGCTGATGATGGAGTCCGGCGCTTCGGTCCTTGGATTGTCACTGGTTACAATTACAATATCCGCAATGCTTTCAGCTATGTGCCCCATTATGTGGCGCTTGGATGAATCCCTGTCTCCGCCTGCTCCAAATACCACGATTACTCTGTTCTCAGTCAATTCCGATGCCTGCCGCAGCATTCGCTCAAGAGCATCGGGTGTATGCGCGTAATCGACCGCAACAAGAAAATCCTGTCCCAGATTTACGGACTGAAATCTTCCCGGTACACCTGGAAAATCTCTCAGGCTTTCCGATGCGGATTCAGGATCAAGACCCAGTTCAACCGCTGCTGAAAGAGCACCGGCAGCATTGAAGATGTTGAATTTGCCGGGGATGCTCATCTCAACCGGTAGCGAAAACTCATTCGTCTGAAAAATGAATGAGATCCTGCCAAGCTCACCTGAAATATCGCTTATCCTGTAAGTGTCGCTTTCCCTGAATCCAAAGGTTACCGCACAGTCTATAGAAGGGAATCCGGCTGAGTAGGTGCCGATGATCGAACTTCCATTACTCTTGACCAGATCAAACAGGTGCTTCTTGCAGTTGAGATACTCCTCCATGCTCTGATGAAAATCCAGATGATCCTGCGTAATGTTGGTGAAAAGTGCCGCGTCAAACCTCACATCATCAACCCTGTTCAGGGAAAGAGCATGACTCGACACTTCCATTATGCAGCATCTATCACCCTTCTGAACCATTTTCCTCATCATTCCTGCAGTATCCAGCGCACCTGGCGTCGTCACATTCGCCTTTACATTCCTACCACCTATGACATGACCGATCGTACCCATGATACCGCTCCGCATATCGTGCTTCTCAAATATCCAGTGCAGCATTCTTGCGGTAGATGTTTTCCCGTTTGTACCGGTGATGCCGACTGTGATAAGCTCTTCCCAGGGGTAATCGAAGAACCTGGCAGCTATCAGTGACAGAATCCCCCTGTTCTCATGACAGGGATTTTCGCATACCCGTTCATCGTCCCTGCATTGTCGTTCCGACAGTACAGCCACAGCCCCTTTATCCAGAGCCTGCTTTATGTACAGATGCCCATCCGTCTTAAAACCCTTGATCGCCACGAACAGGGATCCGGGTACCACCATTCTGGAGTCTTCCTCAATGGAACCTATCTCAACCATGGCAAGCTTCTCGGGGATACGGATTCCGGTGTTCTTCAGAAGATCCGACAGGATCATTCAAACACCCCCGCCACAAGGTTCTCTTCCACTTTACTTACGCCCAGAGCAAGTTCAGGTTGGACGGCAAGAATTCTCGAGGTCATCTCCGTAAACACCGGTGCTGCTGATGTGCTTCCCCATCGGTACTCGTAATCCGGACCGTCAATTACCACGGCAAGCACAAAAGTGGGATTCTCGGCAGGAACCAATCCTACAAATGCGCTGAGATAATCGGTGCTTCCGCTCAGTCTCTCCGCAGTACCGGTCTTTCCACCGACAGCAACTCCCTCAACAGCGGCATTTGCGCCGGTCCCTTCCTCAACAACAGCTCTCAGGGTGTGGCGTACGATCTCCGCTGTCTCTGGAGAAAGCGGATGGGATCGAACGATTGATTCTTCCTGTTCCCATATATCTCCTTCACGGCAGGCTTTCAGAAGTCTCGGGTAATACAGAGTTCCCCCATTAGCTATGACACCGTACGCCAGAGCAAGCTGAATGGGAGTAACCGTTACCTCCTGACCAATTGCAATCTGGGCCGAAGAGACTCCAGACCATCCGGGAGAACCGGGAGTCGGCACTATTCCTCTTGACTCGTCAGGATACTCAATCATCGTTTTCAGGCCGAATCCGAAATCACTGCAGTACTGGCAGAGGGTACTGTCAGGAAGAAGTTGGGAAAGCATCACAGTACCTACATTACTGGAATTGATAATGATCTCATCACGGCTGAGGAGACCCATTGCATGGGCATCGGATATACTGTCTCCCGCAACGTCGATATAGCCGTCACTACAGTTGAACATCTCTCCATCAGCTATCAGACCCTCTTCGATGCATGCGGCGTAAGTAACGATCTTGAACGTTGAGCCCGGTTCATGATAGCCCTGGAAAACGTGATTCATGGCCAGGGATCCGTTATCACCCCTGACCGGCACACTGCCGGCGGCAAGTACTTCCCCGCTGACCGGGTCGATCAGCACAGCAGCAGCCCACTCGCTGTTGTAAATGTCCATGGCTCTTTCAAGCTCTTCCATGATGATGCACTGGAACCGAGCATCGATGGTGAGCATGATGTCATGACCATCAATGGCCTGAATATTGTCTGCTTCGGGATCGGTCAGGTTGTATCTGCCTGTGGCACTTCTCTCTATGAATAGCCTGCCGTCTCTTCCCTGCAGATCGGAGTTGAACCATTGCTCTATTCCTTCGGAATTCTCGGCTGTAAATCTTCCTACGATCCCGGCAGCCAGATCACCCATGGGGTATGTCCGCTCCTGCTGAATATCAACACTTACACCGGTGGGTAAACCCGAATTAGTAAGAAGGATCGCCTCATGATATGGTACGTCGATTGCAAGTATCTGATTACCCGGACGTCTTTCAGCAGGGAGTTGAGTCAGTGAATATTCACCCAGCCGCATTACAAGAGTGTCTATCAGAACAGTTTCATCCAGAGGAACTTCAGGCCAGTAGACCTGAAAAGTAGCAACTGATCTGTTTCCGGCCAGAAGGTAACCATTTCTGTCCAGTATCCTTCCCCGCCGTGCTTCCACGTCGATCTGAGTGGTATGCTGAATACATGCTGCCTCGGAATAGTGCTGATGATGTACTATCTGAATGTTGATCAGCCGACCGACAACGATCAGAAAACCTATCAAGGTGGAAATCATTAACATCTTCAGTCTCGCGGAACGCCTCTCGGGGGAGATCTCACTGTTCCATACAGACAAATTGATCACCTCCAGTGGCATCGGAACGCAGCTGAAGAACTGAAAAACAATGGAGTGGAACAGGTGCCAGTCCCAGTTCAAGACCGACACTTTGAAGCCGCTCAGGGTTCAGGAGAGCTGCCCTCGTTACCAGGAGCTCATCCCGTCTCCAGCTGAGCTGACGGCTCAGTTCTTCCATATTTCTGTACCTCATCGAAAGCACCAGTCTCCAGTTGTAAACACCTGCCTCAAGCACGAGCAGAAGAAGAACACCACTTGCGATGACCAGAAGAATTCTGCGTACTCCGATTTTCATATCCTTATCCCCATACGAAGCCTTGCTGATCTTGCCCTGCTGTTCCTCTGCAGCTCATCCTCACCGGGAACAACCCATCGAGGAGAATGCTGCTGATACAGGGGAGTATCTCTGAATAACAGCTTGATTCTCCTGTCCTCCAGAGAGTGAAATGTGATAAACGCTATTCGAGCACCAACCACGGTCCAGCTGTCCAGCTCATCAATCATTCTGTCCAGCTCATCAAGCTCCCTGTTTACAGCTATCCTTAAAGCCTGGAACACCCTTGAGAGTATCTTGTTGGAATTCCTTCTTACAGAGCCATTGATTATCTCCACAAGCTCAAGGGTTGTGTTGACAGGTCTGTTTCTTACTATCGCCTTTGCTATCCTCCTGCTTCTGCCCTCTTCACCGTAGATGTAGATGATATCGGCTATCTCTTTTTCGGACCTCCTGTTCAGCACTTCTGCCGCTGTGGAGCCAGAAGAATCATCAAATCTCATATCCAGGGGACCATCAGACCTGTAGGAGAATCCCCTCAACGGATCATCAAGCTGAATTGATGATAGACCCAGATCAAATAAAGCAGCGGATGCCTGCCCCAGACCCAATTCGTTAATGATTTCAGGAATTTCCGTATAACTCCCCTGCCGTACAATGACATCAGGATTGTTGCGGAATCTGCTTCGGAGGTTTGTTATTGAAGCAGGATCACGATCAATGGCCAGAAAGGTCATTCCGGGTAATGCCCTTGAAAGCATTTCCAGATGCCCGCCTGCGCCGGATGTTCCATCCACAAGAAGCCCTTCATTCAGTCCGCCTGAAAAAAAATCAACAACCTCATCGGCCATCACAGGCACATGAGACTGCAAATTCAATTCATCACAGGGACATTTTTGACTTTCTTCTACAGATCTTTCTTCGCACATTGAAACCAAGCCTCCTGAAAAGGGAGAAATGAAAACTCAGTAAATATCAATGTCGATTTCCTCAATGGCTTCTTCCAGAGAGGATACCTGTTCCTTCTCCCGTCCGGCGTACCGCTGGGCAGCCCAGAGTTCGATTGAATCAAGCAGGCCTATAAAGACGATTTCATGTGTAATTCCGGCTACTTCAATAAGGTCGGAAGGAATGCTGATCCTGCCCTGACCGTCTATATTCACAGGTCGAATGTACTGGGAAAACTCGCGAATAATGTCTCTGTTTTTTCTGATGTTCCTGGAAAGAGATGCAAGCCCATCCCTGACATTCTGCCACTTCTCCGGCGGGTAGAGGATCAGACTTCCATCCATACCCTTCCCGATATAAAGGCCCTCTCTGGCCAGCTGCTTTCTAAACTGCGCTGGTACGCTTACCCGGCCCTTATCATCAAGCGTATGTATGTGCTTACCTGTGTATTCATTCATAGGTTGCCCTCCAGGTCAATTCTATCCCACAATTCCCCACTGTCAACCCATTCTATGGGAGTATGTCCCACAGGAATTTATAGCTGAATTGCTATAATACCCTATGATGTTGTTATATAATTATTTATGTGATGCATATGATTGTTCTGAATACAGAGAGCGGGTTTATGCTATAATGAGTATACATTATACAGTGCCTTCGGCGGACCGGATTAAGTCCTGAGTTATCTGTGAAGTCCATGCAAACGCAAAAACCGCAAGGCGTTCTACCCTGCGGGTAACTCTCTGGCGGGCCATTCTAGACAAGATTCGAAATCAACCGGTACAAACTGTCTGCACTTTATCAATCTCTTAGTTTTCTACTCGTAATGAGTCCACATACGAAGAACTTTGATTGTTTTACATTCCTCAATAACCTGATAGACAAGTCTGTGCTGTATATTGATCCTTCGGGAGCAGGCTCCAGCCAGGTCTCCCAGAAGTTTCTCAAATGGAGGCGGGGTTCTGAAGGGATCTTCCTCAATAATTCCAAGAAGCTCTTCCGCTTTTTCCTTCAGGTCCGAGCTTGTCAGTTTTCTGGCATCCTTTCTTGCCTGTTTCGTGAATACAAGCTTCCAGCTCACCAGTCAAGCTCCTCCTCGCACTCCTCTACAGGAGTATTCATTCCTTCTTTAATGGACTCCCGCATACCAGGAATACTGGTCAGATAAAGAGTCTCCTGGATTGCTCGCCAGTCATCTTCACCAACAAGAACAGCTGAATTTCTCTTACCAGCTATCTGAATAGGTTCATGGGATTGAGAAACTTCGTCAAGAAGCTTATAGAGTCTTTTTCTAGCCTCAGTCGCAGTAATATTTGTCATCGCATACCTCCATACGTACGTAATATCGTACGTACTTTTTCGACTGTCAATGTCTGTACACTTCAATACTATATCTGAACGGCAAAGCTCTCTGTCCATTACCGAAAAGATGCGCCCACGTATTCTGTAAACGCAAAAACCGCAAGGCCGTATCCCCTGCAGGTAACTCTCTGGCGGTATGGTCGGTTTCAGAGGCTGAAAGTGAGGTGCGGGGAAGAAAATCAGCGTGTAGAGAGCAAATTGCGGCATGGAATGAAATACACTTTCCTATTGCTTCCTTTTCCTGGAGCGCATGACATTCACTGAGGATGCGAACATAGTTCTGTACATCGAATAACTTCAGAGAGTTAATCCATGGCAAGGTTGAATATTAAATTTGGGCTTGAATTGTACCAGTTCAGGATGGGGGAATAACACCAATGATTAAGTTACAAATAATCATGGTTGCTCTGCTGGCCATCTCCCTGTCATGCGGGAACGGTGATTCGGACGTCGGTTCTCAAAGTGAAACGGGTTCTGAAACAGAAGCTTCATCATCTCTTGATCTGTTTCTGGATGATAACGGATTCGAATCCGTAAACTCCATGAATGAAACTGATGAAACACCTCTTCAGCTGGCCTTGAATACTGAGAACTTCGCCGCAGCTGCAATTCTTCTGGAGAACGGAGCGAACGATGAGGAGCTCTTCACACTGGATACCTCCAGAGTCGGTCTTTTCGAAGTAGGGATCAATGAGAGCGATATTCCTGAGATTGCGGCAGCCTACGGTAACGTAACTCTTGAAGAGGTTGACCTGATGCTTGAGGGAATGTCTGCTCCTGCAGTAGAGATAACTTTCCCAGGAGAACCGTCAGCAGGCATTGTTCTGGAGATAGAGCCCGATGGTCCGGGGAATGTTTACAGGATTAAAGTGCTCTCTGACAGGTTCAGAACCGTTGATGGAATAGGGGTTTCATCCACAGTTGCTGATATCCGGGAGTTTTTTGATTTCCAGGAAGTATACTGGGGTGAGGGAGGAAATCCATTCATCTTCATCGAGGAGATTGAAGCAAAATCAGCGGAAAGATAACTCAGGAATTGGTGGTAAATTTGCTCCGTATTATGCACATGGTCAAGATGATTGCGGTGTGCTCGTTGACGCTTCGCAATCCTTCTCGCAGGCTGCTGTGCTGCGGTTTGTCAATCGGTGCAAGTACCTACTCCAAGAAGACATGCCGCGGCTCTTCGAAATGGGTTTCCGAGGGGAGATCGCCTTTCGCACAAGCCCTTCGGGTGCTGGCCGGGGTTTGTTCCTGGCAAAGTGAGTGGCCGAGGCGCACGGAGGGAGCGTCTCCTGCCGTCTCGCCAAGGAAGGCAGAGTCGTCGAATTCACCGTGACACTCCCGACATCGGTGCCTGGCGACAGCGACAGTCGTGCATGACAAGCAACATCAAGAAGGCCAAGCGCGTGGAGAGCTACAACATGGGCCGCGCGGACGCGGCTCATGTTGCGCCTCACGCGTGCCGTTCTGCATCAGAATTATGACCAGAGGGTACTTGACAATCCAGGCAATCATACATACAATGTACATATGATAAGTTTTGAATGGGATTCCGAAAAAAACCGGGAAAATGTCCGGAGACATGGCGTATCATTCAAAGAGGCAATCACTGCTTTTGCGGATGGTTTTGCTAGAGTAATTCAGGATCCAGATCATTCGGGTGAAGAAGATCGCTTTATACTGCTTGGTATGTCGACTACTCAGAAATTGCTGATTGTCTGTCATTGCTTAAGAGACAAAAGTAAAGTGATTCGGATAATTTCAGCAAGAAAAGCAAACAAAAGCGAAGCAAAACAATACGGAGGATTCAGATGAGAGAAAGCTATGATTTTTCAGATTCTCAAGCAAATCCATATATCAAAGATCTGAAGAAATCAGTAACAATCAGGCTGGGTGTTGATGTGGTGGAATACTTCAAGACTATGTCAAAAGAAACAGGTATTCCTTACCAGAATCTGATTAATCTCTATCTTAGGGATTGTGCTCAACACAATCGAAAGCTTGAACTCAACTGGGGTTCATGAAATAAGCTGCAGGACGAGCCGCTGCAGTATATGCAACGCCGGTGCAAAATTTACACTCTCACCGATCGAAAGTTTACAAACTCGCCGGAGACATGTTTCCAAGCAGATCATCATCAATCTTGTTCAGTATCCCGACGTTCTGCTATTGTATTCAACTGAGTTCTGAGTTGATGTAGCATTATGATAAAGCGAATATGAATATTTCTATTACCGCAAAATCCGGTTGGATTTGGGGTCAGGCGATAGCCTTCTTTATCATAGCCACCAACTTTTCTGGAAAGTCTGGCATAGCGATAAGAAGCTTTATTTTAGGGGGGATTCTCTCGGGGGTTTCCTGAGCTTCAC
>JAUWMQ010000114.1 GCA_030613065.1 Candidatus Aegiribacteria sp. | reverse complement strand
ACAGATCGCGATAAGCTTCTTTCTTGAGGATGCCCCTGAGAGAATGCTGACCGATGAAGGGCGTGTACCGAACTCACCTGCCAGGAATCTAACAAGCTCATCGTTCGCGCGGCCATCAGCGGGGGGAGCCTTAAGGGCTATCTTAACCGTATTATCGGCCATTCTTCCCCTTATCCCGGTAAGTCCAGCTCTGGGGATTACCTTTATCCTTAAGTGCAGAGTACTGCATTCCCCGCTCATGTCATGGAAATCGGGACAATGTCAGGTTAATATATTGAAAAGTGCCGCCTGTCATTCCTTTTCCAGGGGCTTTGCCTCTTCCACCAGCATAATGGGAATATCATCCCTGATCTCGTAGACGAGACTGCAGGAATGACAAATTAGAACCTCTTTCGGGTCAGTCCTGTAATCCAGTTCTCCCTTGCACCCGGGGCACGCGAGAATTCCAAGCAGTCTTTCATCAAGCATATTACACTCCTAAATGACAAAAATACCCTGTTCAATTATCTTCTCTTCGGAACCGTCTTCCCTCACTCCCAGGACGGAAACCTCCTCCGAGCCGATCATGAAGTCGGTATGAACAAGTGAAGAATTGCACCTGGTCTTCAAGAGCTCATCATCCGACATTCTGGTACCGTTCTCGATACAGTCGGCGTAACCGTTTCCCAGTGCGATATGACAAGCAGCATTCTCATCGAAAAGAATATTGTAGAAGATCTTTCCGCTCCTGAAGATCGGGGAATTCGCATCCACCAGCGCTACTTCTCCAAGAGCCCGGGCACCATCATCGAAATTAAGGTACTGCTCCAGTATTTCCATGTTGGTATCGGCGCCGAACTCCACCACCTTACCGGAACTGAACCTGAACCAGGCTCCTGAAACCTGGGTTCCAAGAACCTCCACTGGACGAGTGGTCTTCACGAATCCCTCTGTTCTGGCAGAATCAGGCGTACTGAATATTTCTTCAGTGGGAATGTTAGGGAAGAATTCTACTCCATTCTGAGTGGTGCAGCTGCCCCCTGCAAAAATCCTGTTCGGAGCCATTCCTACGTAGAGATCCGTATCCGGCCCTTTAAAATGGATTTTGTCGTACCTGGCCCTGTTCATGTATTTGCATCTGCGTTTGAGTTCAGCGTCGTGCTCAAGCAAGGCTCCCGCAGGATCGTCATTGTCCAGACGAAGAATCGGAACCAGTACTTCCCAGATTCTCCTTTCCCAGTCTTCACCGTTTCCCAGTACTTTCGCAGCCCAGGCTTCGGTTGGATGAAGACAGACGTTCCATGCAATCCTGTTAGCGGAAATGCCCTTCAAAAATCTTCGCGTAACTATCGAATTCGCCCTGCTGACTTTTCCTACTCTTTCGGGATCGGCCCCTTCCATGATATCCGGGAATTCCGCTCCTCTGAGAGATATGCTGCTCCATCCATCCTTCAGATAGCAGTCGTACATATTCTCAAGGTGGGACGGCATGAATTTCAGATCATTTTCATCAAGGGTGCTATCGATCCTTAGCCTGCTCAGCTCAGGATCAGAGAATTGCAGCGATACAAAGGAAGCTCCCTTTGAATAGGCAACTTCCGCAAGCACCTTAGCGAATTTCCGCTGAACGATTTCGGTACGTATGAGAAGGGGGTTTCCCTTCTGAAGATTGATCGCTGTTTCTATGATAATCTCAGCATATTTTCTAATTAGCTCATCATAATTCATTATCTCGGTCTCCATTCGGTTTCAGCAAGAAAGAATCAGAACAATCCAAGAAAATCCACTCCAAGAGCTCTGTAACTCTCTCCGCCTGTTTTGAAACTATCAACAAACTGCAGTGATACTCTGACCTGTCCGAAACTCTCCCAGTAGATCTCACCGCTTAGAAATCCACCGTTGTTATCAAAACGGACTGAATCAGCTTCATCCGTCGCGAAATCGTACTCCAGCGCCAGTCCAAATCCACCCGGAAGAGCTTTGTTAATGCCGGTCCATGCACCGACATGAACAAATCTTCTTATGTCTGCGCTCATACCGAAATGAAAGGCAATATCTCCCCCGAATGAAAGAAAGTTCTTGCTGAACACAAGGTAAAGGTCTCTCGCCTTTCTTCTGTATGTAGATCCGGTGTAGATAGCTTCAGGTTCATTATCAAATCCTAGAACAGCTCCTGGAAAGGATTCGGTTTCATCAATAAATCGGAATCGCGCCTTTATATAAAGATGATCGAACCATGATGGACTGTTAAGCCCTGTGATATTCCATCCTCCGTAGCCCAGCCCGGCTGCGAATCTCGAGAAGATGCCTGCCGTAAGCGAAAACCTCAAACCATCATCGGGAAACGTGTTCATTGAAAAGTGATACGTTCTGGGCGCGACAATGCCGGCTGTAGGCTCCCTGACCAGCCTCATGAGTTCTCCTGATACGGCTTCACCTGCTGTTGCCACAAGAAGATAGATAATAATAATACACCTGATAATCATATTCGCGGCCCCTTCCCCCTTGAAAGGATTACCGATTCTCTGCCAAGAATTTCCCTCAGGTTCTCCATCAGTTCAGCATCGGGATATACCTTTATAGATCTGGACAGTCCTCTTACCTTCCAACCAGACTGATGCCTGATATCAACGATCACATCTCCTTTGCCGCTGCTTTTCTTCATACATTCCATGGCTTTCTGCAGTAGAACTATTTTCGGATTGCTTCCATCAACCCGTATGGTTATTCCAGCTTTGAGCTGTAATCTTATTCCGTCAAGTGAGTATACCTGTCTCGCGCTGAAACGACTGTCACCTCTTCTTCTCGACACCTCTCCATCCATAAGTACCAGTTTGCCGGGGCAAAGGAGATCAGCGTATTTCTGCAGGACATCGTTGAATACTACTATTTCTCCGTTTCCGGTTCTGCCTTCCACCAGAACGAAAGCCATATCTCCACGCTTTGTTGGTATGATCTTTTTCTGCATGATCATTCCGGCAGTAGTCACTATGCTTCTTTCACTAATGTGGGCACTTTCAACCGAATCAGTCGAGAAGCTGTTTATCTCATCTGCATACATCTCAAGCGGATGTCCGGTCATGTAGAATCCAAGAAGGGATTTCTCAAGTGCGTAGCGGTAATCGAGTGGATATTCATCCAGCTCCTCTATTTCCAGCTCTTCTTCAATAGAGACATCTTTCTCATTTTTGTCATTCATAAACAGCGACATCTGCCCGGCTTCAAGGTGTCTTCTTGCCGCAGCTCCATAGTTAAGGGCCTGCTCAACTGAATCTATGAGCGTTGCCCGGTTAACTCCAAAACAGTCCATAGCTCCCGCACCGATGAGTGATTCAAGTGTCTTTTTGTTCACATCCCCGTTTTGAAGACGTGTACAGAAATCGAAGATGCTCTTGTAATCTCCGTTTTCCAGCCTCTCTTTAGTTATTGCCGAAGCTGGACCTTCACCCACGTTCTTAATCGCGGATAAAGCGTATATGATCCTTCCATTCTCGTCAACAGTAAAAACAATAGAACTTGCGTTAACTGATGGCGGATGTACTTCAACACCTATTCTGGTACATTCGTCAATTATCCTGGTAATTCTATCTATCTTGCCGATCTCACTTGTAAGGCTTGAAGCAAGGAACTCCGAGGGATAATGAACCTTCAGCCAGGCCGTCCAGTATGCAAGGGCCGCGTAACAGACAGCATGCGATTTGTTAAAACCGTAACCGGCAAATTTCTCGATAAGATCAAACAATTTCTTAGCAGTTCTATTGTTAACGCCTTTGTTAACTGCCCCTGAAATGAACTTCTCCCTCATTTGAGCCATAACTGCAGGATTCTTTCTTGACATTGCGATTCTGAGAGTGTCAGCTTCTACCATAGACATACCGGCCATAAGGTTCGCAATTTTCATGACCTGTTCCTGATAGATGATCACACCGTATGTGGAAGATAGAACCTCCTCCAGATCGGGGTGGAGATAAGTTATACTAAAATCAGAGGTTCCCGATTTTATGCCCCTTTTATTATCTGCGTAAAGATCTATCATCGCCATGGATCCTGGACGGAAGATAGCCACAGCCGCTATTACATCATCGAAGCTGGTGACATCAATCTTTCTAAGAGCTTCACGCATTCCGGAGCTTTCAAGCTGGAACACGCCGGCTGTTTCGCCCCGCCTGATCAACTCAAGTGTTGCAGGATCGTTGAAGGGCAGCTCAGTTACTTCCAACTCCGGTTCTTTCATGCGGACAAGTTTCTGAGCTCTATGAATAACAGTAACGTTCCGAAGACCAAGAAGATCAAGTTTCAGAAGACCGATTTTTTCCGCGCTTTTCTTTTCGTACTGCGTTGTAATACCCTCTTTGGCAGAATAGAGGGGAACGTATTCCTTGAGATTGCCGGGAGCAATTATCACACCAGCAGCATGTACGCCGGAATGCCTTGCCAGATTCTCAAGTATGTAACTGTATTC
The DNA here is from genome assembly GCA_030613065.1 of Candidatus Aegiribacteria sp. Lineage (GTDB taxonomy): Bacteria > Fermentibacterota > Fermentibacteria > Fermentibacterales > JCC-6 > Aegiribacteria. The sequence continues at coordinate 5,069 of JAUWMQ010000114.1, read as the reverse complement.
GAACAGTTTTTCTATGTCCTTCTCATCCTTCACTCTTCTGGAAAGCTCCGGTACACTGCTTACAACAATGGGAAGTGGCGCGCTCGGGTCCGGAGCCGATGCCACCAGCTTTGCCAGGGTATCCCCCTCCGATACGCTCATCCCCATGACCCTTGCTACGTCGCGCACCACCGACCTGTTTCTTATTCTGCTGAATGTTATCAGCTGGCAGACATTCTCTCTGCCGTACATTTCAATGATGTGATCAATGATCTCGCCACGACGTTCACAGCATACATCAAGATCGATATCTGGCATTTCCTTTCTCGCTGGATTGAGGAAACGTTCGAAACTCAGATCGTAATTCAGCGGGTTAATACCGGTGATATCAAGCGCATAGGAAACAAGGCTTCCAGCCGCGGAACCTCTTCCGGGGCCTACGGGTATGTTGTTGGATCTTGCCCACCTCATAAATTCCGATACGATAAGGAAGTATCCGGGGAAGCCCATATCCCCTATAATTCCCAGTTCGTAATCGAGTCTTTCAAGTTCATTGCTTTCAGGCTTTCTTTCAAGACGATTAGTCAGTCCCTCGCGAGATAGCTTTCTCAGGTATTCCTGCGTGTTGTGCTCACCCTCGGGAAGGGGAAATTCCGGGAGCAGGATTTCTCCCTGACTAAGTACGAAATCGCATTTCTCAGCAATTCTCACTGTATTTGTGACCGCTTCGGGGATCCAGCTGAAGAGCTTCTGCATCTCCAGGGGTGTTTTCACGTAAAACTCAGAGGTTTCAAAACGCATCCGGCCCGGGTCATCAAGGTTTTTTCCAGTTTGAATACACAGGAGCACTTCGTGCGCTTCGTGATCCGACTTCCTCAGGTAATGAGCGTCATTGGTTGCCGCCACCAGGGCCTCTGTCTCTTTTGCAATTTCGGCAAGCAGAGGTAGAATGATCTTCTCGTCGTTCAGTCCATGATCCATGAGTTCTATGAAGAAGTTATCCCTGCCGACAATTTCCTGATAGAAACGTACCGCATCAACCGCTTCTTTTCTTCGACCCGCAAGAAGATGCTGAGCTACTTCTCCCTGAAGACAGGCGGAACCTATCAGCAGGCCTTCGCTGTGTTCTGCCAGAAGTTCTCTGTCTATTCTGGGCTTGTAGTAGAAGCCATCGATATAGCTGGCTGATGAAAGCTTGGAAAGGTTGCTGTATCCGGTGGCATTCCTCGCTATAAGTGTAAGGTGGTACCTTTTACTATCTCTGCTTTTCTCGTTCATGGATGGATACGCAAGGTATGCTTCCATGCCAAGAACAGGATGAATGCCTTTTTCCGCCATCTTATCAAAGAACTGAACTGCACCGAAAAGAGAGCCGTGATCAGTTACCGCCACTGAATTCATTCCATTTTCGACAAGATACGCCGCCAGGCGGTCAAATCTGATCGCGCCATCAAGAAGGCTGTATTCCGAATGCAGGTGCAAATGAACAAAATCGACAGCAGTGCTCATCCGAACAGATCTGTTTCCGTTTGTTTCATCTATCCTCTGAATCTTGTCCGGAATTTCCATATATGCGGTCAAATTCCCGTTGCTCTTCCAGGTCAGCCCTTTCCATCAGATCCTCTCCGTCTTTTCTGTATTTAAGTACAACGTAGATAAGTGTCCAGGCGGACGAGTAACTGGACAGGAGATACGATATGATTATAAGGAATATGGCGGTTCCGCTGATTCCTGCCAGAATACCGGCAAGGCCTGACCAGACCTGGACATCTCCCTGCTGCCCCAGTAACCCGGAGAAAAAGGGAAGCGCTTCTGGAGCCAGCAGCTGCGGACCCGATGCAAGCGCAGTGACCAGTCCGCTGTTGCCCGCACCGGCAGAAACTGAAAGAGATAGAAAGCTGACCGCAACAGATGAAATTAACAGGAAGACTGCTCCTCCCAGGACGATAATCAGAATCGAAAGCAGCCAGTATAGACACAACCGCCAGGACTGGGATGTAAGTGTAGAGAAGACTTCGAAGATAGATTCAAATGAATCGCCCCCTGTGCAGGCTACTACAGCAGGCAGAAGTTCCAGGGAGAGGATCAGTGCAAGTAAAGTTAGTACTCCAAGAAGCATAACTCCCCAGAGGGGTATTGAAAGCAGCGAAACAGCAACTGATCCAACGGCAGGTACCCTGGATATCAGACCCGTCAAGGCACCTGCTCCGTAAATGAGGAACAGAATCAAGGCAAGCATCAAGGGAATCGTGATAAGGGGCACTGCATGCCCCTTAGCGAAGGCAGCCGCATCGGAGACTGAAAAGAAATCATCTCCCCGGATCTGCTGGAACGTCATCCTGGAAACCATTAGCGATCCGCGCATCATCACGTAGATTATCAGTACAACTCCTACAGCAAGAAGAATGACCGGTACAGTATCCATCCAGAACAGAGCTCCGGGAAGTGGAAGAAGACGGCTCTGGCTCCATCTCGCTGCCAGATCGCAACCAGCGGCAAAATAACCCAGGTAGACGAAGAAGTCCCATATGACCCAGGAGAGAATAAGTGTTTTAAAGAATATCCAGATCTTTCTTGCGCTGAAACCGTACCTCGTGCATGCGGAAATATCTTTTACATTGAAAGTCAGTTCTTCAGCCATATCAGCTCCCTCCACTGAACTCGTAATTCATCGATGAATAATACTATCAGTCATCCTTTTTCGGTAGGTCAGAGTGAGTCCGTTGACGCTTCGGACCCCTGAATTCAGCAGCACTCCAGCTGCGCTGTCAATGGTGCTGCAGGTTGTTGCAACATCATCCACAAGCCAGATGTCAGCTCCGCCCGGTATCCTGCACCGGTCTTTCATTCGAAAGATACCTGCGACGTTCTGTCTTCTCAAAGATGGAGACAATCCCACTTGCGACGGGCTATCATCCCTAACAAGAATATCAAGGCTTCTGCAGCCAGATCTTGACGACAGTGCAACGGCAATCAGAGCGGCCTGGTTGTACCCCCGCTCCCTTTTTCTTTTTCTCCCCGCTGGAACAGGCACCAGGATATCACCTGGTCCGGGTAGCTTCATTGAATAGCGCATAATCATGGATGCCGCTACGGTGGCCAGGTATCGTTCACCGTTGAATTTCAGCCTGACAACAATCTCACCTGGAAGCCCTCTGTACATAACGGCTGAATAAACGGGAACGCCTGTCATATCAGTTTTCAGATGGTCAGAAGAATATGGAGTACCTGTGCTGCTCAAGTGAATCTCGCTACAGCGGTCTATCCTCAGTTCACACCAGGAGCACAACAAATCACTGTCCCGAATGCTGGAGCCGCATGCCGGGCAGACGTGCTTCAGGAAGAGACTGAGGAGATTCTTCGATAGCGGAGATACAGCCATATCCCAAGCAGAATGGAGGAAACAAGCATTATCAGGCTGATAAGCTGGTTGTCGGTTATCCCTGACCTGCCTGCGATGTTACTGAACCCGAAGAGCAGATTCGGTTCATGGTCGAAATACCGAAACTCTTCAATGCCGAACCTTGTGACCCCGTATAATCCTGTGAAAAAAGCGAATATGAAACCCGGAAAATGCCTTCGGCGATCTGCGTAGAGCAGAACGATCACCATAAACAGTCCCGCCAGTGAGCTGTAAAGCTGAGTAGGGTTAATATGAGCACCCGGTATCATCCCGGTACCCGAATAGGGCATCGCCAGATCGGGAAATGCTACTCCCAGAAAACATGATGTCTCAGAACCGAAGCAGCAGCCATTGAAGAAACACCCTATTCTCGTTACAAAGATCCCCAGAGCAAATGATGGAATAATCGCATCGGAAAGTTCCCATACCGGGAGTTTCTTCCTCCAGACGGTATAGAACCCGACTGCAACCGCAAGAACGACACCACCAAGCATACTCAGTCCGTATAGTCCCTTCCATATGGCAATTATGTCAATCCAGTGTCCCTGGAATTCGGAAACATGAGTTGCTACATAAAAAAGGCGGGAACCGACAATTGCTGCTATCATCAAGCGTATTCCGAGATCGTACACATCGTTTTTCTTAACGCCGACAGCCTCTCCTCTCCTGGCTGCAAGCCATAGCCCCAGGACAAAGGATATAGCAAGCATGAGCCCGTAGGAATTGACTGAAAGAGAACCGATTTTGAACAGTACTGGATGCATTAAGATAACCTCCATGATAGTTCTTCTGTGATCAGGATAATCTAAGCCCTTATTAATAGACTGTCACTTCCGGCGAAACTTCTCTCCAGTACATTTCGGTTTTAAGTACAAGTCCAAGAAGGAACACCACCGTCACCAGCTGGCTGCCGCACTAAGATCTTCCCAATTAATCACCCTCATATAGTTTCAAATACTCCTTCATCTCAAAACCTCCCACTTTAACAGCTTCCGCTAACCCAAGGGAATTCCATGGTTTAGTATACTTATGTTTACTTATTATGTCATGAGAGTACCCATTGACTCAGGTAAATTACCAACACATCTTCAGACAATGGAATTTTTGCTGAGTTTAGAAGAGTCGGTATAATAATTGTTGACGAGCAGGAACGGCGCCGGCTTGAGCACAAAAGAACAATCGGAAATCGGGCCCATCGAACAAAAAAGCCGTCGCCGAAAAAAATAGAAAAGCACACGGAAAACAACGTGCCAAGAAAAAGACCGGTAAGTACTATTAGTAGAAAACGTTATGGTTACAAGTCGGAAATAGTTCCGCCAACGAGTAAAGGGTTGGTAGCGCACGCCCCGCGTGCGGCTGCAACCCTGTGTTGAATTAAGCGAAGCTTCTCTTTGTATTTTCTATTAATGGCGTGTGATGAGCGTTCTTACCAGACATTGATCAAAAAGGGCTAAACCCGTCAACAATTGAATCGTAGAATGTAGATCCAGACCGATTTCTTCATACAAATAGACAGTGATATTTCTTTGAATGGTAATTTGAATTTCAAAGGGTAAACCCGTCCCTGGCCGCTTCATGAGCACAATTAGCAGCTTGTACAATACAGAAAGAGTATGTAATTCTTTCACGGAGGCCCCCTTTGGGGCTGCAGGATGCGAACAAGCACCAGTTCTTCTCCGCAATGAGG
>JAUWMQ010000079.1 GCA_030613065.1 Candidatus Aegiribacteria sp. | reverse complement strand
AGATTACTGGATGGCTATTACAAAGAGTTCAGAAATGTGTATGACGATCGCTTCTCAAAACGCTACGGATTCTGGCGTCCGGTTACCGATGAGGTTGTTGTTAAGTTCCCGGTGCGCATTTGTCAGCAACGATGTTTGACTGCGGGTATCTCAGGCCGTATGGTCGCTTTCAGAAGGGAATATGAGGTTTATCGGATCGAATGGGCTGCTTTATGAGCAGGTCATGGGATTGTGGAGAATCCATTGTCCTATTGATTTCAGAACCCCTAATGCAAGCTTGATTAATTTCATTTCATATCCTCCCCGAATGTATCAATGTGGTTCTTACTTGACGTACAATATGTCAATGCTTATCGGCTTATCGATACTGATTTTTCAATTGAAGCCTTTTAAATTCAGGATGACATTTGAACTTCTGAGTTCAAACAATATAACTTTTATCTGTTGGGTCGAGACCTCCGCGTATCATGGAGACGGCTCCGGGTGTTCGGCAGAATCAGTGAGCTGCAGCCCCGTGGGACAAGTCCTCTTGATGAATTGCTTTCTCTTTCGGCAGCCGAGTTGAGAAGAATTTCAAAATCGAACGCTGAAAAAGCATTCATCATTCTGATATCATTCGCCCAACCGTCAAAGTACGACATTTTCGGTGCCTTGAAAGAAGACCATTCAAAGCCAAAGTTCATCACTCCCGTAGAAACCGGAACTGTTAACAATTCAAACCTCGGAACATCGAATGCTTCTCTGGGGTCTCTCTTCGATCAGATGACTGCCCTGTAACTGTAATGACTCGACCATTGACACAACTGACAAAAACATAAATGTTATTGCAGAATTTTACTGGTTTTTCGTATTAAACAGAGAGGAGTTTTCATGAGGAAGTATGGTGCAGAGTTTTTTGGAACATTCTGGCTGGTTCTGGGAGGATGCGGGGCAGCCGTACTAGCTGCTGGCTTCCCCGGTATGGGAATATGATTTCTTGGTGTATCCCTGGCATTCGGTTTAACGGTTCTCACAATGGCATTTGCAATCGGTCACATTTCAGGCTGTCATCTTAATCCCGCTGTTTCTTTCGGCCTGTGGGCAGGAGGACGTTTCCCAGGAAAAGAACTGCTTCCTTACATTGTATCGCAGATTCTGGGTGCAATTGCCGCTGGTGCAGTTCTTTTTGCTATTGCAAGCGGGCAGCCCGGCTTTGATATTTCAAACGGTTTTGCATTGAATGGATTCGGTGAGCACTCTCCCGGTGGTTTTTCCATGACTGCAGCTCTTATCACAGAAATTGTCATGACAATGATGTTTCTGATAGTGATTCTTGGAGCAACAGACAAAAGGGCACCCAAAGGTCTCGCTCCGATTGCCATCGGTCTTTGTCTCACACTGATCCACTTGATTAGCATTCCGGTGACCAACACATCTGTCAACCCCGCTCGCAGTACCGGTGTAGCCATCATTGCAGGCGGATGGGCTTTGAAGCAGCTCTGGTTTTTCTGGTTGGCACCAATTGCCGGTGGACTGCTTGGTGCAGTAGTCTATCGCTTCATTGGTGGCGGAAAAGAGTAAATTCAGAACTCTCATTCTCATTGAGGGGCGGTCGATTGACCGCCCCTTCATTGTTATCTAAAAAACTACCTGAGAATTACGAAAGACTGAGTGCGTATTCCCTCGGGTGTTGAAAGATTCAAGAAGTAAAGACCATTCGGTACAGGTCTGCCTCTGCTGCCTGACCCGTCCCATGTAATGGAGTGAACACCTGCCTCCATGTCACCGGACTGAATTGCCGAATTTGTTATCCATACATGACTATTCATGATGAGAAAACCATGATCATGCGGAATTCCATTCTCGAGGATTCTACTTGCCCATGGGCTGAGTATATTTCCTATGCAACAGTAAAAATATGAACTATCCGATCGAGATCAGAATACAACACCTTCTCTAATACACTTGAAAAATGAAAACGGAGGAAGTATTGCAGCTGGAAAACAATCGTTATCCTGTGTTGGCTTTCCTGATCGCAATGTTCTTTCTGGCAATCTGGCTGATCGGTCTGCTGCCTCCAATCCTGGAGCGGTTCTCGTGCGAAGGAACTGCGGATTCCATACGCTCTGTATACAGAATACTATGTCATGGTGAATCGGATCGATGCCCTGTGCTGTTCGGTCAACCGGCTGCAGTATGTATCAGGTGCAGCGGATTGTATATTTCCATTATTCTCGGTTGCGCTTTGTTCTTCCCATTGTTTCGAAAAAGACTGAAATGGAAGCCTGTCGTTCTGGCTTCCCTGCTGGTTACATTCATTATGGGATTGCAGTGGGTACTTGAATTTACGGCTATAATTAATACTTCACCTCTTCTTCAGATGGGAACCGGCTTCATGTGCGGAACAGGACTGAGCCTTCTTCTCTGCAAGTCAATCGATATGCTTCGTGTACAACCTATCGTAACATGATAGTTATTAATGTTTTTGGGATTTATCGATTAGATCTGAAACGAATGGATATGTTCAGATATATTTTCCGATTCTCAGAAATTGGCAGAACCTGATACAATTCAATATTATCATTCAACAAAGCTGATCAGTATTCGTCTGATACAACCTTGGTTTGATCGGATTGTGCAGGGTTATTGCAGCAGGTCTGATTTCGCTTCACCTTCATCAGTATAGGAGAGGATAGTATATGGCTGGTAAATCAGAGAAGGCTGAAAAATCCGGGAAGGCAGGAGTTATGCTTTCCGCGAAACAGTTCAAGAAATTGTCTAAGAATCTGGAAATCATGTTCAAGAAGAATTCCAAAGATCTGCGAAATCTTATAAACGATACGAAAGGCCAGATAGCTGATATAAACGGGCTGCTGCAGACAGGACTTGAGAAACAAAATCTCGAGATACTAACAGTCCTCAGATCGGCGGGAGATTGCGCAAAGCGGTCTGACAACTCTGCAGCGGATCTCCTCTCTCAAGTCTCGAGTCTGAGGGATTATCTCGCAAAACAGCAAAACATGGTCAAGAGGCTACAGGACGGATATGACTGGACCGTATTGAAAAATTTCTGTCAGAGGATAATAAGGTGCATTGACGATGTTGAAAAACGCATAAACAGCTCAAAGGAAGCAACTGATGCGCACCGGCAGGATCTGGAGATGATATACGACCAGCTTGTGTTCGCTCTTGACGGAAGCGGTATTGAACAGTTTAAACCCGAGGTTGATACTCCCTATTCAGGCCAGGAGAAAATAGCGGAAGTTGTCGGGAAAGACTCCTGTGAAAAGGGAGTGTCAGGACATATATCGCAGGTGGTGAATCCGGGTTATCAGTATTACATTAGTGACGAACATCAAAAGCTCATTCGCCCAGCAAAAGTAAGACTCTACGAGAAACAATCTGAAGGAAGTGATGACATTGATTAATATTGCAGGCATAGATCTGGGAACAACCTTTTCGGGATTGGCAATTCTCAACAGCATTGGAAAGCCTGAAACGGTTCCAAACTCCGATGGCGATCGAATCACACCCTCAGCAATTTATTTCCCCGATGACAGTCAGGATACTGTGCTTGTGGGACGTGAGGCCATTAATGCCAGAGCGGACGATGTCACAAGATCAGCCCGGTGGGTAAAACGGTATATGGGAGATCCTTTCTACCCACAGGAAGTTATGGGAAAGAAGTGGACTCCCGCTGAACTCTCGTCACTTATTCTTCGCAAACTGAAAGAAGAATGCTCGAAGCAGGTGGGCGAGATTTCCGATGTTGTCATTACGGTTCCGGCCTATTTCGACGAAATCCGGCGGAAGGCAACAATGGATGCAGGTAAGATGGCGGGTCTTAATGTAATTGGAATAGTCAATGAGCCGACTGCTGCTGCTCTGTTTTATGCATCAGAACACGATGTATCGGGAAAGATACTTGTATTCGATCTGGGCGGCGGCACTTTCGACGTTACGGTTATGAATGTTCAGGGAAAGAAGATCGATATCGTCTGCTCCACAGGTGACCATCAGCTGGGCGGGTATGAGTTCGACCAGAAACTGCTTGAGAATTTCAAGGATGTATACAGCAGAGAGAAGAAGGGAGATCTCTTTCCAACTCCTGAAGACCGGGCAAGGTACGAGATAGAGGCTGAAGACGCTAAAAAATCCCTTTCAAAGCGTCCATCTGTGAAAACACTTCTTGTAGGAGATGAAGGGAGCTTCAAGCACGAATTAAGCAGGGGAAAATTCGAGGAACTGATCTCACCCCTTACAGCCAGGATAGACATGCTTGTGGAGGATGTGCTTGATGAAGCCAAACTCGAACCGAATCAGATTGACAGGGTACTGCTTGTGGGAGGAAGCACCAGGATACCTGTTATCCAGAAGAGACTCGAAAAAATGTTCGGTAAACCCCCTACAGTTGCAGTGAACGCGGATGAATGCGTTGCTCTGGGGGCGGCTCTCCATGCAGGGCTGAAGCTGATGGAAAAGGATTCATCCAAGGTTCCAAGCGGAGTAGCTGCGGGACTTGGAGATATCAAGCTCAAGGAAGTGTGCGGACACTGTTATGGAACTATAATCGCAACAATCGATGAGGAGACTGGAAGACAGATTCTCGCAAATGATGTCCTTATCCCGAAGAATACAACACTGCCATGCCAAGTTGAGAGAACCTACTACACTGCAGCCAGGGGTCAGATAATAATAGAAGCCAAAGTTACCCAGCATGTCATTGAAAGCACTGATCCCGATCTTGTGAATATCGTATCCATCGGTCACCTTGATCTTCCCCCCAACAGGGATACCGGCAAGCCGGTCAAGGTTCGCTACAGTTACGATACAAACCAGAGAATGCACTGTATATTCGAGGATGAGGAGTCAGGCAGGAAGCTTGAAATGGACATAGACACACAAGCGGGACAGATGTCCCAGTCCGAGGTGGAGCGGAGAAAGTCTACTCTCCGGGTCTTCCAGGTTGAATAGGAGGCAGCTTTGATAGCGGTTTTCATGCTCAGTTCCATGGCTCCCCCGATCTGCTGCGGCATAGTTCTGCTTATTGTTGTTATTGGAATCGTTGCCGGGGTGGCGGACTCTGCAAACAAAACAGATCCATCAAGTAAAGGTGCGGTTAACGAACCGAGACCTGAAACATCAACAATTGTCTTCCAGACACATGTCTACACCGAGATGAAGGATTACGATGATATCAAGCTGGAGGTTTTCACAGTTCAGATGCAGGGGGCGATAAATGCGCCAATGAATAACTGTCCTGTATTCAAAACAATCACACTCTTTGATATCACCAATGGCAGGGATGACCAGAAGCCGGTCCTCTGTTCCATTGACACTCTTCAGTATCAGAATACAACTGCCTTCTACTCTTCAACCATGGATACTCTGCCTTTCATGATGTCCCTTCTCTCCGACTGGCAGCCATTATTATCCATACCGATTGAAACCATGACCTTCCCAGCAAGGGGCAGGAGGGTACTGCTGTTTACAGTTTCTATGACAGCTCTGAATGGTACGGTACTGGTCGACGCGCAATCGGAAGTTATTTTCGTGAATAAGCAGCCCGGGTACCTGGACAGTATGAAGAGCAGGCTTAGAGCTGCGGAACTCGCAGTGAAGCTGGCCGTCTCGGTAAGTGCTGCGGACGGAAGTTTCGCGGGAACCGAAGGCAGGGTTGTCAAGGATTGGATACAGAAGAGAATCGCAAGCAGCGTGGATTCACAGAAACAGGAGGTGAAACAGAAACTTAACAAAGCCGTGGAGGACGCAATGACGGCCTCCGGATCTGCAGCTCCTGAAGATATCATTCATCTCTGCAACGATCTGATAGAGATGAATCCTATCCCCGCTGCATCAATGGGAGACAAGTACGATATACTCGAACTCTGTCTGAAGGTGGCCAGCGCAGACGGGGAAGCCATGGAAATTGAGCTTAACCTGGTTTACTCCCTCGCCGAGAGTCTTGGGGTAGACAGTGACCGCTTCAGAACCATGATTGATAAGATTCTTCCGGTAAGCATTCATGAAACCGAGGATGTCAACACTATTCTCGGTTTAGAACAATCATGGACAGTCGAGCAGAAAAGGAAACATCTCAGGCAGGAAAACAGAAAGTGGCGAGCTCTGGCCACACATTCCAACCCTGAGAAGCAGGCGCAGGCGCGGCAGATGCAGGAACTCATTGCAAATGAAATGGCTCTCCTCGAAGGCAGTGATGAAACGATGTAAGCTGCCCCTTCAGATCGAGGATTTCAGATTCAGTAATGATTCCCTCGAGGAGTACGGTTTCAGCTCCGTCGAGAAAATCGTAGAAGAACAGCAGATCGATGTAAGAAGCCGGAACCTGTCCCATTCGGTTCTCATCGTGCCGGAACTCTTTCCGGATATCGCTGAAATAATCGAGAATGTAAGAGAGAAACTTATCCCCGACCGAACGATCGAAGGATACGTTTTCAGCTCTGCCGAGGGCCAGGCTTACAGCTTCGGTGAGGGGCCCGGAGGAACGGTGACTCTCGCGCTCAGCTCCGGCCTGATAGAGCGGTTCAGTAACAGCGAGATAAGATTCATCGTTGGACATGAAATATCCCACACCCTGTTCGGTCATCTGTGCTATCCATCGCCGAAACCTGAGGCTTCCCCGCTGGAGAATTTCAACCTGCTTGCTCTTTCGCGGTCAAGGGAAATAAGCGCAGATAGAATAGGTTTCATATCCTGCGGTTCAACGGAATCCTCATTCAGGGGAATGCTTAAGCTGGCATCAGGATTGAGCGATAAACACATCAGATTCGACCTGGCCACCTACCTTGATCAGGCTAGGGAACTGGTTGATATGGGAGGGTCAAAGTATCAATTGCTGTCCACACATCCTGTGATCACTTCAAGAGTCAGAGCTCTCCTCTGGTTCGAGATGAGTGACCGGTACTACGAATTCACCGGAAAAAAGGGAAAAGCCCCTCTGGAATGGGATAAGCTCGATAAAAAGATACAGAAGGAACTTGCCGCTGTCGGTGGATTCCATCTGGCTAAGATAAACGAGGCCGCGGCATCCGAAGCTGTTCTGTGGGGAACACTGGCTCTCTTTCTGGCGGACGGAAAGCTCAATCAACAGGAGCAGGTGCTGCTTCAAAAAACTTTTGGTGATGATGCAGCAAGTGAAGCAATCAAATTCACAAGAAACTTCAATTCTCTTGATCTGGAAAAGAAGCTGCGAAAATCCATTTACCGCGCATCTTGCCTTCCAATTAAGATCAGACGGAATATCTTCTCGGATATTGAGAGGCTTTCAGCCAGTGCTGAAGAAGGTGAAGCTGAAAAGGAACTGCTTGCAGATTTTGCAAAAGAACTGAAACTTCCTGAGTGAATTACCAGACCGGCGCGCTATGACAATGGATTTTCCGGCGGTTCTGCTTATGAAGCAGCTAATCCACAGAAGTAAAAAAACTGATTCTTATATGTTGATATTCAGTTTCGCATCTGTATGTTCAAATTAATCTGTTTTTCTTTTTAATGACACCAAGTACGATGATTCCAAGCAGGACGGCGAACCATAGAGTGGCAAAACGCATGATGAGGGTTGTTACCGCCGCATCGGATTCCGGCATAACACTTATGAGAATGGCTCCTATGGTTGTTTCTGTCAGGCCGAGACCTTCGGGTATCATGGAGACGGCTCCCGCTATGGTTCCCGCTGAATGTGCGAGCAGGGCAAGACCGACGGAAAGCCCGGGCTCTATTCCCAGAGACATGGATACCAGGCAGAGTACAAGAGCTTCCGCGCCCCATGACAGAATTCCGATGGGAACTGAAATCAGGAGGCTTTAAATATCCAGGAGAGAAGCAGTTCCTGTGGAATTTTTCGAAATTCCCGCGGTGTTTATCAACCGGTTTTATCCTGCAGAGGAGGTTGGTAAGAAATCCGAAAGCCTTCTCCCACAGGATGAAGATCATTAACGCAAGGACGAATACAATTCCCGCCCCTACCGCTATCATTGCTCCTCTGTGCTGAACAAGCACAAGGCCGATCATAGCGATGAAAATCATACTGATCAGGTCCGTTATCCGTTCGGCTACCACCACAGGAGATGTTCTTGAGAGGGGGATGTTCCTGCTGTCCTTCAGCAGGTAGCATTTCAGGAGTTCGCCAAGTTTGCCGGGTGAAACAGTCATTGAAATACCCGCGACGAATACTGCAAGGCTCTCCCTCCCTGGGATATGTACATTGATCCTTCCAAGGAAGTACTGCCATTTGAAGAATCTCAGCAGGTAGTTCAGAAGTGACAGTGAAAGGAAAAGGGGTATCCAGTAGAGGGAAATGCCCGATAAGTCATTGCCCACTTCTTTCGCATCGGAAAAGAAAACGATGGCAGTGTATACCGCTATGGCGAGGATGACTGACCATATCATTTTTTTCAAGGGATCACTTTTCCGTGGGAGATCTGTCATCCTTTATGTCTTCACTGGCGGATAACAGATCCGCTCAAGCTCCGCATCATCAAGGTCTTCAGGCAAAGGCCAGGTATAACCGGCCTTGAGTACCTGTGAACAAATCTTCTTTACGGTTGGATGTGATATTCTGCACATCTGACCTATCTGCCGATCACTGTAACCGTTCTCAAAGTGAAGTCGTAGTATCTCGCGTATCTTCTGCAATCCAATCCTCTTTCGTGACATCTGCACCTCCAGGTTTTTCCTGAAGATGCTATCCTGTGCAACTTCCGCAACGTCAAATTATTTAACTGGAATGTTTCAGATATCTGAGAAACAATTGGAGCAAAATCAGTGGAAAGATAACTCCGGAATCAGTGGTAAGTTTGCCCCGGAATAAGTGGAAACATAACTCCGGAATTGGTGGTAAATATGCTCCGAATTATGCAATCGCTACAGATTCTGGCGTCCGGTCACCGATGAGGTTGTTGTTAAGTACCTGCAATGCGGTGATCCTCACTACGGCTTTGCCAGGATTCGGTGCGGCAAGCCCATAAAAGCTGATGATACAAACGGTCGAAAGACCCTCAGCGAATACATATCACGTGCACCATTCTCACTTGAGAGGATGAGCTTCAACGAGAACTCAAAGAGTGTGGTCTACAAAGGTGAGCATTTTCACCCCACTCTTGCCAGGAACTTCGACGTTGCAGATCACCTGGAATGGATAGCACGTATAACAGCACACATACCAAAGAAGGGCGCGAAGCAGGTCATCTCATTCATAGAACAGCCTTCTGTTATAAGGCGCATCCTGAAACACCTCGATCTCTGGGAGGACCCCAGACCTCCGCCTGTGCCTTTGGAACTGGTCTGCGAACCTTGTGCAGACTACGTTCCCTGGAAAGACGATGTTCCTGAAATAGAGGTTGGGTAATAATTCACGAATCCGGCTTCAGGGGGGTGTGTACCTTCATACCGTGTTCCAGGTGCGCATTTGTCAGCAACGATGTTTGACTGCGGGTATCTCAGGCCGTATGGTCACTTTCAGGAGGGAATCTGAGGTTTATCGGGTCGAATGGGCTGCTTCATGAGCAGGTCATGGGATTGTGGAGAATCCATTGTCCTATTGATTCATTCTTCGAAGGCTTTATGGTCTGGGCAGAAGGTCCCACCGATGATCTTGATTGATTCAGGCGACTTGAAGAAATAATGACCAGTATGCAAAAAAAAGTAATGAAATATGAAGGTGATTGCGATCCAGGGCAGTCCTCACAGGGGGAATACTTACGATAGAGTTGAGGATTTCGAGAGGGCAGTTGTTGATCTTGGTAACGTTGAATTCACTCACATTCCCCTTTGTGAGATCCGACTGGAAGGATGTAGAGGTTGTTTCCTCTGCTTCAGTAAAGGAGAGGAATCCTGCCCCATCAGCGATGATCTTAAACTGATCAGGGAAAAGATCGAGGAAGCGGATGCAGTCGTTTTCGCTACACCGGTCTACTCGATGCACATCTCCTATCTTATGAAGTTACTTGTCGATCGACTGGCCTGGAAGTTTCATCGTCCAAGCTATTTTGGGAAGTATGCGGTGGGTCTTGCCGTTACCGGAGCTGTAGGATTGCGGGAAACACTGAAATACATACAGATGTTCTCAGAGGGATGGGGATTCCAGTACGCTGGCAGCTTAAGACACAAAGATCCCCCTCGGAATACGGCAATGCCTCAATTCAAACAGGGAAAAAGCGAGGTGAGGGATCTGGCTGAAAAGCTTCACAGGCTGATGCTGACAAACCCACCAAGAAAACTCAGAATGAACGATCACCTGATGTTCCACGCAATGAGAACGGTGTATAGCAGAATGAAGGAATATTCTCCTGCCGATTACGAGTACTGGAAATCCAAGGGATGGCTCGATCCTGGTGCCCGTTACTTTACTGAGAATGCGCGGGTAGGATTTTTGAAGAGCATCTACCCCAGGCTGCTCTCCGGGATAATAGGTCGCTCGATGGATAAAAGTCTTTCAAAATCCAGGGAAACAGAGAAGTGAATCGTTGATTAATGAAGAGATACTGGATTGAATGGGGATCTATGATGGGAAATACCGATACATCAAAAAGAAATCCTGGCCGGTCTATTCAGGCAGAAATAGAGAGCTTCAATAAGTTGAAGTCCTGTATATATATCAGCGGTCCTCCATGTGCCGGAAAATCCACTGTTGCCCGGAGGATTCTTCAGAATTTCCCAGGAATCGAGCACATCAGTGGAGATGAAGAATGGCTGGAATATCCCCATCTTCCCTTCGATAACAGAGTAACCACGGTCAATCAGGCTTTGCTGGACACGCTCCTGCGATGCCCACTGACAGACGTTCTGTTAGAGTGGGTGCCATGGCAGGGTCTCTTTCTCAGAAAACTTCTGAAGATATGCAGATCAACTGATCGTAGATTCCTGCATATTGTACTAACCGCACCTGTGACCGTGCTGAAGAAGAGGAAGCGCCTTCGCGATCAAGATGATGATCTCGGGACAGATGTGTTGATCGATCATGTGTTTCTCGAAGGGCATGAATCCTTAGTATTTGACACTGATGCGGAGGACGTATCTGTAATTTCCGGTGTCATCTCTAAAAGGATGTCATCAATCTTTCGAAAAAGGTGAGGTAATGGTCAGAGGCAAATCCACCCTGTTCACAAAAGCATTAGTCCGTACTCCGGGAAGAAGCCTCATACATGGACTTACATCGGGGAAGCATGGGATTCCAGATTTCCATCGGGCTCTTGTGCAGCACGCAGAATATATAAATGCTTTGAGGGAATGCGGATTGGAAGTGCTGGTATTGAAAGAGGACGAAGATCATCCTGATTCCACTTTCATCGAGGATGTTGCACTGCTGACCCCCCCTCTCGCGATTGTAACGAATCCGGGGGCGCCTTCCCGCAGGGGTGAAACCGAAGGTATGAAAGAGATTCTGGCAGCGTATTTCGAAAGTATCGAGGAAATCTGCGAACCGGGGACCGTGGAGGCCGGAGATATCATGATGGTTGGCACACATTTCTATATAGGCGTGTCCGAAAGAACCAATAAAGCCGGAGCCGCGCAGGTTATCGGGTATCTGAATAAACATGGATTGAGTGGATCTATCCTGACGCTGGAGAAGGTTCTGCACCTGAAAACGGGAACCGCTTATCTTGAACATAACAATCTGGTGGCCAGTGGTGAGTTCATTGAAAAACCAGAATTTCGACAGTTCAACATCCTGAGAATCGAAAGGGACGAGGAGTATGCTGCGAATTGCATCTGGATCAACGAAAAGGTACTCCTGCCAAAGGGTTATCCGAAATCTCGAAAGACTGTTGAGGCTGCCGGTTACGAGGTGATTGATGTGGATGTATCCGAGTTCAGAGCACTCGATGGAGGGTTGAGCTGTCTTTCTCTTAGATTCTAGTGCGTTGAACGCAGAGTCATATTGCTCGAAAACAAAGGGAAAGTAGTCGGAATGGTATTATTCCAGGACCTTAGAAATCAAATACTGAGAGAGGGTGCTGATTTCTGCGGAATTGCACATATTGAGCCTTCTCATTCAGTCATTCTGAAGATGGGAAGTAAATTTTGCACACATCTTCTTCGCGCAGTCTCAATAGGTATAAGGCTACCAGACTCAGTTATCGATCAGCTTCATCGCAGATCCAGTACCCTAATCGCTGTCAGGTACAGACACATCTATGACGAGACAAATGCAGAACTGGACAGGATTGCTTCAATCGCTGAAACAATACTGGAATCGGCAGGTACAAAGGCACTGGCGGTACCAGCTTCCGAGACGGTGGATTCTAAGCGCATGTACGGAGCATTCTCACACAAGATGGCGGCTCATCTTGCAGGGCTTGGGTGGATTGGAAAGAGCTGCCTGCTGATAACTCCCCAGGCAGGACCCAGTGTACGATGGGCAACCGTTCTAACTGATGCACCCCTCAAGGCAACCGGAGGCGCAACTGTGCAGCGGTGCGGGGAGTGCCGGCAATGTATTGACATATGTCCCGCTGAAGCATTTACCGGCAGATCATACCGCAAGGGAGAACATCGAGACCTTCGATTCGACACAGGCAGGTGTTCGGAATACACCAGTGGCAAGGAGAAGGAACTTGACTGCCCGGTTCTCTGCGGTCTGTGCGTATACATCTGCCCTTATGGGAAGACTGACCTTCGATAACGTACCGGATTTCGTTGCCTATTACTGATGAACAGCATATAATCATCCCTGTCAGACCATAAAGCGAATTGCTTCCACTCGATGGCGGTATAATGCAGAAGAATATTTGCAATCTTCCTTGAGGAAGAACTATTCAGGTCAGTTAATCATCGTCACTGGGTATGGAGTGTTCCCTCTGGTTACGAACCTTAAACGGAATACTTCGAAGAAGGATGTCCTGCTGATTTACAAGTACCAGCCCTATGTAGAAAAACGGCACGCTCTTCTGAAGAATGTACTGGAAGTGGCACCAGTTTACATCAAGAAGCCACAGCGTGCAGCAGGTTTAATCTGGGGAGGGTTTAATTCCCCGCCCCTTGGGGCGTAGCAACAGTTGCAGTTTGACTTATAGATACCCCGCCCCTTGGGGCGGTTGGAGCTTTCATGTGTGCCCGGCATGGCGCACGCGCTGCTGTTCTGGAGTAAATCTGGAACGATATAATCCGCCGTTACCGGACGGAAGGACAACGCCAACAAGGCAAGGGTATATCCAGAAATGGTGTGCTTGAAGGAAGCATGAGG
>JAUWMQ010000063.1 GCA_030613065.1 Candidatus Aegiribacteria sp. | reverse complement strand
GCTCAGCTTCATCAAGACGGCCCAGTGCGGTGTATGCTCCGCCTAAACAGCTGTATGTGAAGGCAACTCCTCTTCTGTTGCCGATCTCCTCATAAAGCTTGAGGCTTCTGATAAAGAAGGCCAGAGCAGATTCGCTATCGCCTTGATCTTCATTTATGCATCCCAGATTACACAGAGTGTTTGCGATACCCTGTTTGTCTCCCAGATCTTCCCTGATCTCAAGGGCTTTCTGGAAGCACTCCAGAGCCTTTTCCAGTTCTTTCTTTGCTCCGTACAAACAACCTATATTGTTGTAAACGTATGACAGTTGCTCACGATTATCGGATTTCTCCCATATTTCCAGTGCCTGCTCATAGAACGAGTGCGCTCGATCCAGACGATGCATACTGCTGTAGCATGCGCCTATATTGAGGTAGCAACGGGCAAGTTCGTCCTTACTCGCGCCACATTCCTGCTTTATCCTGAGAGATTCGTGGTGGTTCTCAAGAGCTTCATCAATAATGCCCTGAGTCCAGTACACATTGGCCATAATACCATAAACGGATGCTACGCCGCTCCTGTCACCGAGTTCCTCATAGATATCCATGGACTTACGGCAATATGACATCGCCTCAACTGAATTCCCCTCTTCGAGATTGATTATTGCAAGCGTTCTATGACTTTTTGCCTTCTCTACAGGCAATCCCAGCTTTTCTGCAAGATCCTCTGCTTCCAGAGCGCAGGCTTGCGCTTTACGAGGATCAGAATGAAGAACGAAGAAAGCAAGTTTGTTCAGCACGGATACAAGTTCTGAGCCTGGAGGCTTCGACTTGAGTCCTTCGAGTTGCTTCTCCAGTGCTATGATTTCTTCGTTAGGCATGCCGCATACTCCATAACCTCTTCAAAAACGATCTTTTTACCACGAGAAAGGAAAGATTACTTGTGTCTTACTGTTCCATCACTCAAGAGCATAATAGCCGTTCATGTTACAGCTGTCAACAAATCAGAGCAGATCTGAAGCCTCAGATGAGCATTTGACTTGCCAGCATAGTTACTCATAGTTTCATTACTCAATGAATTCAGTTAAAGGAGACTGCAAATGTCAGAGCAAATAGAAATGATCGCCTGCTGCGGCCTGTACTGCGCTGAATGCCCAAATCACACTGGAAAAATCGCTGATCTGGCCAGGGACCTGAGGAAAGAACTGCGAAGCGTCAGGTTCGAGAAAACAGCGGAAGTGCTCTCTGAAATCTCCTTCTTCAGAGCGTTCAAGGACTATAACCAATGCTACGAAGTTCTTGGGGGCATGGTGAAACTCCGATGCAAAAAAGGTTGCAGAGAAGGAGGGGGCAACCCTCTCTGCAAGATAAGAAAATGCTGTCAGAAAAAAGAACTGGAAGGCTGCTGGCTCTGCACTGATTTTGAGACATGCAATCACTTGGATGACCTGAAAGCGAACCATGGTGTAGCCCACATCAAAAATCTGCGCGTGATAAAAAGAAAAGGCATTGATGAGTTTCTTAAAGGCAAGAAGCTCTGGTACGTTAAATAACCTGAGGAGGATGGCCAGGATGAATATCAACCCGCAACTGATACACTGTTTTAAAAGAGTGTTTACCCTGGGAGTACTTCTCCTTTCCCCCCTGGCAGTATTTGCGTCCGATGCGACCGAGGAACTGACAGAGCTGGGCCTTGAGCAGATGGATCAGGGGAACTTTGCAGAAGCAGTATCATATTTCGACCAGGCAATACAGCTTGATCCGGACGATCATGAAGTAATATTCCAGAAGGGTATCGCATGCTACTATCTACAGGACTTCGATCAGGCGATCCTGGCTTTTTCCATGGTTATCCAGCTTGACCCTGAAGGATGTGTCAACTCACTGCATAACAGAGGTGAGGTTTACACAATGCTCGGTTATTACGACCTGGCAATCGCCGACTACACCATAGTGACCGAACTGGATCCGGAGTATGCGCTTGGATTCGGCGCCAGAGGTCTTGCCTACTCCTTCAAGGGAGAATACACTCTGGCAATCGAGGACTACTCTAGAGCCATAGAAATCGACCCCGGATGCACAATCGCGATATACAACAGAGGTAACGAATACCTGGCTCTTGAGGATTATGAGAGGGCCATCACAGACTATACGACCATTATCGAAATGAACGCTCCCGAGATTGTTGCTGCCCTGTATAACAGAGGATTGGCATACTCTTA
This sequence comes from Candidatus Aegiribacteria sp., assembly GCA_030613065.1. GTDB lineage: Bacteria > Fermentibacterota > Fermentibacteria > Fermentibacterales > JCC-6 > Aegiribacteria. Next base: position 13,898 of record JAUWMQ010000063.1, on the reverse strand, counting down.
TATCCAGGATTTCGAACAGGCAATATCCGATTTCTCCAGAACTATAGAGCTGGAACCGTTTCACTTTAAAGCGTATCACAACAGAGCCATGAATTACTGTAATCTGTGCGATTACGACAGTGCTATTCCCGATCTAACACGAGTTATCGAGCTTGATCCATGCAATCCGGATGCTTTCTTCGACAGGGGTTTGTCTTATGATAAATTGGAAAACTACGAACAGGCGATATCCGATTACTCAGGAGCGATAGATATCGATCCCGATCATCTCACCTCGCTGTACAACAGAGGCTTGCTGTACGCAAATTTTCAGAATTACGACCAGGCGCTGATCGACCTCTCGAAAGCAATCGAACTGGATCCGGAATTTGCAGACGCCTATTACTTCAGAGGTCTGGTCTACGCTTATTCAGGAGATATTGAAAAAGCAAATGCGGATTACGAAAGAGCAACGCAGCTGGGTTCCGACTGGTGTGAACCTGATTAACTGATACCACTATAGCAGGATATGCTGCTCCCATGAAACCGTCATCATCCCTGACCTTCCTGCACGAAGAAGACCTTGAATCAATTAGTGGAATGAATCGACGAATGAGACATCACTGAATCCTGCATTGGTCGGAGTTGTCTGTAACGACCATGTCATGCCATCTGTTGTGTGGATGATTATACCGCTGCTTACTCCCTGACCCGCTGTCCATGCGGTGTTCTGATCTGTAGCACATGTTCGAAGCAGGTAGTATCCACCAGCAATGTCAGGTACCGACTGCTGTGTCCAGCTGTCTCCACCATCCTCGGTAAGGTAGAGCTTGCCGTAATCCACTGCAACCCAGGCTCTGTTAATACTTGTGGGGCATACACCGTTAGCATCGTCACTGAACGGAGTTCGATGAAGTGAGTCAGGTACGCACAAATTCCAGTTCACACCGCTGTCAACAGTATTGGCGAATGTATAGCCATGCCCTACTGTCCAGCAATGATTCTGATCGAAAGCGCTTATCGAAATCAACGGATATCCTGTCAGCAGAACAGAATCACCCTCAGCTGTCCAGCTTGTGCCGCCGTCAGTGGAGTGGATGATGATAGCATCGTCCATAGTTGCGCCAGATACCCAGATGTTGGATGCATCAACAACGGAGATTGAGGTCATGGCGTAAATATCGTATGTCGGATCTGACAACGAGGTCCAGGAACTGCCGCCATCGGTTGTATGAATGATTGTGTTATCTGAGCCTGTCACCCAGACATTATCAGCACTGAGTACACCGAGATCGGTAAAATCTGAATTGGGTATCCCCGAACTCTGGGGAAGCCTCTCCCAGGTTTCCCCCGCATCCTGTGTTCTGAGAATTACACCAAAACCGTTGGAAGGATCACCCACAGCCCACGCGTTGAGGGAATCGGCAGCCCTGACAGCTTCAATAAGGGAATTCGGGATTGTAGAGGTATCACCCTGGCGAGTCCAGGTGTTTCCTCCATCTTCAGTATGAAGGATCATCCCAAATCCACCAGACATCCTTCCGACCGCCCATCCGCACTGCGAAACTACAGGGGATGGCCCTGAAACGTCTCCACATGCTGTCAGAAGAACAGGGAGTGCACTTAAAGCAAGAATGCTGAGTATTCTAATTCTGTTGTTAATCATGCTGATATCCTTTCGTTCGAGTAGCGAGTAGCGAGTAGTGAGTAGAATGATTGTAAGATCCAGGTTATCATACAATACTCTAACCCGGATCCATCACACCTAAGGGTTGAATGAAGCTCCTAAATGTAGTATAATAGTTGTGCCACAACATATTACAATACATAAAAAGGAGCTTCAAAATGTCACAGACTGTTACAAATCATAATCAACTCTCATTCAATTTTCCAGGGCTGAAAAGGAAGGAAATCGTAGCTGATTTCTCTGGAGGCATTATTACATCTGATGCCGGGGGAATGTTGCTTCGCCAGGTTGATTGCGGACTTGATATAGCAGAAAAAGTTACAGCAGCATTTACGGACTGCCGAGACCAGCGATTTGTGGAACACTCTGTTGATAACATGTTGCGACAGATTACTTACGGCATCTGTCTCGGTTACGAAGATCTGAATGATCACGATATTCTGCGCAGAGATCCTGCACTTGCTGCAATGGTAGGTCACAATGATCCGGCTGGTAAGGAAAGGATAAGGAAACGGGATGCGGGGAAGGCTCTTGCGTCATCACATACGTTGGGTCGTCTGGAACTTGGAGTTCGCGAGGTTGAGGAACCGAGTAGATATCAGAAGATATTCTGCGATTTTAACAAACTTGAAAAGGTGCTGACAGATCTGTCTCTTGAGCTTCTTGAGAGAGAAGGAGAACCTGAAAGAATAATCATAGATATTGATTCAACCGATGATCCTCTTCATGGCAGACAGGAAGGTGGGCGATTCCACGCATACTATGACTGCAGCTGTTACACCCCTCTCTACTTCTTCATCAATGATCATCTCATAGTTGCTGAGCTTCGTACGATATCACCGGATGCCGCCCACGGAGTGATACCCCATCTTGAAAGGATCGTGCCGATCCTTAAGAAGAGATTCCCGAAAGCCGAAATACTTCTTCGTGGAGACGGTGGCTTCTGCCGGAATGAAATAATGGACTGGAGTGAGGAAAACAGGATTTACTATCTGCTCGGTATGGCAAAGAACAATCGGCTGAATGCTGTCATAAGCACTGAGATGGCGGTTGCGAAAGGCATGTATATAGCAAGTGAAGAACCGTCGAGAGTATTTACTGAATTCTACTACACGACAAAGAACGGCAGCTGGAATGGAAAACGGCGAAGGATAATAGCGAAGGCAGAGTATCTGGAGAAGGGAGCAAACCCAAGGTTCATAATAACAAACTATCCTGATGACAGATATGAAGCTCGTGAGCTTTATGAAGATATCTATTGTGCCCGTGGAGAGATGGAGAATCGGATAAAGGAACAGCAGCTTTGTCTGTTCGCGGACAGGACAAGCAGCCATTACATGCGAGTCAACCAGTTACGGTTATGGTTCGCTTCCATAGCATACATAATGATGGATGCCGTTCGCACTCTGGGATTAAAAGGTACAAAGATGTCCCGGTCCCTTTGCAGTACAATCCGTCTGAAGCTGTTCAAGATCGGAGCGATAGTTCGGGTAAGTGTTCGTCGCGTATATCTTGCTATGAGCAGTGCATATCCGTATCAGTTACTGTACGACAGAGTTCATCAAAATCTTCTTGAATCATTCACCTGACACAATAAGTTCTTGTGCAGATACTGAAGCATGAAACACCGGCAGATGCAGGGGTGTATGAAAAATCGGGAAAAGTAATTGTCGTTGTCTTATCATCGAGCATTCTGAAGTGGAATTATGTCCTGAAATCCTCAGAAACTGGAAAAGCTATCAAAACTGATCAAAATTATCGATTCAAACAGCTAAATACAGAAGGTGTGATGGATCCGGGCTAATTCTTAATCTGTCAGCAAACCTGAAATACAATGAAAATCGAACAGATAAACAGGATAGTAATTGTAAATACAGTGAGAGAATGACGGGATCACTGCTCCTGCAAAACAGTGAACAGTAATCCCAGATTTGTATGGTTGGATTCACATGGAATTGGTCAATTCATCGCATAGATCTGAGGGAGATATCACCTGAATATCAGTGCCTATGGGATACTTTTCCCTGCCTGGATAAACGATGAACTTTTTTACGGGTTGAATGTCATCACAGGAGTAGTAAAACCCCTTTCCCGGTTTGGGAGAAAGGCTTCTCTTTACCTCAATGGCCCATTTATCGCCGTCGGGGAAAACAAGCAGCAGATCAATGTACCCTGAAGCGGTTTTAACGTCTACTCCCATGTTTCTGGCAAGAGCCGTTGTATTCAGCAATCCTCCCTGGTTGTGGGCAAGCATCGTCCAGAACCGGCGCAGTCTTTCAGCCTGCTTTGCAGCTCTTCAGTTATCCTTCTGTGTATCATGCTTGTAAATATGGAGTGTAATACCCTGATTTGCAAGGTTCAGAATTATCTATATTGAAAACATGCAGTGAAACGTCAGTGGAGAGCCGTGAGATCCTACAGTTCCCGGTGCAAAGTCCTTACCCTAGAGCTTGATGATACTCAGGACAGAGGCCATGGGAGAATTTTGAGTAATTATTCTGAAAGCCATATAGTAAATTATATAGATAGTATAATATGTAATATGATAATAATGCATGAATGCAAGACCTGACCCCTAGCAGATGACCCCTAGCAACACCGCCTGACGGTATCATTCATAAGTGACAAACTCCCCCAGCAGCCTGTAGTACTGCGGATAATTCTGTATGTCGTTATGAGTCGCGTCTTCTATGATGACTACTTCCAGGATGTCCCGGTCGAACTCCGAGATTAGACTCTCAGTTGACCATGCGGGGATTATCTCATCTTTCCCTGCCATAATGATAAGAGTCTCTGCGGTGATGCTGCCGGCCCTGCCTGCGGAATCGTAGCGGTCCTTCAGCATGTACTTCACCGGAAAAACCGGGTACGCTGCGCACGCCACGTTCACGATACTGTCGAATGGCTCTATCAGCACCAGCCCATCTACCCCTCTTTGAGTCGCCAGGTAGGTCGCCACACCGGAGCCGAGGCTTCTGCCGATGATAGTAACCTTCGAATGATTCCGTGATACGTGGTCATAGACTGCCAGTGCATCTGCGTACAGACCTTCCTCCGTGGGGCTGCCTTCGCTCTCCCCATATCCTCTGTAATTGATGAGGTAAACTGTCTGATCAGCGAAGATTCGTCTGAAGTCAGTGATACTCGATTCAGGCCTCTCGGCGTTTCCACCGAAGTAAATGACGGCCTCGTCACTGCCCTCGTTCAATACCCATCCCCGCAATGTGATTTCACCGCTCCGTATCTCTACGGACTTCTCTGCGGTGCACTCTACCCCGGGCTGCGGGAAGTAGATGAAAGCCCTCTGATTCAGATACATGTAGACACAGATTGCCAGGTAAACAACTGCCACAATCAGGATGACTGTTATGAGTGCTCTTCCAACGGTTCTCCGCTTCTGATCTCTCTTACCGCCATGATTCATCATTTGCATAATTGCGGTCAGTTCATTCCCTTCAGCCCGGTATCTCTACACGCCGCCCCGGCCTATCAGCATAATGGGCACTGTCTTTAGAATGAGCCTGACGTTCAGGCCAACAGAACGGTTCATTACATAGCAGAAGTCCATGAACTGCGCGGCATCCATCGGAAGCCTGCTTCTGCCGTACACCTGCCATATTCCGGTAAGCCCGGGCTTCACGGTGAACCGCAGTTTCTGCCAGTCACTGTAATGCTCCAGCTCGTAGGGGATACAGGGCCTCGGACCTACAAGGCTCATCTTACCGGCAAGAACACACCACAGCTGCGGCAGTTCATCAAGTGAGGTCCAACGCAGCACCTTCCCCATCCTGGTAATCCGCGATTTGTCTTTCAGTTTGAAGCCGTTGTCCGACTCCGGATCGGCTGCCTTCCCTTTGGAGTATTTCTCGAAGTACTCCCTGTGAGCCTTCGCGTGCTCACCTTTCGGATCGTACGTCATCGACCTGAATTTGGGAAACGTAAACCGCTTCATGTCCAGCCCCACACGATCCTGCAGGAACAGTACCGGCCCCCGGCTCTCCAGCTTGATTGCCAGCGCGATAAGCAGCATTAAGGGCAGCAGCAACAGCAGGGCAGCAAAGGAAAGTACGATTTCAACCACTCTCCACACCAGCGACCTAAAACGGGACATCTTCCCTGTAAAGAAAATCGTCGCCGCCCGCTTACGTGTACTCAGCCATGGGTCAAAATAATCGAGGTTTTCGAAGATATTACTGAAGAGGCTTACATACATCCCAAGCTGGTGCAGCGACCACGCTGACCTGGCGAAATCACCAAACATAGCTTCGTCATCACAGACGCAGAGGTCATTCGTCCCGTAATCCAGCGCCTGCTGGACAAGAAAACTGACCCTCTCTTCCAGGCTTCCATTCCCTTCTTCCTGCACATGCACCAATTCAAGGCACCACCGGTAGACAGCAGACTTCATGCACACCACCCGCAGCGACCTGAAGTGTTCATCATCTCCGAATACCAGCACCCGGAGCCTGTCTCTAATAAAGGGCTTCATCAGAAGCCGGAAGACATACGGGAATGCCAAAACTCGAAGAAGAAAGTAGAAAGCCACCAGACAGAAGAACGAGATGACCACAATAAATCTGCTATCTATGAAGTAATCCGATGGCAGACGGAACAGAAACATCACAACAGTGTACAGTAAAGTAACGATCAGACTTACCCGAACCCCGCGATACCCCAGCATACCCCTGTTCACCGTAGTTCTTGTGAAGTACAGTCCCTCCATCTCAGCGATCAGTACGAACACAAGGCTGTAGAATGCCCAGGTGCCCAGCAGATGTCCGTCCAATAAAGAAGATAGATTACCAAACCGAAGGAAGTGCGTAAAGAAAAGCGATACGAACACCACAACCAGGTCCAGTACAAACGCTCCTAGAGCGAACGCCCTGTCCAGCGTGACCCCCAGTTTGAACTTGCCCATTTTACCTTACTGTGCTGATGATATCGAATGCGGCAACCATTAAGCCCGAATATAGTTGTCTCTGTTTTACGCAGCACCCTTTTCGCTTCAATGCGACGGCAGCATCTGCCCCAGTGAATACAGATTCTCTACTCTGCCGCCCTGTCTATACGTATATGGCTGGTCAACCGGAGATACGATTACTCCCGTCTCAGGTTTGAGGGTTTCTAGAAGAGTCCCGAAACCAGAAGGATCAACCTTTCAGACAATAAGCCGCAACTATTGAAATGAACTCTCTGATGTCGTCCAAACTATTCGCCAGTATATCGAACACTGCAGAGTCGTCTATTTCCCAATATGGATGTACTATCCTGTTGCGAAAACGCGCCATTTCAATAAGCCTTGCAGCATCTTCTGAAACGCCTTATCCGTTCAAATACAGAGAGGACTTTGGGTCAGGCATGGCTAATAATCCTTGACATTCTACATCATCAGCGTAAAAAGACCCTTGACATTCTATATCTAGTGCAGCAATAATATCATTAATCGAGGAGATTATTATGAAAAGAATACTTGAGAAACAGCTGCTTGAATGGAAAGAGTCAAAACGGCGGAAACCGTTGATTTTGCGTGGTGCACGGCAGGTTGGCAAGACATGGCTTGTAGAAAACATTCTTGCTGAAGAATTTGAAAATTATGTTAAAATCGATTTAGAAAAGATGAACAATCTTCACACTTATTTTGAAGGGGAATTAGATCCGAGAAAAATAGTGAATTATCTGGAATTATCTACAAAACCAATCACGCCGGGAAAAACGCTTCTCTTTCTCGATGAAATCCAGGCCTGCCCCAGGGCAATTACGGCCCTGAGATATTTTTACGAAGATATGCCCGAACTCCATGTTATTGCTGCCGGTTCCCTGCTTGAATTTGCCTTTGGAGAAATATCAGTTCCGGTTGGCAGAGTTCAATACATGCAAATTTACCCGATGTCATTCTATGAGTATCTCAATGCAATTCGCGGGGAATCATTAGCCAGAGAATCTCTTAAACACCCACGCACAGTTGATGAACAGGTTCAGAATATGCTCCTGGAAGAACTGCGCAGGTATTTCTTTATTGGAGGAATGCCTGAATGTGTTAAAACGTTCAGTGATTCAGGATCAATGCTTGAAACATTCAAAGTTCAATCGGAAATAGTAGAATCATATAGAGATGATTTTTCAAAATATAAGCCGCATGTTGACCCGGCCTGTCTTGATGCAGTTGTTTTGAACTGTGCAAAGAGTGTTGGAGAGCAGCTTATTTATACAAAACTCAATGATGGTCACACCGGTCAGACAAATCGCAAAGCATTCGATCTGCTGATTAAAGCAGGAGTTATAAAGAAAATACCTTCCTGCAACCCATCAGGTCTCCCACTCGGGGCAACTGCCAATCAAAAGAAGTTCAAGGCATCCATACTGGACATCGGTCTGATGCAGAGACTCTGTCAGACTCCTGTTGACCTTGAGCTTCAGCGAAAGGATTTACTGGAAATGTTCAGAGGGAAACTTGCTGAACAATTTGTTGCTCAGGAACTTCTGGCTTATCATGGACCCGATCTTTTCTACTGGTCGCGAGATGCCAGGGGAAGCAGTGCTGAGGTTGATTATCTTCTGACTTTCAACGGGAAAATCTATCCGATTGAAGTTAAGTCCGGAGCAACCGGAAGCTTGAAAAGCCTTCATATGCTGCTGCAAAAGTATTCCAACTGTCCCAGGGGACTGGTTTTGTATGACGGTATATATAAATACCTTCCGGAACAGAAACTGGAGTTTTTGCCATTATATAGCGCTGGCGGGATGTCCGGGGAACGAATTTCTGATATATAAACAGATGCCGGGAAGATGCGTATACTATTCTTTCTTCGTCTGAAGATACTGTACTTGCTCAATCAAAATCTAACTGCTGGAGGTATACAGAACATTAACAATATTTAATCCGTCTTGACTCAACATGGATTCTGGACTAATAGTATCAATCATGATACTAGGAGTATTATAAATGATACCGGAAGTGAGTATTTTAAAACTTGAGGATGTCCCGTCGTACTGCGTAAGTTGAGTTTACCTTTAAGGAATTCGCACATACGTAACCACCGCAATGGAGGGTGCTGCTGATCGAAAGCATACATAATTACAAATAATAACTCTCCTGATCAGTAGAGAAAACCAAAAAGGTAAAGAGGTATTTCATGCTTTCCGCCGTATAGAATATCATCCTTGACCAGGTATGCTCTATTGAGATTCTTTCCTATCTGCTTCAGGGATTTATTCCGCCCACCAACCTCAAACACAGTACCCTTTACTTCAAAATCACCGATTCTGCTGTAATGCACCTGATGGCCGCTGTTTAGAATCATACTCACAAAGAATATTTCCCTGACGGAGCCCATGTTGCTTTTTGAACCGATCTCGGCAGTTATGGCTTTGTAAAGGTTTGAATTATTCAGATAGATCTTTTCAGTCTGTTTAAGCAGACCGCTGCCAGATATTCCCGAACTTACCAGCGTTAGCAACCCTGTTTCCTGCAGCATGTGCAAATACCTGGCAACAGTTTTGTTATCAAGACCAATATTCCTGGATATGCTGTTTATGCTTAATTCCCCCGGTGGAATAGTCGCGGTATATGCCAGTATCCTCTTAAAACTGGGCAGATTCTCCGTTTTGATCTTATAGTGGTTCGTAATATCCTCGTAGATCGTTTTGTCTATGATCCGGAGCAGCTTCTGACCGTAGGTTGACTCGTCCTCAAGAAAAAATGGATAGTACCCAGCCGAAAGGTACTGCCTGAAGGATCCTCTCAGCTTTTCTGTCGAGCCGATTTTCCTGGCGTATTTTCTATTGTTGGTCAGCAACTCTTCAAATTCAATTGGCTCTTCAGTGAGTATGCTTTTGAAATGAAGATATTCTCTGAACGACAATCCATTCATTCTGAAGATGACAGCTCTCCTGGACAGATCGTAAGTCCCTTTGACCAAGTCTAAACTTGAACTTCCTGAGAATACTGTTTTTACATTCGGATAAGTATCGTAGATATTTTTCAATTCCCGGTTCCAGTCGGGGTATTTGTGTACCTCATCCAGAAAGAAATACCTGATCCCGTAGATCTCATAGAGTTCATTCACGAAATCGATCAGTCTGGTTTCAGAGAAGTAGATATTATCCATAGATACGTAGATGCATTTTCCCCTATCTTCGATCTTGTCCTTAATGTACTGCAGCAGCAGTGTTGTTTTCCCGGTACCTCGGGGACCGATCAAACCGGTAAGTCGGCTGTCAAGATTGAAATCCTTGTACAAGTATCTGTACGTCTTGAAGTTTACGCTCTGAAGAAGTCTCTCATAAGCAGCAAAGAATCTTTCCATATTATGACCTCACTCCTAATTATTACTAAAATATCTGGAGTGAAGGCCAAAGGCAATTCAAAAAAAAAATACTACCACAGGCTTCCCCTCTCATCAACAAGCAGATAAATGGAGTGATGTAGAGTAATCATTCAGAGGTGACAAATTCCTCCAGCACCGCGTAGTACTGCGGATAACTCTGTATGTCGTTGTGAGTCGCGTCCTCAATGACGACTACTTCCAGAATGTCCTGATCGATGAATTGACATCACACAATGGAGTTCATAAAATATGAACACATAGTTCATGATATGTGAACATAATGTTCAAGGAAGGTGAACATGAATAGAATATTCTCCACCAGACAACGAGTGATAATACTGAGATCTACTATTTTTAATAGGGGAAATGTAAGCGTCAGCAATACAGCTAAAAAGACTGGATTAAGTAAAGGACTGGTCTCGAAGTACTTTGATATTTTACTGAAGAAAGGTGTGCTGGCCTCAGCGGATGGAAAACTGTATGTATCTGATTCTCCGATCACCAAAGGAATAAAGATACTGCTGAACATCGAGACCATTGATGTCAAGATGATCACGGAATTCCCTTGTGTGGAAGCGGTAGGGCTATATGGAAGCTGCGCGAGAGGAGAAAATACTTCTGATTCAGATATGGACATATGGATCAGGGTCAAAGCTTCAAGTGATGAAGAACTCGCATCGCTGTCTTCCAGGATAAGAGAAGCACATGAGAACAGCAGAACCATCTACCTGACAGAAGATAAGATAAGGAGGATGAAGAAGGAGGATGAGTTGTTCTACCATTCACTTGTTTTCGGTTCAATAGTTCTGTTTGGAGATAGCTATGGCGTTCAGATATAGGGATTGTATCAACAAAGGTCTTCTCAGAAAGATACCCCCTTCTCATCAAAAAGCTGAAATGTCTCTAACAAAAGCAGATAAGTGGAGTGATGAGGCACAGAACTCACTCGACAGCCAGGCATTTGATGCTTCAGTAATGGCGTCATACCTGGTCATATTTCATTCAGCGCGCTCAATTCTCTTTTATGACGGCTACAGGGAAAAAAGTCACGCATGTGTTTCCCGATACCTTGAAGAAAAGTATGAGAAGCAAGGCAAACTTGAAAAGAAATGGATAGAGCTATTTGATTATTACAGGGAACTGCGACACAATAATCAATACGATCTCAGTTTCTTCACTACTGCTGATGAAGCAATGAAAGCTCTGGAAACAGCAAATAAGTTCCTGGACAGAATGAAGAAGTTGCTGAATTCCTTTGGGAACCAATGAAAACCAGCATACTCATAGATAACCAGGGCCTCAACAACATAGGAGTAAAGCCTCTTTCAACCACTCCCTGGACGCAACAAGGGTATGTTTCGTTCTCCAAGCAACACTCCATGTACTTTTCCAGTTCAGGAAAGACGGGACTGAGCACATATTACCCAGAGAATACCACCCCAGTCTGACGGTACAGGCAGACTAATCATTCAGAGCTGACAAATTCCTCAAGCACCGTGTAGTACTGCGGATAATTCTGTATGTCGTTGTGAGTAGCGTCCTCAATGACGACTACCTCCAGAATCTCCTGATCGAACTCTGAGATAAGGTTCTCCGTCGACCAGCCGGGGATTATCTCATCCTTCCCTGCCATAATGATAAGCGTCCGTGCGGTGATGTTCCCTGCCCTGCCTGCGGAATCGTAACGGTCCTTCAGCATGAACTTCACCGGGAAAACCGGGTAGGCTGCCCGGGCTACGTTTACCATGTTGTCAAAAGGCTCTATCAGCACCAGCCTGTCTACCCCCCTCTGAGAGGCCAGGTAGGTGGCTACACCTGCGCCGATGCTTCTGCCGACAACGGATACCTTCGAGTGGTTCTGTGATACGTGATCGTAAATTGCCAGGGCATCTGCGTACAAGCCTTCTTCCGTGGGGCTGCCGCCGCTCTCCCCGTAGCCTCTGTAGTTGAGCAGGTAGATTGTCTGGTTATTGAAGATGTGTTTGAAATCGGGAATGTTCGCTTCAGGTCTCTCGGCGTTTCCGCCGAAGTAGATGACAGCTTCGTCACTGCCCTCGTTCACTACCCATCCTCTGAGGGTGATTTCTCCGCTCCGTATCTCTAAAGGCTTTTCGCTGGTGTACAGCACCCCCGGCTGCGGGAAGTAGATGAAAGCTCTCTGGTTCAGATACATGTAGGCGCAAATTGCCAGGTATACGACCGCTATTATCAGGATGATTGTTATTAGTATTCTCCTAATGGGTTCCGATTCTTTTTCCATATCGTCCTACTATGTTTGCTGATAACATCAACTCCATGGACCGCCATTAACCCAACTCGTTGGGGAATGGCCATACCCGGCAGCTGCATTCACAGGAAGTAACAGGAAGCTCCTGAGACGTAAAAGTATTTCCAGAAATTCAGGCACACGCTTGCTTCCATGTAGGGACGCATGGTCTTAGTCACCCGGCAGATCTTTGCGTATTTCCATAGCTCATCGATCGAGCACTTTCGGCTATGAATAACTTCGCGGAGAGCTTCTAGTGCAACGTCAAGTCCGATCTTGTTCCGATACTTGAAGCAGTCTGCCACGGTCTTGGCTGGATCGTATATTCTGACCTGCACGCCCTCGATGGTGTACTCATCAATGCCCTCAATGAGAGCCTTGCCAGAGAAACGAACGATCCGCGTTCTGGAGAGCCTGGCTCGCGGGCGCGCAGCCCTTTGGGCAATAGCGATCCAGACTTCTCTAGGAGCCTGAGTACCGATCTCGTGAAAGCGAAGGGCGGATAGCAGACATATCACCCCCTTGGGAACAGCCTTTGCCGCCATTACCAGTCCATGATTAATTGTTACTTCAGCACCAGGTAGACTATACAGCCCACGACCCACGCGTACGAGCTCCCCATTGGCGCACATTCGTCGCAGGTACTCATGGTGAATCCCGTAGGAACGCACCTCGGCTGCGCTCACAACACCCGAATTGCGAGCGAGTTCCAGTATCTGTCCTGTCTTTCCTTCATGATTATTCATGTGCGTAATTATAGACAGTTTCTAACAAATATCAAGAGTTACGCACAACGAAGCTTGGTTATTCTGGAGTTTTCCGCAATTCTGGTTATATAAGCATGCATATTGCTAACCACCTTTAGAGATTTACATGGTATATGCAAAGAATAGAGGAGGAACCAATGCTGTTGCTTCCATACGAGATGTTAGTGTAGCTATCTACGGCTAAAGATATTCTTGAATTCCAATATCCTTCTACAGTGAGGCTTGAAGGGGGTCAAGCTGCCTTACTTCAGCGAAAACAAGCTCTGTAACTGCTATAAGGTCGGTCAGTAACTGTTCATCTCTCACAAGTATTCCCTCGTATTCGGATTGGTTCCGGCGTCGGTGGCACTCAGCAAGCACCTTCCACACTTCCGGACCAAGACCAAGTGTATGAGGTAGCACCTGAAATAGAACATATCGATTCTCAGATCGATAGCCATGCCAACGCAGCGCCGCGAGTGCAAGGGAGTGTGCGGCGTTATAAGCCAGATCAAACCTGCTCTCGAAAGAGAGTTCGGAATTCTTAGCGTCACTAAGGCGTACGAATCCGGAACGAACCAATCCATCGAATTCCGTCTGAGCTCCGGGCTCTGCATTGAGCTTACCAATCCTGACCAGGTTTTCCAGTTCAGGAAAGGTCATCGACCGAGCCCATGATGAATACCTTTGATTGCATAGCAACTCTATTGAAGAACGGATTTCCTGCTGCCAGCTTTTGCGTCCACTCTTCAGGCGTAACAAGATTCAGACTTATCTGCCTGTTCAAGTCTTCTTCAGTTGGCTGAAGGGTCACCAGAATATCAGGATATGATAATTTCTCACCGATGACCAACAAATCAATATCACTATCCGCAGAGTCGTTGCCTTTCGCT
>JAUWMQ010000059.1 GCA_030613065.1 Candidatus Aegiribacteria sp. | reverse complement strand
TGTTTTCTCCGCAGGTCGCAAGCGCGAGTTTGCCTGTAATTGTACAGATCACAGCAGTCTCTACGGAATTCACTGGTGGGCTTGGGAAAGCTACTATCGAATCCGATGGGATATCCGCAAAAACACCTCTCATGAAGACGTTCCAGATGGGAAGTGCTATGCTGCTTCCAGACTGTCCCCTCCCGTTCTGCAGCCTCATTCTCACAACATGGTTGTCGTACCCTACCCATACACTGGTTACAAGATCAGGGGTAAAACCTACGAACCATGCATCGGCATAATCACTTGTGGTTCCGGTCTTTCCTCCGGCTCTCCTCCCGGAGAAGGGGCCTCCCCAGTACCATCTGCTTCCAGCAGCAGTTCCTTCGCGAACAACCGATTGCAGTGTGGAATTCATAAGGTAAGCGCCTGTCTCAGACAGTACCCTCCTGCCAGCCGATGGGGTCTGGTTATCTTCAAGAATGTTACCGTACCTGTCCTCCACCCTGAGGATTGAGACTGCGTCCCTTGCGATCCCTCCGGTAACGAACGGGATATATGCCTGCGCCATTTCGAGAGGGTTAACCATGCAGCTTCCCAGCGGGAGGGAATGTACTATCGGAATCCTGGAAGTCAGTCCCATTGCTCTGGCTCTCGCGGCAACGGCTTCAATACCCACAGCCATGCCCAGTCGTACTGCTGAAACATTGAATGAACGAGCCAGAGCTGTTCTTAATGTGACCATACCATGGAAGGTATGATCGTAATTCCTGGGTCGCCAGGAGCCGGGGGACAACTCAACGACGACGGGCTGATCAAGGATAATACTTCCCGGAGACCATCCCTGTTCGATAGCCTCAGCATAAACAAACGGCTTGAATGAACTGCCTGGCTGCCGATAGGCCTGAACAGCCCTGTTGAATTCGCTGTCCATGAAGTCCCTTCCTCCAACCATGGCTTTTATGTACCCTGTTGCCGGGTCAAGTGCCACGATGGCTCCCTGTATATAGGAAGGTGATCCCGAAGTTGTATCACGTACAGCCTGCCAGTGAGCATAGGAACTTTCATACCTGAGCATTTCAGGATCGCTCAGGAATTCCCCTGTCTCGGGATTCCAGACAGGTTCCTTTTCGGTAAGAATGCTGTCCAGTGCGTGTTCGGCAACAATCTGCATATCCGGGTCGAGGGTTGTGTATACACTGAGACCCTGTTCATAAACCGCTGACCACCCGTACCTGTTAACAAGATATTTCCGGACATACTCCGAGAAGTAGGTCCATTCCTGCTCAATCTCCGGACGGTGAATCTCAACTGCAAGCGGTGTATTCATGGCCTCTGCCGCCTGCACCGGGGTTATGTATCCTTCGCCTGCCATTACCTGAAGGGCTACATTCCTCTGGACAAGACACCTTTCGTAATTCTGCAGAGGGTTGAAACCGCTGGGATTCTTGACCATCCTCACCAGCATCGCAGCCTGGGCGAGGGAAAGTTCTGCAGCGGTGGTGCCGTTGAAATAGGTTCTCGCCGCTGCCTCTATTCCATGCGCACCCGCGCCGAAATAAATCTGATTCAGGTACATTTCGAGAATCTCGTTCTTCTCGAACTGACGTTCGATTTCCATTGCAATAAAAGCTTCCTGGATCTTTCTCTGAATTGTCTGATCAGTTTCCAGGAATAGACCCCTGGCAAGCTGCTGTGTTATGGTGCTCGCACCCTGCCTGTCACCTGTTCTGATATCATGCAGGACAGCCCTTGCGATACCTCTGAGGCTTATCCCGTTGTGTTCGTAGAAGGTCCTGTCTTCAGTGGCGATGAAACCGTTAATTACCCAGGGTGAAACTTCTTCAAGCGTAACAGGGTATCTGTTCTCAACACAAGCTGTGGCCATAAGGTTGCCTCTGCTGTCATATATCTGCGTTGAAGACGCAGGTTCATGACCCCTCAGACCGGCAACAAGCAGATTGCCCCTGGCCTCACTGAATGCTGAGCTGCAGTCTCCGTAGACCCTGACTGCAAACCCCGCGCTGAAAAACAGACCGACTATGCAGACAAGCGAAAACCAGTAAAGAACTGGTATGATCTTCTGCTTCATCAGAGCTGTTCCTCAACCCTGGGGGAATTCTCATCCATTGAACGTATCCTTCTGAAAAGCGGTTTTCCTGAATCGGTATAGCCGAGGAAATACTCATAATCTTCATCCACTCCTTTGAAGGTTACTTCGCGGCAGCCCCCCCTTCCCGAAGGCTGGGAGACGAAATCAGAATGGAAATCGCTTTCGTAGTTCTCAAAGGTTCTCCATACAAGTCTGTAGCCTGTTGGTGTACCTTCAAACAGGAAAAGATTACCTGCCCAGTAGATCACTCTTTCAGGATCACTGTCTCCATTAAGTTCCACTGCAAGAGCCCTCCATACAACGATTCCTACATCATTTTCCATCTTCTGCTCCAGTTGATGAGGATCGAGGTCTATCTCCACCTGAGCCAGCGGTTCATTGAATCCGGAGGTCAGTAACACCGGGTATGTCCGGGATAGAGAATCCCTGACTTCCACAAGGTCGCTTACGGAAAGGAAGAACTCCCGGAAACCTGCCAGCCGTTCCACCTCTCCAGTGATGTCCGGTTCGTTCCAGATACCTTCAGAGTAAAGCCTCTGCATCGCTTCATGACGGTAGCTCAGAATGGATTTGGATATGTAGGCCATCTCCCTCCAGATGTTAATCAGCGTCATCAGGTCCGCGGGAAGACCGGAAAAACCTGTTTCAGCACTCTCTTTTATGATCTGGTACTTTCCCGCTCTTCTGATATTGCTTTCAGCCAGTACAGCGTAACTCTCCGGCTGAAGATCGAGTATGAAATCACGGAAATCCGTACCCGATGCAGCCGCGGCGTTAAGGGATGAGTAGCTCTGGACTGAGTCTATTGTGCAATCATCGTAAAGCATTCTTACAACGTGCATTTCTCTTCTGACATGCGGGTATTGAAGTACGAGATTCGCCAGCTGCTCAACAGTCAGTGAATCTTCCATATTCCGGGGCAGCTCCACCCCAAAACCATCGATCAGCCAGGAGTCATCCGCAAGAAGAAAATCGATCCGGTTAATCGCCGGCATCTCCATTCTTCTGATGCTGCAGTAGTAAGAAGTTCTCATACCCTCAATGCTCTCACTGATGGTGGTGAGACGGCCCCCTGCGTCGAAGGCCCTCCATCTCCCGAAGATCTGCTGCGGGGACAGGCTGTCAAGCGAAAGTGAATCAGCAAACCCCTCGGAAATAAGTTCGAAACAGCTCGGATCGTTCATCCCAAGTCTGTTGGTAAAATCCAGAGCTACTTCCATCGGGCTGTCGGGTAGTACTATTACTGAATCTATGACCTCGGGGAGCGCAGTATCGCCGGTGTCCCTAACATCAGGAGGGGGTTCTTCCCCGCAGGCAAGAATCATAAAAACAGCTGCCAGAACAGTGATAGATACCTGCTTTTTCATTCGACCCCCAATGTAACTTTCAGCATTTCTTCAGGAGTTGTTATCCCCTGGCGAACCTTTGAAAGTGCGTTTGAATGGAGAGTTGTCATCCCCTGCTTAATCGCTTCCCTGCGAATATCATCAATGGATGCACCGGTCGTTATGGCGATACGTATTTCCTCTGTCATTTCAAAGACCTCAAACACGGCAATACGTCCTTTGTAACCGGTACCGCGGCAGTTCCTGCACCCCTTACCCCTCTTGAGGATAACACCCTCCTCAAGGCCGATGGATTTAAGCAGTGACAGGGTTGGAATGTACTCCTCGCTGCATTTATCGCATATTTTGCGCACGAGCCTCTGTGCAATTACCGCAATAAGGGTCGTGGATAGCAGGTACGGTTGAACTCCCATATCTATCAGTCTGATAGCGGCTGAAGCGGCATCGTTAGTATGCAGAGTGCTTAGAACCAGATGACCTGTAAGAGCACATCTCATTGCGCTCTTGGCTGTTTCCTTATCACGTATCTCACCGACCATGATGATATCAGGATCCTGCCTGAGAATATACTTCAGCGATGTGGAAAAAGTCAGATCAATAGCGGACTGTACGGATATCTGGTTGAATTCGTCTGTAACGAATTCAATTGGGTCTTCAATGGTGGTAATATTCTTCTCTTTTGTCGCCAGAGTTGTAAGTGAAGAGTAGAGAGTTGTTGTTTTACCGCTTCCGGTGGGACCTGTAACCAGAATCAGTCCGTTCGGCTTGTTTATCGCATTCCTGTACCTGATAAGATCATCCTTATCGAAGCCCAGCATTGCAAGGTCCTGCATCAGTAAGGCAGGATCCAGGATTCTCAGAACCACTTTCTCTCCAAAAGCGACGGGAACAGTTGAAGCTCTTATCTCAACAGGTTTTCCCTCAAAGTGGGTTTTTATCCTGCCGTCCTGCGGTCTTCTTTTCTTGGTGATATCCAACCCGGCTATCATCTTGATCCGTGACATTATAGGCAGGTGGAGCTTCTTGGGGATCTTGTAGATGTCGTGAAGGACTCCATCGATTCTGAGCCTGACTACGGTTCCCTTTCTGTGGGGTTCAAGGTGTATGTCACTGGCATTTTCCTCGAAGGCATAGTGCAGAAGATGGTTGACAGCGTTGACGATCGGACGATCCGTCGGTTCGACTTTTTGATCCGTTTTACTGGATACGTACCTTTCCAGATTACCAAGATCAACTCTATCCTTCATATCAAGTTCCTTGACAGCCGCGGTAATCGATCCATGAAGTCCGTAGAACTGCCTGATGACCCTTGCTATCTCTGAAGGTCTTCCAACGTACAGTTCGATATCCCTGCCAAGCATATGGACCAGCTCATCGAGGGGGCTGGTGTCCTCAAGGCTGCTTGTCGCCACCTTCAGTAAAGATTCAGTTTCATCGAAGACCACGAGGTGGTGTTTCTGAGCAAATGCCCCGGGCAGAAGGTCTGTAACGATCTCATAATCAAGCTCAAGGGGATCCAGGACTTTGAAGGGGAGTCCGATAAGTCCTGCCAGAAACTTGTAAAGAAGTTCCTCGGAAATCAGACCCCTGGCTACAAGAATACTCAGGATATTCTGATCGGTGACATCATCGTACCTGGAAAGCCTCTCGAATCCGGTATCCGAAAGAATCCCTGCGTTGTGAAGCTGTTCAGGCAGAGTTCCCATGTTGATTTGCGGAATTGTTTTCATATTACTTTCCTGACAATAGGTTCAGCAGGCTGATCCCATTCAGCAGATTCTGATATTCTTATGGACGCGATCTCTGCATCTTCCCTGGACCCGGCATGCACCAGGCCAAGTATATCACCACAGGTGACCTTGGTGCCACCCGGAACAAGCTGTTCCCAGCCTACATCCGGCCTGATTTTCTGATCCATTCTGTATCTACCTCCTCCCAGACCACGGACAGCTTCTCCAACCTCATAGGCGTTCATCCCGTTCCAGTATCCGGAGTGCATTGCCCTTACCTCCGTTTTAACGGGTGCGTCAGGTAGAGATCTGAAAGCCTCCAGATCACCTCCCTGGGCTTCTACCATGGTAATGAACCTGTTCATTGCCGACCCTCCGTCCAGCAGCTCCTCGCAGAAATTGATCGCTGAAGCGGTGTCAGTATACCGCGAAGGTTCGGCCTGGCATAAAATCGAAGCGCTCAGCCTGATCGAGAGTTCCCTCACATCCGGGGGTCCGGAACCTCCGAGAACGTCCAGCGCTTCCTGAACTTCAAGGGCAATGCCGGTTTTCATGCCAAGAGGATAATCCATTCCCGTAATGAGGGCTTCGGCCTTCACTCCGATTTCCTGTGAAATATCAGTCAGTTCCCGTGCGAGTATTTCCGCCTGAGGGAGATCCTTCATGAAGGCACCTTTACCCACCTTTACATCGAATACAAGAACATCGGTGTTCTCTGCCAGTTTCTTGCTGAGTATGCTGGCGCTGATAAGTGGAATCGACGTAACAGTGGATGTGGCATCCCGGAGGGCGTACAGCTTTCTGTCAGCGGGAGCGAGGTCATCGGTCTGTTCGCTCATCGCTACTCCGTTTGTTTCAACAAGTTCAATGAACGTTGAAAGCGGGAGCTGAACGTTCATTCCAGGTATCGATTCCAGTTTGTCCAGCGTCCCTCCTGTATGCCCAAGGCTTCTTCCGCTTATCATCGGGATCCTGAGCCCGGCTGCCGCAGCAAGGGGTGCCAGTATCAGTGATATCTTATCGCCCACACCTCCGGTACTGTGCTTATCGGCAATGGGAGGGCCTGCGCTCCACTCAATAACTGTACCGCTGTCTCTCATGGCGAGTGTCAGGGCAACGGTTTCTTCCCTGGGAAGGCCCTTCATGTAAGCAGCCATCAGCCAGGCTGAAGTCTGGTAATCGGGAACTTCTCCCGAACCGATTGCGACTGCGAATTCGAAGATATCTTCTCTGGGAATCCTTATACCATCCCTGGTTGCAGCGATGAGATCGGTTATCCTCATTCTATCTCTTCCAGATTATCCGGATCAGAAGTATCAGGGCTGTTGCCAGAGAAGCGATTCCGCCTATCAGCATCCATTGTGCCCCCTGCTGCTGGAATACGATCGCAACAGCACCGGCGGTTCCAAAGAGAACTATCAGTATTATAAGAGAGATGATTGATCCCTTTTTCGGCATATATTCATTGAGGTATTCGTTAACGAACATTACACCATCCGGAAATCCAGGATGCCTTATCTCATCGAAACTGTGAATCCTTTTCTTTTTAAGGAAAGAGAGAATTTCTTCCGGGTGTTTGAATACGTATTCCTCGCCGTAGGTGGTGGTGATCCGGTACGGCTTTACCTCCAGAACAATCTCAGCTGCTTTCCCGTTGACTCCCTCCAGATCGCCGGACTCATCCTTTTCACGAGTCTGGGGCATATCGGTTTCCGGGGGTTCGGATGCGCTAATTGTTTTTGGGGGCTTAGTGCGGCTGACAGACTGATTCGATTTATCCTCTGATATCTGAGAAGCCTCTGTGGGCCAGAGTTCCTCCCCAAAGTAGCCGCAATCTGCTACAGGCTGCCAGTCTTCCCCCTGGATCGACACCTCGGCCTCCATGGGAACCCTGGATTCCCGTATCCAGTTTTTAAGTGTATCCACATCCCCCGGGATGAAGGTTTTGTCGTCAAATCGAAGTCTCACAGGCTTTTTATCCGGGTCATCGGGCACCCATTCCCTAAGGTAAGGAGAGAGTTCGGGGGATGCCTTTCCGAGAATTCCTCCGGGAGGAGTTTTCGGCCCCTCAATCTGAACATCTTTGGACAGTCTGCCCTCCTTCGCCCATTTGACTATGGAATCCCAGTCGGATGCAACGAATGTTTTGCCGCCCATCTTGATCTTCCACCAGTTCTCCGGATCAAGCAGGATGTTAAGCTCGTTGTTCGCGGATACAGGTATCCATTTATCGGTGCCCGCGATCCTGTAACTGTCATCACGCGCAATTCTGTGTTCCCGCGCCCATCGGAAGAATACCTCTCTGTTGCCTGCCCTGTAGGTTTTTCCGTCATGCCTTAGTTCAACGGCCTTAATTTCACCCATAAAACCCCCCTGTTATCAAGTTGTATCGAAACTTATGTATATGCGTATAATAAACCTATTGAGTATCTCTCACCAGCATTCATTTCAAATCCGGGGCCTGAATACAATTGATTCCGCCCTGGCCCGGGAGGCGGAGTCCGGATCAATCCAGCCCCTGTTCTCCGAGATGTTGATCAGTCTGTCAAGGTAATTCTCCCAGTAATCGGGTACGCTGTTGTTCCTGTAGTACCTGTAGTACAGACGAGGACCGGGCAGAATGGAGACCAGGTAAGCAACCTGCCTTGTTGAAATGTCCATAAGATCCCTGTCGAAGTAGTAGCGGGCAGCCTCCTGGAAACCGAACACATCCGGTCCAAGTTCAACAATGTTTGCGTAGATCTCGAGCATTCTATTCTTCGACAGGTATGCCTCCAGCCTCCAAGTCAGAAATACTTCCTGTATCTTCCTTGCGAAGGTCTTCTCCCTGCCAAGGAAAAGGTTCCGGGCAAGCTGCATGGTAATTGTGGAACCTCCCCTTGTGAATTCACCGCTTTCCATGTTTGCCCTTATCGAATTCCTGATATGATACTCGCAGAAACCGCCATGGGTACGGAATGTGGCATCTTCAGCGCATTTCAGCAGCCCTTCAAAGGAGGGATGAAGAGAATCGAAAAGCACAAATCCGGGATTATTGAGCGTATCAAGGTAGATCCGTCTTCGACCTTCCCAGCTGTCACGCATCAGACAGGACCCTCCGTTCCTGAGTTGACCGATGGAGATGGGACTGGCCTGGACACTCAGATCCGACACATCCACCCGGGCCTGAAAATCCGAGCTGTCAGGGGTTTCCCAGTCGAGTGACACGAGAATGTCAAAGGAGGCTTCTCCGCTCAGCTGAAGCCCTTCCAGGCAGCCAAGGAGTTCTGATGGCACAGATGATGTAATATCCTCACCGGAAAAGGAATCGTTCCATAGCCGCAGCGAAAGACTCGGCCGTTCATTGAACCTGCCTTTCAGATCAAAACTCACAGTCATGTCTCCGAACATTATCGTGCCCGATTCAATACTCACATCCCACGAGCTAATGCATACTGTTCCATCGAATCGCAATGCCGCAGCAGTATTTACAGTATCGTCTGCCAGACCGGGCGAGTATATCCTCACCGAATCAAGCAGAGCATCAACGGACACTCCAACGGTATTATCATCCATGAATTCCAGCGCGAAGTATCCTTCAGGGCTGAAATCGATGTAAACATCGCCCAGAAGACTTCCGGCCTGGGCGATCAGAACATCCCTAACGTTCTTCAGATCAGTTGAGAGCCACACTTCAGGCGAACCGGAGGAGTCGTCAAGTTCAAAATACACCTCCGCCGATTCTCCATCGACTTCGGTTATCACACCTTCTGCTTCAACATGATCACCTATGAACGCTGAAATACAGCCTTCAATCACAAAGCCCTGGAGCATTTCAGGCGTGTATACAAGACTGGCTGGAAGCCTGCTGCAGCGAAACCAGCTGACATGGATGCTGTCACTCTGTGAGCCGAAAAACACTGTTCCCGTACCCATTCCCCAGCTGCTTTCCAGCTGCAGCTTCAGTGAATCCCCGAAAGAGCTCCCGGAGAACACTCCTGATATGACTCCGGAGTCCGAGCCGTTAACAATTTCAAAGTTAACGAACCTTCCGGGAGGAATTTTCCTTCCGCTTCCAGACTCCTCGCCTGTACCACTACTGAATCCCGACCTCCAGTATCCACCGTGAACCAGAATACTGTCGATCACCGGATCGAGCAGGTTTCCGCTCCAGTAAATCACGGCTGTCCGCAAAAACAGTTCCTTCTCGGGAAAATATGTATCCTCAAGCAGAAGTACGCCTGATCCAATATCGATATCCCCAATGGAGACAGATGGATCAATATGTCTCAGGGTTGAGAGAACAGATTTCGAAGCGATGGCATCGATCCCGAAATGAATGAACAGGTAGACTAAGACTGCTATAACAGCAAGTATCCCTGCCTTCAGCCATCTGTTGATCAATTTCTACCGTTTGTTCAGAGCCCGGTTAATTTCAGCGAGTATTGATTCAGCAGCTCCGCGGGGATGTTCAGCAAGAGTAACCGGCCTCCCGACAACAAGTGCTGTTGCGCCAGCCATAATGGCATCAAAGGGGGTTGCCGTTCGTTTCTGGTCATCCTTCGATGTCCCCGGGGGCCTTACGCCTGGTGTGACGATCAGAAAATCCGGATCTGTCGCCTGCCTGACATGCGCAGCTTCCTGTGGAGAACATACGACGCCGTGAATACCAGCTTTCTTCGCTGATACTGCCATCCGCCCGACAAGATATGAAGCCTCTCCATCAAAACCAAGGGAATTAAGGTCCTCAGATAAAAGACTTGTAAGAACTGTAACAGCAAGTATCCTTGTTTTCCCCATGGCGGCATCCGAGGCTGCCTTCATCATTTCGAATCCACCTGAAGCATGAATGTTAATGAGTTCAGGTTCATAGCAACAGGCAGACTTCACCGCACCCGCTACGGTGAAGGGGATATCATGAAATTTAAGGTCGAGAAACAGTGGGAAACCGGCTTCTCTGATCTCATCAAGTAGAGACGGTCCCTGCTTCACAAATAGCTCCAGGCCGACTTTTAGTCCCACAGGAAGACCTTTGAGCTTCTCAAAGAAAGCCTTCTTGTTTTCCATCTCCCGACTGGTCACGGCTACATAAAGTCTCGTTCCGCTCATCTGAACCGCCTTTCAGATCAAGTTGTCTTAAATATTCTTATAGTGTCGGCAGATTTCAGTTGATAACTTTCAGAAGAACGTTCGCGATTCCGGCCTCCAGCATACCTAGATCCTCCGCGGCTCCTCTGGAAAGGTCAATGATTCTGCCTCCTACGTACGGCCCCCTGTCGTTCACCCTGACCGTAACCTCCCTGTCGTTGTCCAGGTTGATAACACGGATAACTGTATCGAAAGGAAGGGTAAGATGGGCGCAGGTAAGAGCGTACATATCAAAAGTCTCCCCGTTTGCCGTCAAGTTGCCATGAAATCCTTCTCCGTAAAAGGAAGCCACTCCCCGCTGCTGGAAACCTGCAACAGATCCTGAAGCGGAAATACCATCCGAACGGTAAACCGGGTTGGTTTCAAGGTAGCAACCTGACAGGATAAGGACAAAAATAACAGGTAAACTCAACAATCGATTCATGGAGAATCACTTTCAAGCAGCGAGATCACACCTTCTCTCAGTTCGAAGGCAGCATCAGGCCGTCTCATCAGCCATGTTCCTACCTGAACCATCGCTGCTCCGGCAGCGAGCAGTTCAAGAATATCTTCCGCCCGGTTGACTCCACCGGATGCCAGCACCGGTATTTTAACTGCTTCACTGGTTTTAAACACTCTCGCGACCGTCAATGGAAGCAGAGCGGGTGAGGAGTAACCACCAACACTTCTCTTCAGAAGAGCTTTTCCTGTTCGCCAATCCACCTTCATTCCCAGGAATGTATTGCAGACAGTAACAGCATCAGCTCCTCCTGCTTCGGCTGCTTTCGCCGATTCAACGATACTGCCTTCGTTCGGAGTAAGCTTCACACTGAAAGGCCTGGAAGAAACTCTTTTTACAAGTGTGGAAATACGCTCCACTATTTCAGGTGAGGCACCAAATGCTATGCCTCCTGCAGCTACATTTGGACAGGATACGTTTACCTCGTAGCCGAATGGAACAGTGGATTCTTCCAGTCTTTCTATCACTGCCGGAAACTCTTCTACCACCTCTCCGGCTACATTGATTATCAGAGGACAGGGGAGATCAGCTGCCTGTGGTAACAGTATTTTCAGCACTTCATCAACACCTGGATTAGCCAGTCCGATCGAATTCAGCAGCCCGAATCTTGTCTCGATAATCCTTGGTGGAGGGTTGCCTTCGCGTGGCTTAAGGGTAGTAGCCTTGGAAATGACAGCAGCCGCTCCTTCAAGAAAACCCTGCTCCATAAGCTCAATACCGAAACCTGCTGTACCGGAGGCAAGCAGAATGGGAGAATTGAATTCCCTTTTCCAGAAGCTCCATCTGTACGGATCAGCCATCAGTGAATCCCCTCACATCGTTCCCAGTCGATTGACTCAGCCTGAAAAACCGGTCCATCGCTGCAGCATTTGAGGAATCCTCCTCCAGCCTTTGGTACAGAACAGCCTTCGCAAACTCCCCAGCCACATCCCATCCTGGCTTCAGCGGATACCTGAGTAATCGCTTGAGCTGGAAACGGCATCATTTCGAAAACAGCTTTCATCATTGGGACAGGACCGCAAAGGGCAATACCGCTGAAAGAATCCCACCTTACTGATCCAAGAAGGTCTGTTATCAGGCCCTTCCTGCCGGAGGAACCATCCTCTGTAATCGCTACTGTCTCCAATCCGGGAATGGTCAGCAGCTTATCCCGTGACGCTGCTCCCAGCAGCAGCAGACCAGAGTCAATTTTTGCTGTCAGCCCGGGAAATCCTGCAGCGCCAAGGCCTCCGCCTATCAACAGCCATTTTCCCGGATTCAGCAGGTATCCGCGACCGAGGGGGCCCAGCAGCCTCAGTGATCGCCCCACATCTGTTTCAGCAAGAACTTCAGTTCCCCTTCCAACAACCTCGAAGATGATTTCAACGGATTTTCCGTAAGTACTGCTTATAGTGAAAGGTCTGCGGGTCACAGGAAAGGGGCCATGAGATACCTCCAGCTGGATGAACCTGCCAGGCTCAGCTTCAGCGATAAAAGACGAGGATACCTTGAATTCAAATTTGAATATTCCGGGAAGTATTTCTTCCTTTCCAATGATCACAGCTTCTGAATCGATAATAACTATTCTCCTCCGCTTTCCCCGCCGACCAGCCTGTCCCGGGCAGCAATGCCGAAATCGGTTTCCGGATAATCGTCAATAAGTTCATTCAGGTAACCTTCAAGTGTACCGTCTTCCATCCTGGCAGCCTCTCCTGCCACATAAGAAGCCCAGAGTATGTCTGGTCTCAGCATTCTGCTCCAGGTTGATGAAAGGAGCGGATCAAGTATTTCCCAGGCTTCGGTGAATGCAGTCGCATCTATCAGTTCCCAGGCCTGTTCCAGAATTACTGAAGGTCGGGACAGATACCCGGGGCCCCTTGGCAGGTTCAACATGTCTTCGATAAACGTGGCAAGATCTCCGGCACCAGTCAGCAAATAGGCTGCACGAATCATTGACATGGAAGAATCCTCATCAACTGGAAGAATCTCCGACAGGGTCACCATGGCAATAGCCCTTTCCATGTCAGGTCCGTTCTCCGAAACATCGAGCAGTTCTGTAACAGCATCAGCATCATCGTCTCCGTAAAGGTCTAATCTCTTTTCGGCTATCATTATTCTGACAAACCAGTCTTCGTTTTCATCACCGCTGCCAAGCTCATCCAAATACTCCACAAGCAGCTGGAGATCATTTTCCCTGTCTTCCGCCAGCCTTATCCAGAGATAATCTCCGCTTCTGTCTGTGAGTTCTACAAGGTTTTCCAGTGCATCTTCAATCTGGCCGTCGCTTTCGAGAAGAAGCGCCCTGAGATAGAGGGCCTCAGCGCCATATTCCCTGTAGCTGTCCAGGTCCGCCGCTGATCTGTAGGAGAATATGGCTCCCGAAGGATCGCCTGATAATTCCCTGGCTTTCCCATTCAGCAGGGCAATCACTGCCGTTTCCAGGTCCGATCTGTATCCCGCGAGAAGCCTGTTCAGAACTTCAACAGCGATTTCTGGTTGTCCCCCTTGAATATATGCTTCCGCGGCAGTGGTCAGAGACCGGTAGTAACCATCTCCTCTTCCAAACATATCCCCCGCGGACAGAGCAAGAACAGCTCCGCTATCCGGCAGCCCGGCTTCCATGAAGGCTCGGCCCTTCAATAGAATGAGTTCAGCGGCAAGGCTGTCGTTATGGGGCATTCCAAGGCTGTCCGCAACTTCCAGGGCTCGTGCGGCCTGATGATTCAGCAGGCAGGTCTCAATGAGAAATAGCCTTGATCGAACGTAAAGCCTGCTGTCATCGCGGGAAACACTTTCAAAAGAGACAATGGCATCGTTAAGCCTGCCGAGTTCGATCGCTGCAAGTCCCATGCCCGTATTTGCCCTGTCACGGATCTCCTGATCGTCAGTCATTACGATAGCTGAGGAGTATGCCATCATCGCTTCTGTAAAATCAGAGGTGCCGCTGCCTGTGAGCGTTCGCTTTCCTGACTGGAGAAGGGCATCTCCAAGCAGAAGCTGGGCATCATCAGCCCACCTGCTTTCAGGGTACACAGTGAGAATCTTGACCGCGCCGGAAACAGCCTCATCAAGAAAATTCTCTTCAGATGAAACAGGATTATCAGGATTCACTCTGGCAATTTCGATGGCAGTATCATAACTTTTCCTGGCGTTATAGAACGTATTGTAATATGCACAGGAGAAACTCATGAAAGTAATAATGAGAACTGAAAGCAGAATTCCTGTGTTAAGTACGCGCAAATTCACCATCCCTGTATACCAGCCTTCCCATCCATACAGCTTCAACCCTGCCTTTCAGTTTCTGTTCAAAGAACGGTGTATTGACGGATTTCGAAAATGAACCTTTTTCGGAGAACAGGTATTCCGCTTCTGGGTCGAAGAGAACGCAGTCTGCTTTCCTGCCTGCTGTAAGCCCGGGAACAGGTAGTCCAAGAATACGTGCGGGACCGCCTGTGAGAAGATGCAGTATCCGCGCAACGGGCATCTGCAGACCAATAAGGATCTCAAGTGTAATGGGAAGAAGGGTTTCAAGCCCGATGATACCGAAAGCCGCATCTTCGAACGAACCTTCCTTTTTGTGTAGAGCATGCGGTGCGTGGTCCGATGCGATAGCATCCACCATTCCTGACTTTACCATTTCCGCAAGATTTTTCCTCTGCCTGGAGCTTCGAAGAGGTGGGTTCATTTTAGCCATTGTTCCATGTTCCATCAGAGCGTCCTCGCAAAGGGCGATATGATGGGGCGTTACATCGATGGTTACATGGGCTGAATGAAAGCACTCCGCTCGTGCAAGCTCAATGCTTCTGGGCAGGGAAAGATGAGTCAGGTGAAGATGCCCCTTTGAATTCGATGCAATCTCCATGCATCTGGCTACATCGGCTGTTTCTGCTGCACCGGGTATTCCCCTTACACCCAGTTTCATCGAAACGGCCCCTCTGTTCACTGAACCACCAGCAAGATCCGTTACCTCAGGATGTTCAATTATTACTCCGTCAAATCCATAAACCGCATCAAGCGCATCCAGAAGAAGACCGGAATCATGCACTGGATCTCCATCATCTGTGAAAGCGGATACACCAGTTTCATGAAGTTCAAGGAAGTTTACCGGTTCTCTTCCTGATCTGCCTCTTGTAACGCATGGAACCGGAACCACGTTTGCAAGCCCGCAGCGAGCGGCTGCCTGCCTGAGGTTCAGGACGGACTCCGGTGAATCCATAGGTGGAGATGTATTAGGCATTACGCCGACGGTTGTGATACCACCTGCAATCGCAGCTTTCAGACCCGTTTCTACGGTTTCTGACTCCTCTCCGCCAGGCTCCCTGAGGTGGACATGCATATCCACAAGCCCGGGGAAAATCCATTTACCGGTTCCGTCTATCTCAATGGCATCCAGCTGCGGATGAAGTCCGGATTGGACGGCTTCGATCAAGCCGTCTGATATCAGAAGATCTCCCGTAAAATCCCTGTCCAGTTCGGGATCCAGTATTCTGGCGTTTCGTATTACATAACGTTCCAGAGGTTCATCACCCTCTCATCAGTCGGAATAATCCGCGCCGCCTTCGGCAAGTTCGCCTCGATCCGGGGCAGCTGCAGCGGTGTATTCTGACCTGACAGCCGTTCTACGACGTTCAGGCGAGGCATTCCAGTCATCCCTCTGGAGTATTCTATCGATAACTTTCTGTCCGGTTCCAGCTGAATTGAATGCTTCGAAGAATCTCAGTGCCCAGGCTTCTGTCTCATCGATTATTCTGTTCCTGTATTTTTCGGGAAGACCCATTATCCGATGGTGGAACGGAAGATTTGCCTTCTTATAATCCCCGGAGTTGCGAGAGTATTCCATTCCGTCCGCCCATCCGACGATCTCCTCCCAGAGATCTATCGGAATACCTTTGTCCGGACTTTTAATGAAGCTTCCATTCTCAATCACGGCATTTCCGCTTGTCGGGTCCATTTCCAGCCCGAATACGATGTTCTGCCAGAGTGTCCCCACATTGCCTTTATTAATACCGTACTCCTTGAAATGTCCTACCTTATCAAGGGGAGTACCGCTTATTCCGTGCTGGGCTATCACGCATCCATATTTTGAAATGGCATCCGCTATTTCGCCTGTTCTGGAGAAGTCAATTCCTTCGCCCTCACCCTTTGAAGAATCGTAAGTACCATGTTTAGAACCGTTGGAAATGGCAAGAAAATCGGGAAATATTCCCCAGCTGTTAAGTCCTCCGACGAAATACTCTGCCTCCTCCACTGTTGTCAGAACACCGGCACCCTTTATTTCACCTACCTCTGCTTCAAGTCCTATGTACGGTGGGATGTGCATAGAAAGATCACGGGTGAAAATGAGGTTATCGTAATCATGATTGTGAGATGCATCAACCGCCACAGATGTCCATCCCCTGGATATTGCGTCCGGAACGGATACAATTGATTCATCTCGATCAGCAGATGATTTGATGGCGTAGTGATCCATGTGAAGAGCGTAAACCACTCCATCGCTAAGAAAGCTGGAATACTGCATTGCGAACCATGGCAGATTACTGAAGTTGACCCCGGTGTAAGTAGCTTCCGATTTGGCAAGCTCCAGAACCACGAAGGAATCAACCTCTCTAGCAGCTTTAAAAATACCGAATGCACTAAGTGGGTTGCGAATGTTCGCAGCCATAACAATGGCGTTTTCCTCAATCGCAACTGCAGCAATGTCCCTCATACTTACAAGAGCACACCTGCTGCCAGGTAGCGCTCGTCTGACATTCAATGGTCTCAGCTTAAGAAACCT
Source organism: Candidatus Aegiribacteria sp. (assembly GCA_030613065.1). Classification (GTDB taxonomy): domain Bacteria; phylum Fermentibacterota; class Fermentibacteria; order Fermentibacterales; family JCC-6; genus Aegiribacteria. The sequence continues at coordinate 564 of JAUWMQ010000059.1, read as the reverse complement.
GTTGTACTCATGGGTTTCATTCATTGCAAATCCCTTCATATTTGACCGAACCTTTCAAGAGTGTTAATATGCTTGAAACCGAAGCTGAGAGGTATGGTAATTTGGAGACAAGATTCCCTGGAAACAAAACTACAAAACTTATGCTGGCACTTCTCGTTTTTTCGATTCTGACATTACGGTTCGGTTTTGCTCTGGATTCTTCCGATATCCGGCTGGCAGGGGATATTCTGATTCTGGCAGCATCACTGCTTTTTCTTGCCGGAGTTCTTCTGCCTGTAAGAATTGCTTCCACAAAGGAACGCTTCAAAGAGGAAAAATGGCTGTTTCTGTTTTCATCCCTCTACCTTGCAGCCATTACAGTGCTTGTGGTCAAAATGTTTACTTCGAAGGATGTTTCTTCTTCGACCATGTTCAGTGCGCTGATAATGGCCTCTTCCGCCTACAGCGTTCTATGTTCAATCAGGGTACTGCTTGCCTCGTTCGGATCATGGGCTCTGAAGAATTTGTCTCCCGCTGCCATACTTCCGGTCACATTCGCCATTCTCATAGCCTTCGGCACCGTGA
>JAUWMQ010000064.1 GCA_030613065.1 Candidatus Aegiribacteria sp. | reverse complement strand
TAAGGGGGAGGTACCACACTTCTTCAACTTATGTGTTAGTTCTCTTCATTTACTAAGATATAAATTGGTGCATAAGTTGAAGATGTGTGGTAGGTCCCCTTCTACGTCCCCTTCTACCTACCAGCGGTACGGTTCGTTGAGAACATCCCTTTCGGAAATAACAGGATTCTCTATCCCCCATTTGATGGATAATCCCGGATCGTTCCAGGCTATGCCGTGCTCATCGCTGTTATCAAAATAGTTACTTACTATGTAAACCAGAATCAGGTCAGTAGCCGCGGCAAATCCGTGGGCTACACCGGGTGGAATAAGCAGTCCCACAGGTTCTTCCGCGTCAAATTCGAGCGATACCGATCTGCCGTATGTTGATGAGTCTTTTCGAAGATCCGCAAGACCTGCCGTCATCCTTCCGCTTACCGGAATCCAGAAGTCCCACTGATGGTTGTGATAATGGAGTCCACGGAGCACACCTGCCCCCGACCTGGAACAGTTGAGCTGGATTCTGTCACCGAATACTTCTGGAATCCATTCCTTTCTGAACAGCTCAAAGAAGCTTCCCCTTTTATCAAGGTATTCTGTCAGTCTATAAAGACGGGCGCCTTCTATTCCGCATTTTTCTATCTTCAAGGAACTTCTCCTTCCACTTGCATTAAGGATACCGAAGATACTAGATTGACAAATAAAACAAAAACTTCTCTGAAGGGAAGAAAACGTGAACAAAAGGGAACGTATTGAGATACTGCTGGAGCACCTCCCTCTTCTCTACCCGGATGCCACGTGCATTCTGGAGTACGATGGAAATCCTGAAAAACTCCTTATAGCTACAATTCTGTCTGCAAGAACAACAGATAACGCTGTTAATCAGGTAACCTCCCGCCTCTGGAGAGAAGTACATGATATCAAGGGGCTTGCTGCAGCAGATCGGGGATTGATAGAGAACATAGTTCATTCGCTGGGTTTTTTCAGGTCGAAGGCGAAATCAATCCAGAATGCCGCGGAATGGGTAGTGGAGTATAACGGTCTGCCTGATACCATAAACGGACTGGTTCAGATTCCGGGTGTGGGAAGAAAGACCGCGAATGTCATTTTAGGGGAGATATTCAAAAAACCCGCGATTATCGTGGATACTCACGTTGGAAGGCTGTCTGGCAGGCTTGATCTTACACGTGCAAAACAACCGGACAAAATCGAGGTCAACCTGAAAAAACTCCTGCCTGAAGAGCGCTGGACCTCATTCAGCCACCAGCTCGGATTCCACGGCAGACAGGTATGCACCTCCAGAAATCCCTCCTGCGATGTATGTGATTTCAATAGGATATGCCCCCGAAAGGGCGTTCAATAACCGGCATGGGGAAGTATCGTGGAGAGTATCAGCATAAGCGTGTCAATCTTATACGGTTTCTGAAAAAACATGATATCATTCTCTTGTAAATACTCCAGTTCCTGCTTCGACAGGGGGAAAATGCTTCCTGCCAGCAAGGGGAAGTTTGGCTTTAATTCGCGCACCTCCCTGATAAGATCAAGGCTCGATCCATCGGGCATCAAGATATTAACGAGTATGCATCCGATATTGTCAAGGCTATCTCTGATAATCTCTCTTGCTTTATCTAATGAGTCTGATATTATGATAGGATATCCGTTGGCTTCGAGTGTGGTCATCAGGTGTTCTGCGACCTCTGGTTCATCCTCCACTACAAGCACTTTTCGATCTATCGTGAATTCGCTGATAGATTCATTCTTAAGTGCATCATTGGGAGTGCATTCTGATACTTCCGCTTCACCGTTTTCAGAATTACACAGAGATAAAAGCTGCTTTAACAGGGAAAAACCATCCCTGATTGAGGCTACTGCCGTTTTGAGTTTTTTCAGGGTTTTCTCCGAAAGGGTCTTATCCTGAAGCACATACTCGGTTCCCTCAATTGCATAAGTAAGAACACTATTGAGATCTTGAGCTATCCTGGAAACATGATCTGTAAGTATCTGTAGTTTCCGGTCACTGCCAGACCCCCCCTCCAGATGTTTCCCGGTCTCCAGGGTAAACTCCTCCTGTGAGCTATCCTTCGTTAGTTCCTCATCCCTGCTTCTTACCATCTCCTCAAGCTTATTCTTGTCCTCTTCAAGCTCGATATTCTGAAGCATGTATTTAGTTGCTTCTTCCCTGGCTTTCTCTACATGATGGATTACTCTCAGGCTTCTCAGGCGGCTGTCAGCCCGTTCGGACCTCAACACGTTTTCTATCTCGTGATAGAGTTTCAGGTGTTTAAAGGCGGTATCGTACTTCCCTTCATTCTCCAGTATGGAGGACAAAATCTCATGGATCTGCGACAGCTGGGGTTTCAAACCCACTTTCTGAGCAACTTCCAGAGCTTCGCCAAGCTTTTCCAGCGCAACATCATTCCTGCCCAGCTCAACCATAACTCGTGAAATTCCGATAAGGGCTTCTGCTATCCCCTGATTGTCTTTCAGGGAGCGGAATTTCTTGATACTCTCAAGATAGAATTCCATGGCTTTGCCACTGCTAACCGTAAGGGAGCATTTTCCCATATTTGAAAGAACCAGAGCTTCTCCCTTAACATCATCAAGAGATTTGAAGATCGAAATGGATTCGTTGAAGTTCTTCATCGCATCATCGTAGCGTCCCAGTTCTGTCAATACAGTTCCGATATTATCGGTGGTCGCCGCAATGGCCTGCTTCATGTCATTTTCAAGACATATCTCATATCCCTCTGTAAGGAACTCCAAAGCATCATCGTACATACTCATCCTGCTGTATACTTCAGCAATATTAGTGCAAGTAGCTGTTTTCAGATCTGCAGGTCACTCAACCTTATCGGCCATTTTCTTAACCTGTGTAAAACACTCAAGGGCTCGATCTGTATCCCCCAGTTGAAGGTATACCGCTCCGATATTGCTTAGGATTCCAGGATCAGGTGTACTGTTTAGTTGCATATGAATATCTAGAGATTTAAGGTAGTTCTCAAGAGCACTATCGTACTTCCCCCATCTGAAGTAGATGGAACCAATCACATTCAGAGCGTGCCTGATGCCGGCCTGATTATCCAGTTTACTGTAGCTGCTCAACCCCATCTGGCCGGATTTCTCGGCATCCTTGAAACGGGACATCTGCAAGAGCCCCATGGCCTTTGAAAGATAGCATTTTGGAAGGTTCGTTTCCAGATTAATACTCTGAGACAATTCGATTGCCTGATCTCCAAGCTCTATTGCGCGCGCCGGATCAGAGTACTTTATCTTCCAGGCAAGATCCGCGATTGCAATGGCTTTCTCTGCATCCGTGGAAGCCTGCTTGACCTTCTTCTCAAGAAGTGATGTCTCATTGTCATTCTGATTGACCATAATGCAACTCTTGCCCATTAATGGTTTGCTGTAGACAGCACAGTTTATTCCCGTTGATCCTGATGCATGAAACTTATACAGTATATAAACACTCAATCTAAAAAGAACCAGACACTCTTTACGCTCAATGCGCTCTCATCAGTATTTATACACACAAAAAAAGGACCCGCCGGAATGACGGGTCCAAAAAAGGACCCGCCGGAATGACGGGTCCTCTTATTCTTCCTGTGCTGACTCTAGTCCAGATCTCCCAGATCTACAGGTAGATAAAGACCGTCGGAATCTATCCAGATTTCCCAGAAGGTGTAGGTGTCGCCATCTTCATCCTCACACTGGATATCGTAGTAGTCGCCGTAATCAACATAGAATGTGAACTCATCACCGGAGTAGAGGATCTCGCTTCCCAGGCGGTCATCTCCCCAACCAGAGTAGTCGGAAGGATTTGCATGGATGTAATAGATGTCGTAGCCGCCGGTGTCATTGTAGATGGTTACCGGGGTGTTGCCGTAAACGGTATCATCATCGCCGGAACCGCCGCTGACATAGTATTCCCCGAGATCATCAAGGGTTACGTACCATTCGTAGTAACCGCTTAGGTCAACTCCGTACCTGATGTACTCGTCTTCGTCTTCATCAACGAGTTTGATGTCGTATACATTATCGTTAACGCTGAACGAAACCGAGTTTCCAGATGAAAGGATCTCGGACTCGTCAAGCCAGTCGCTACCCCACGAATCACTGCTGGACGGGCTTATGTGGATATAATAGATATCGTATCCACCGGTATCGTTAATGATTTCAACCGTACCCGCGGAAAGAGACGTAAGAAGTCCGATTGCTGCCAGCAAAAGGATTACCTTTTTCATTTCTACCTCCTTAACAGTTAAGAATAAGGTAAAGAAATAAATCATTACTGTACCACTTGTCAATGTCGATGAATGATGACATGCGCTCATGAAAGTGTATATTCTAAATGTAACTATTTATGATGGAGTAAAATACAAAGGCAGGTGGATTATGTTAAAAGCTCTTCTTGTTTCCATATTGATTATTGCAGCTCTCTCAGCTGAAACGATAACAGCGGATCTGATCCCGAACCTTGAAGGCAGGATACGCCTTAATGAAACCCCCCGAGGAACCGTTCCGGAACTGTCGGGAAGCTATGCCGCAACTGAAGAGGGCTTCCCCATGCTTCCTCAATTTCCCATGACGGTAAAACTCCTTTCAGGATCGGGTGCCGTTTCAATTTCTTCATCCGAGACCTGGAAAACCATCGCAGTATCGGTGTTCATCCCTCCACTTTCAAGACCGCTTCCCCTGAGATTTGAACAGGCTGAAAATGATGCGCAACAGAACAGCGATATTTACCTCTCAGACCTCTACTGGCCCATTGAGCCGGTTGAACTTACCGGAACAGGTTTTATGAACGGATCACCTGTAGCGGAACTTACAGTAACTCCTTTGAGATGGAACCCTTCAACAGGGGAACTTCAGAGGCTTTCTTCCCTTGAAGTACATATCGAGACTGCACCGCTTTCAACAGGACCACTGCCCACTATGGATTCCGGGGATGCCAGAAGAATGCTGATAGTGACGGATCACTCCTTCGAATCAGCTTTCAATGAGCTTGCACAGAGGCGGAACGACCAGGGCATCCTTACAGAGGTATTTACAATGGACTCCGTTTACGCTTCCGCCTCAGGGCGTGATAACGCTGAAAAACTCAGGAACTTCGTAATAGAGTACTACACCACTAATGGTCTTGATTTCCTTCTTCTGGGCGGAGATACTGACGCAGTGCCCTTCAGGTATGCCTACGCCATGACCTGTGAGGCGGGATTCCACGCAAGAGAGGACAGCCTGCCGTGTGACCTCTACTTCTCAGACCTTGATGGAACCTGGGACGCGAACAACAATGACATCTTCGGCGAAGTGGCGGATAATGTGGATCTGCACCCTGACATTTTTGTAGGAAGGGCTACAGTTGAGAACGTTACCGAGGCAGAGACCTTCGTGGCCAATATCGCCGCATACGAAGACTGCGTTCAGGACGACCACCTTCAGAGGGTTCTGTTCCTGGCAGAAATCCTCTGGATGAATCCATACACCAATTCCGGTGAAAGCAAGGATTACATCGATGAGGAGTTCCTTCCCGATTTTCTGGATATAACAAAGCTGTACCAGGCCCTTGGGAACGAGAACCTCAGTACAACAATGGCCGCTTTGAACGCGGGACAGAATTTCATCAACCATGATGGGCATGCATGGTACTCAACCATGGGTGTCGGTGATGATTACATGGACATTCCTGATGTTGACGCAGTTAATTCCGGTGGCAGACTCGCCGCTTCGATGTACTCCATAGGATGCTGGAGCGCGGCATTCGATTTTGATGCCATAGCTGAACATTTTGTAACGAATCCGAATGGAGGAGCCGTCGGATTCATCGGTAACTCAAGCTACGGATGGGGTTCGCCCGGAAATCCGTGCTACGGGTACTCCGATGCGCTTGATCACCTTTTTCACGATTACCTTTACAGTGACTGGAGCCTGACCAACGGAGAACTGCTGGCTCTCACGAAAGAGTATTTCATACCTTACAGTCATTGGGAAAATGTCTACAGGTGGCACCAGTACGACGTGAACCTTCTTGGAGACCCATCACTCAGAGCCTGCAGAATTGCACCCTCCTATATCACAGTAGACTGCCCGGATTTAGTCACTGTGAATACATCGCTGATCCCGGTACAGGTTTCAGGAGCAAATCCTGCTGGCCTGACTGTCTGCGTTCATGATGAGGGAAGCAACTGGGAAGTTGCAGAGCTGGATGCATCCGGAGCGCATACTTTTTATCTTCCTGATCCTGTATCAGGAGAGGTTAGAGTTACGGTAACCGGACCCGGAGTAAGAAGAACAACTGTTGATATACCACAGGCAACAGGGCCCGACCCTGTGATCTCCCAGCTTATCATTGATGATGACATGGGGTACGGGCAGCTATCTCCCGGATGCAGTTCAGAACTTATCATCACCCTTCTCAACCAGGGAACCGAAAACCTTACAGATGTTGATCTTGTAATAGATGCAGTTACAGGACCGGCAGCTGTCATCCAGAATTCAAGCTCGTTCGGCGCTATCAATGCCGGAAATGAATCCACCGGGACACCATACATCTCTCTTCAGGTGGATACAGCGGCTGTAAACAGCGATGTGATCTCCCTTCAGGGCGAGATCCAGACAGTTCAGGGAAACTGGGACATCTCGATTTCTTTCCTTGTATATGCGCCGGGCCTCTACTTCACAACTTACAGTGTAAATGACACTACATCCGGGAACGCAAACGGTATTCCGGATCCTGGAGAAACATTCGATCTGATAGCTTCCATAGCAAACGTTGGAATGCTGAATGCAGCCTCTGTATCGTGCGTAATGACCGGATACCCCGGAGACATAACATGGATATCTGATTCAGCCTTCGTAGACTCAATTCCACAGGGCTCAACGGAAACCTTTACTTTTATCTGCCAGCTGGATCCAGGTACTCCCTCTCCCTCTTTCCCATGGCTCTATTTCGACATCTTTTCTGAGACCGCCGATTATCAATCCTCTGATTCGCTGAGGCTGACGGTAGGAGAAACAGGAATCTCTAACGATGTGGAATCGGGAGTCGCAGGATGGACACACTCCGGCACAGGTGATCTCTGGAACATCACCGCAGAAGAGAGCCATTCTCCCGACCACTCGTGGCATTGCGGAGATTCAAATGGATACATCCCTGGCATGAACTGCGGCCTGTTCTCACCTGAGCTGATACTGGCTCCCGGTGCCCAGCTCAGTTTCTGGGGAGCGTTCGATGTTGCCATTTACGGTACGGACGGGCTTTACGTTATCGTAAACGATCTGACGGTAAGTTCAACAGATACTCTGGACTATATCGGATCAGGGGGAGCCCTTGGAAAGGAATTCTGGGGAGCCGGAACAGGATGGTGTGAATGGAGCTACGACCTCGGCAGCTGGGGCACCGGTAACACCATTCAGCTTGAACTCAGATTCATTTCCGATAACGATTCGGATATCGGTCCAGGATTCTATATCGACGATATTTCCGTTCAGGGAGCGTATACAGGTTCAACGGGCATTTCATCTCCATCTCCGGTTCTTCCGGTTATGGGCCTTCCCGCACCTAATCCTGCTTCAGCTCTCTTCTCGGTACCTGTAAATATCCCCGCTCATGGAAACTGGAATCTTTCTCTTTACGATATTTCGGGAAGACTGGTTCTTTTCGAAGAAGGGCAGTCGCCATTTGGAGATGAGGTTGAGATGGACGTTTCACACCTCTCTTCAGGCGTTTATTTCCTGAGGCTATCAGGCTCTGCGGAAGCTGCAGGAAAGCTGGTTCTGCTGCGGGAATAGGAACCGAAAACCGGTCTGAGTCAATCCATTATCACGCTCCGGGAAGCAGTTGTTTCTCTGCGTAACAAACGATCAAAAAGCTAAAGCTGAGACTTCCGTAAAGTCCATCAATTGGTGCTGCCTGGGAATCTCGCAGTATATTCAGGCTTACTCTGAAAGGGAACAATGAAAGTTTTCTACGCATCTACCGCTGCCGGTGTGCACCATGCCGTGTCTGATATACTTGATGCCGCTGACTGGAAAAAATTACTTCCCCGAAAAGAAGATATTCTCGTAAAGATAAACCTGACATGGGATTACGTAAGACCTGGAGTAGTTACATCACCCTGGGTCGTGGAAGCGTTCGCAAAACATGTAAAAGATCATGTTGGACGGATATACCTGGGTGAATCAAGCCAGATACTGGTTGATGCAACCAGAGCTTACAGTGTTACCAGAATGAAGGATGCAGCCGAAAGAGAGGGATTGATCTGGCACAATTTCTCAGAGAACAGGTGGGTCCCAAGGGAGGTTGCTGATCTCCGGTTCAGCATACCCGAAATATGCAGCAGGATGCCTGTTGTTTCGATTCCCGTTGTAAAAACTCATTACAGATCCGTTATCTCCGTCGCGATGAAGCACCTGTACGGTTGCCTTGATGACAACAGGCACAATTATCATTACAGGCTTGCGGATTACGTTGTGGCGGTAAATTCGCTGATACCCGTTCTCTTCACACTCGCGGACGGTACAGTATCACTTGAGGGAAACGGGCCGAAACCCGGTATTCCAAAGCAGACGGATTTCCTGGCGGCGTCAACCGACAGGATAGCACTGGATTATTCTGTTTCGGAAGTAATGGGCATCGATCCCCTTTCGGTAAACACAACGGTTAAGGGCAACGATGTGACAGGTTCATATGAGCGGATTGAAAACGTATGCGTACCTCCCCTGTCACAGCGTCCATCCTTCTCTTTCCAGAAGGCTGCTCCCAATTTCGTGGCAAAGATAGAGAGGAAAATACGCGGAAAAAAGGAACGGACGGCGGAAGGTACCGACGGGCCTCTTCTGGGCATAATGAAGGTAGGCGCCAAACGCTGGTACAATCTGGCATATTACCTTTCAGGTCAGAATCGAGAAGCAAGAGATTTAATGGAAAACAGCATATACGGACAGCAATGGAAGGGCCTCTCCGAGGGAGTTGAACGATGAACCTGATCGGGCAGATAAGTATGGGAATGGATGCCGCGCTTGGTCTTCTCGGACGAAGAAGGCCGGTCAACGTGATGGTATCCATAACAGACAGATGCTGCAGCCGCTGCAGCTACTGCCAGATCCCCGAACAGGGCCGCCCCGACCTTACAACAGACCAGTGGAAAGAGCTGTTCAGGCAGATGGCGGACGCAGGAACCAGGCGTATCGGAATATGGGGTGGAGAACCGCTCATGCGTGATGATATCAATGAACTCTGCGCATTTGCCAGATCACTCGGAATGTACGTCAGCCTTGATTCAAACGGCTACATCATACCCTCAAAGACTGAGATACTGAATAACATAGACCATCTGGTACTTGCCTACGACGGCCCCGAGGAGGCTCATGACGCGAACCGCGAAGGCGGGAGCCACGAAAAAGTCATAAAGGCGATGGAAACGGCGAGCGGCAGGGTAAGGCTCTGGACCATAACTGTTCTGACCAGACATAATATGAAACATCTCGACCAGATGATGGAAACAGCTGTCAGATACGGATTTCAGACCACTTTCCAGACGCTTCACCATAACGAGAAACTGGGCGGTGATACATCTGGTATGATGCCTTCGAAGGAGGAATACTCGGAGGTCTACAGAAAACTCATTGAACTGAAGAAGAATGGTGCTCCAATTGCTAATTCAAACAGATACCTTTCGAGTCTTATGAACTGGCCCGATTACTCGATTACAAGAATTGAGGAGAGATTCCATGGCGTCCCATGCAGAGCTGGAAGAATGTACTGCAATATAGATGCGGACGGAATGGTATACCCCTGCTCCCTTCTCATAGGCCTTTATCCTGCAGCCATCAACGCCCTGGATGCCGGATTTTCCGAAGCGTTTGACAGAACTGCTCTGCTTCCATGCCAGGCATGCACCGCCAGCTGCTATACGGAATACAATTACCTCTACAGCCTCAGCCCTTCGGTGGCACTGCAGTGGCATAAAGCAGTCAGGGATACCGACGGGATGATGAAGGAAAGATCAAAGTCGTAACACATGGGAGAGTTTAATGTCAGCATTGCCTGAATATCGAACCAGAATACTTCTGGAGCGGGAGAATGTACCCCTGGTAAAGGGAGTCTTCGTCACCCAGGTTGCGGAACATCCAGAAGACCTGCCGGAAATGCCTGTTTATCTGAAGGCACAGATACCAGGAGCTACCAGCAGAAAGAGTCGCGGTCTGGTCCGCAGGATTGACACGCCTGATGAATTTGTGAAGAACCTGAATATTCTCCTTTCTCCAGGTGAGTGGGGACTTGCGGAAGGCGTTCTCATAACAGAAGGTGTCGATCTTATAGCTGAGTACTACGCAGGTTGCATGCTTGATTTCGGATCCAGAGACAAGCTCCCGGGCGGTGTGCTTCTTTTCAGCACTGAAGGCGGTTCCGGTGTAGAAGGTCGTTCCGGAACCCTTCTTAAAATGGATTTTTCTCTTCTGCACCCTCCCGCAGTAGAGGACATAGAGACAGAGCTGAAGAATCTTGAAGGCGTTGAAGAACATGCCGCTGTTGCTGGATTTCTGAAAGGAATGATTAGTACCTATATCGGGTACAGACTTAACGTGTTGGAAGTTAACCCACTCGGAGTTCTCAAAGATGGTTCGATCCTTGCGATTGACTGCAGAGCTGAATTCGAAAAATCCGCTGTCAGGAAAAGTGATTGGGATGTTTTCTTTCCACCGGGACTCAGATCATCCCGGGATATTACAGAGCTTGAAAAAGCTGTTGAACTTATCAACAGAGATGATCCCTCCGGTACCGGTTTTTTCAGGCAGAACAGAGATACTCCGTCAAATGAAGCTCTCAGAGTTGCCACTAATCTTTGCGGTGGTGGAGGTAAAATGCTCTGGGAAATGACTACCGGCTCACGGACGGATATTTTCACCATGAACGAGTCTGACACTTCAGGAGGACTTTCAGCGTTCAAGAGTTACCGCATCCTGAGGGTAGTACTCGCCCAGAAAGACGCTCAGGTTCTTCTCCTCACCGGTTCAGGGATGGCTTTCCAGAATCAGCATCACCTTGCTGCGGCCGTTTGGAAGGCACTCAGGGAAAGCCCCACTCCCCTCCCTTCACTCCTGCGGTTCGGCGGAACCGATGAGGATAAAGCCAGTGAGCTGTTTGAAAGAGTATCCTCTACTCTGCCAGTTCCTGTAAGAACCTATCCTGCTGTGATCTTTCCCAATGCCATGGTTGATGACATCAGGGATATTGCAGGAGAAGCAGGGAAAACAGGTGAGATATATATCCCGCCCGAGGGGGAACCTTCCATAACCGTTGAAACTCCTCCGGGTAAGATCTACTTCTACCCTGAAAGATGGAAAAAGGATGAAATCCCCCCATCGGTGGCAGCATGCCCAACTGGATTTCTGAAATGGGATATCAGCGGATTGACCACAGACCCTGAGGCGAAATGCATTGGCTGCCTCATGTGTGAGACAGCCGCACTGCTGGATGGAAACGCTGAAATCCTGATATACCTTGAAATGCCGGAGGTGGTGGACTGATGGCTGGAATACTTAAATACCTTGCCGGGGTTGAGACCCCGAAGACCCTTGTATTCGGAATAACAGGAAAACAGGGCAGGAGCAAAGCCCGTCTAATGAAGAAATTCGGTACCGAGATAATCGCCGGCTGTACTCCCGGAAAAGGCGGCCAGGAGGTTGATGGTGTCCCGGTCTTCAATTCCGCTGCCGAGGCGGTCAATACGTTTCCACAGCTTAACACTGCCGTTCTCTTCGTTCCCGCAAGTGCTGTAAAAAAAGCTGCGTTTGATGCCGTTGACGCAGGACTGAAATTTCTTGTTCTCATTGCTGATGGTGTACCAACACAGGATGAGATAATTCTGAAGGAATACGTTTCTACGAAAGAAGCGGTGTACCTCGGTCCAAATACGGTAGGGCTCCTTGATACGGAAGGTTACCTTTTCGGACTTATTGGAGGCAGCGCCACCTGGGCCAGGAAGAATTACAGACCCGGAAAAGTTGGTGTTATATCGCGTTCCGGCGGCCTTTCGCAGCTTCTGGGAGCTTTCCATTGCAGACCGGATCTTCCCGGCCCAAGAGCGGACGGTTCATATGGCCCTCTGTGGGGCGAGGATTATCCCGGACTGTCAGCCGTCGTCTGTGTGGGCGGAGACCCAGTCCCTGGGATTTCTATGCTGGACGCTGCAATAGCCTTCGAAAAGGATCCACGAACAGAAGTGATGGCTCTTTACGGCGAGACAGGCACGACTCAGGAGAACGACCTGGCCGAGGCTGTGATGAAAGGTGAGATAACAAAACCGATAGTTGTATTCCTCGGAGGTAAATTCACTAAAGCAGGTATTTCACAGAGTCATGCAGGAGCGATGATAAGGAATGAGGATGAAACGTGGGAAGCCAAACAGAAAGCTCTCCTGGATGCCGGGATAACCGTGGTTGAAAGACCCGATGCAGTATTCGGCGCCGTTCTGGGGAAATTGAAGAACTCCTGACATCATGCATACTCTGAAGGAGAAGGTTTGTGAAATATAGAAATTTCGCTAAACTGGACTGGGAAGTATCAGCTCTTGGTTTCGGGATCATGCGCCTGCCACACAAAGAGAATGAATCCTCCGCTATTCTTGAGGAAAAGGCACACAGTCTGCTTGCACCTTCCGAGTAACGGGTAAATCGTTTACGAACCGGACACCTCATTTAGTGAATGAAGCAGGTTTATCCAGACTCCTTGTTCTTCCGGCAATTACGGATGTCAGGAATGGTGTCAGAAGATAAACAGCAAGGCTCCATTTTGGAGAGATAAAGGCAATGAAGATTCCGGTGACAGCAAGCGAGGGAACAACCAGGTTAATCTTTACAATGCGCAAGGTTGCCTTTCTGGATACATCCTTTTTCAGGATGTCTGGAAATCTCAGCAGCAGCGCACATTGAAAAATAAAGAAAACTCCGATGAGAAGAATATTCATATGAAAAACAAAGCTGGCCGTGAAGTAGTTTATATGATCCCCTATAAGACCCGACGAGAACGGTATGACGCATACAAGCAGAAGCCCGCCGAGGTTGGCCCATAAATGATGTATGCAGGTGCTGCTCACGTACTTGAAAAGCCTCTGCTGGTTTATCCAGAAATAACCCAGAAGGAGAAAGCTGAGTATATAGGTCCAGAACAGCTCGGAGTAGGCCAGAAGATGGTTCAACAGGTCGCCGTCAGAGTTGATATTGTGCTCTGCTTCGGGAAGTGGAAGCCCCAGCACCATCAACGTCATGGCAATTGCGAATATGCCATCCGTAAGCCCTTCAAGGCGATTAAGCGGCAATACGTTCAGTTGCCTGCTCAGCTTTTTCTCCTTACCACATAGATTCTATTAATACTGTACTATCAGTTTTGCGGTCTGTCTGATATTTCCCGGTCCGGAAGCTTCAATAAGGTATAATCCTGTTGGTACTCCGGACAGGTCAAGCTCTCTATCTCCCCGGGAAAGGCTCCAGTCCCGCAGTTTTCTACCGGAAAGGTCGTAGAGCCCTATATCAATATTCATAGCGTCCATTCCGCTCCATAGCAGAACCGTTGAGAGATGCGCCGGATTCGGGGCAAAGTGCAGTGCACCGGTTCCAAGTGAAGGTGGAAAAGGCCGATCATCTATTCCGGTAAGGTGAGTGGATAGAACGTAGTTACCCGGATCGAATTCCACCAGCGTTGGCTGGAACGGTACTGTAAACACTTCACTCTGAACAGCCAGATCGTTCCACATCACTACAAGAGTATCCTCTGAGGCTCCGTAAATCAGGAACTCAAGGGGCATTGTGAAAACTGGGCCAATTGTCTGTATCTGCTGGAGATCGACTGTAACGTCCCAGTCAGCACCGGCTGCAACCCAGCTGTACTGAATATCGTATACCGGGTAACCCCATTCATGAAGCCAGGTATCGAAGAACCAGTCTATATCATCGCCGGTTACAGCCTCCACATGATCACGAAAGTCGTCGGTGACCGCATTGCTGTACTTGTATTCCTCGAAATAATTACTGAGGGCCTGATAGAAATCAGCGTCTCCCATTACGTGTCTGAGCATATGAAGCACGCTTCCGGCCTTCTGGTAAGTTGTGTAGCTCCACATCTCCGATGGAGTAGTAGGATTTGTAATGGGGAACAGCTCACCGCTGTTCAGATACGGGATCATCATGTCGCTGAGTACGTAGTCATCGTAGGCGGCTTCACCGTAGTATTCGGCCCATACGGCTTCACTGTAAACCGCAAAACCCTCGGAAAGCCAGACATCGGTCCAGATATCCTCAGTTACACAGTTGCCCCACCAGTGGTGGCTCAATTCGTGAGCAAGAAGCCAGTCATAATTGTTGTTTCCATTGATGGCGAAATAGATATGATATACCTCAGTAAGATGTTCCATATCTCCTTTGGGCGTCTGGACATAACTGAATTTAGTATCCCATGGATATGCGCCATAGGTGCTTTCGTACTGGTCTATCATCAGATTTACGTTCTGGAAGCTTACAAGCGCATCGTCCTCTTCCCCGGGGTAGATGTAGTAGTAGATCCAGTCGTAGGTAGAGTCCACCAGGACTACATAATCTGAAACGGCAAAGGCGGCCAGATAAGTGGACATGGGCTGCGGCTGAGACCAGTTATAGGTTAGAGTGGCATCGGTACCGTTCTCATCCATGGATTGAAGATCACCGTTGGCTACGGCATAAAGCGTATCCGGCACTGTTATGTGAAAATCAATGGCCGCTTTATCCGCGGGATGATCCCAGCATGGGAATATCACGCGTCCCAGTGAAGGAGGATCTGTATACACACCTACCCCCATATGGTAGTAAACAGTGCCTGAACTGGAAGTATTGAACCAGAAACCGCCGAATCCTCCTGCCCCCTCGTTCCAGGGTGTTCCGGAATAGGCAATGTTGACTCCGGCAGTATCACCTGGATTCATGGGTGAAGAAAGGCTTACAAAAACCGAATCAGCTACCTGAGTGTACGAGAGGGCCCCTGAGGTATCCCATACCGAATCCACGGTCAGATCGACAAGGTCAAGTCGTATTTCATCAAGACCGGCTATTTCAGGTGTGAATTCAACTTCTGTTGTACATTCAAACATTTGAGTAGAAGGAAAGACTTCGATACTGACATCGTACGAAATAACATCATATTCATGAGGAACGTCGGTGGAATAGAGGAGATTGGAGTAAGGTCCGGCCAGAGGCCTGCTGAGAACCGACATATCCGGTCCGTGCAGGGGTGCCGCAATAAGTGCAATCAGAATGGCAATCATGAGTATCCTCCTTATTTTCTTTTGAATATAGCAAATTAAGTATTCCTGACCATAATATCAGATGGCTCCCCTCTGCCGCATGCTTTACATGTGATTGTATTTGTTGTAGTTCCTAAGTTTGAGTGTTATGCTTATATTAAAGGTGGTGAGAAATGAAAAAGATTATTAATCTTTCCAGAAAATATTCATCCAGGGTAGTATGTTTGCTGGTTATTACAATCTCGATATTGATTGCCTGTAATCCAGCTGAACCAGATCTACCACCAGAATATCACGACCCTGTGGATAGTGTGTACAAGCTAATTGAAAACTTTGAGATTTCCTATATTTCACAGGATTGGCCCTGCTATATGCAGTGCTTCAGACACGATTTTGAGTTCAACTACATGTCAAACGGAGATACCCTCAGCTGGGGTTTTGATACTGAACAGGAAATCCATCAATCAATGTTCAATCAGATAGATGAGGTTTGGCTTACCTTATCAGGCTCTGAACAATACACATGGAGTGGTGATACCACAGGTGCTACCCTCGTTCTGCCTCGAGATTACGATCTTAGAATTTTCATAGGTCCTGATGACTCAACAAGCGTTCCCGCATACGGTACCGCGAATTTCATCTGCCGCCAGGATTCAATGGAAGAATGGTACATATGGCAATGGTGGGATTATCCAGACCCGGGAAAAGATGGCTGGAGTGACATAAAGGAATTGTTCATGACTCCTCCCTCCACCCACTGAATTACCTGAATTTACGTCCGGCCCCTTGAATCTCTGACCAGATCTTAGAACGGTG
>JAUWMQ010000140.1 GCA_030613065.1 Candidatus Aegiribacteria sp. | reverse complement strand
GCCCGTCGACCGTAAGACCGCCTGGCAGATGGAGCATCTGTTCGCTAGAAGCTAGACTTGATGCCAGCCGCCAGTCGGTGTGTCCCCTGCAATCATTAGTACCGCCAGAAGAATCAGACTGGTTGAACCGCTGATTTCTTTCTGTTTTCATTTTACATCCATCCATTTTGAGTACTGATACGAATAAACTTCAACAATACTGCTGGATATCATTGTCATCTAATTACCGTTACAAGTTCTGATATCACACTTTGTAACAGACTTCATCTTCTGGATGAATCTTCAGCGCAGGTGGGATTTGTATACCTGGACGAAGCCTCTAACTCTTTTAATAATCAACTAATAATCAGAATGACATTCATTCGTGCCCAGATGGCTGCCGAAACAATTCAAGGAGGAACATATGAGAATCTTAGCGACTATGCTTCTTGTAACACTCTGTGTCGGAATTACTTTTGGAAGTAATATCGACTACCTTTCAAATAGAAGTGTTAACTACTTCAGAAACTTCGCTCGCAATCCAGCTACTGACGGTGCGGATCTGGTAAGTTACAATCCGGCCGGACTGGTGTTTATGGATGAGGGGTTCCATATCAGTTTCGGCAATGAATTTATCCTGAAGGATTACACCATTGATGCTGTTCCCTTCTGGGATACTACCTCAGTGGTAACATACGAATCAACCGAACCGACTCTATTCTTACCTGATCTCTACGCAGTTTACAGAACAGGCGACTGGGCTTTGTTTGGTGCTTTTACGGTTCCCGCCGGAGGGGGAACTCTGGATTACAAGGATGGCATCTATGTGATGCCACTGCTTGAGACGGGATTCCAGCAGGCGATACATATGAGCCCGTACTATTTCGCGCTTATGAGTGAAGGTAATATAAAGGCAACTTCACAGTATCTTGCAGGTACGGTTGGAGCTTCCTATGCTGCATGTGACATCTTTTCCTTTGCCCTTGCCGGTCGTTACACCTCAGCAAAGAAGTCATACGATGGTCATGCTGATTTCACGATATTCTTTACGGATTCCACAGGAACCCCTGCGCCGGTTGGAACGTCAAGTCGGGCTCTGGACGTAGAAAAAAAGGCAAGTGGTTTCGCCGGGATAATTAGCATTGATGTTGTTCCTGTTGACAACCTTAACATCGCTCTCAGGTACGAAACCTGCACTGCTCTCGAATTTGAGACAAGTGTTACCGAGAACGGGTGGGAACTAGCAGCACTTCCCGATTCCAGTTTCACTGACGGCTACAAGCAGCGTAGAGATCTTCCCGCCATACTTGCAGGAGGGATATCCTATCAGTTCACACCTGAATTCAAGCTGAGTACTACTTTCAACTACTACTTCGTTGAAGATGCCGCTGAAGATTCGCTCAACGGCATTGATAACGATTACGAAAACGGTCTTGATATCGGAATCGGATTAGACTATCAGATTTCCCCCAGAATACTCGCGGGGCTCGCTTACCTCCGCAGTGACCTTGGAGGAAACGATTCAACATACACCGATCTGGAGTATAATCTCAACTATAGCTCCATAGGTGGAGGGATCCGCTATTCCGTAACTGATAATTTTGCACTCACTCTGGCTGGAGGGCACAATTTCTACGACGAGGGGCAAGGGTCCGGAACCTTTGAGAACTGCACATACAACAAGAGTGTCTCGTTCTTCGGTCTTGGTGCCGAAATAAGCTTCAGGTAGTTCATTACTCAGGGGCCGGGTCTCAAAAGTTAGCATTATTAGCAAAAGGGGTCGGATCTTGAATCTTAGCGTTTTTTTGTTACGGCAGCAACAAATGCCAAGATTCAAGATCCGACCCCATGTTCGGACCCCATGTTCGCGACCCCATCTCTGTTACAATCTGTTACAGCCCGATAATACTCTATTCGTAATTCCTCCTGATGATATCCTCGAAAGAAAGGAGGAGCGACATGGATATTCGTACAAGAAGACTCATAGTAGAAAGAACCGTAGATGATACTGTTCCCCATGGAGGGTGGGAACTCACCCACATTACCCCCGCGGAGTTTTCCCTCAATTCGGGAATACCACAGGAAGTTTTCATCCAGTCAATGAGGATCTACGAAGGGGATGAGCTAACCTGGAGATGCGAATCACCGGATACATTCTACAGTATAGAGGACGGCCTGCCCGTTCTTGAAAACGGAACCCTTGTAAGGCTTGAAGTAGAGGTTCTTCACACTTCCCCGCAGTACGAACCTGCATACTACGTTTACGCTCACGGTCCGTGCCCTGTATGGCCCCGGCACTGGATGAACGACGCGGGTCTCTGGGGAGACAGGGTAGCTGACGACGGAGTATACAGTTACGAATGGTACATTGAGGGGTCTTCGGAACATTGGTTCATTGCCGCGGATATAATAGACGCTGATACGATGCTGGATGAAGAGGAAGATGATTACGACTCTGGCGCGTGGGGAATCCTTGCGCTCAGATCGTAACCGAAAGGAAAGATGAAATGTCAGGAAGAATGAAAGTCATAGGAATTACAGTTCTCGCAGTGATAATGCTGGCAGGTACAGCCATCGCCCAGGGCCCCGGAGGCCCCGGCCAGAACAGTGGATTCGGGATGGAAAACCTCGAACGGTTCAGAATGATGTTCAGGCATATGGATCTTACCGAAGAGCAGGCTGATGAAATCGAATCCATTACTGAAGCCGCCAGGGAAGAAGTGATGGCAATCATGGAAGAAGCGGGAAGGCCGGAGGACCACACATCCTTCATGGATGTCTTTACCTCCCCAACTCTTACAGTCAGTGACCTTGAAGAGACAATGGGTCAGATGGATGAAGTCAGGGAAGCAATGAGAGACGTGATCTTTGAAGCCATGGTTGACATACATGATGTCCTTACAGCTGAACAGCTTGAGAAACTTGCCGAAATGGTGGAGGAGCATACCGACTCAATGGGGCACGGTTCGGGAATGGGACACTCAATGAGATAACGACCTCCTCAGTTATCTGCACTTCTACCATCACACCTCCCGACCAGACAGAGGGAAGGCGCCATCACCGCCTTCCCCCTCAATCAAGGCCGGGCTTTTTCACCTTTTCTGTCGATTTTATAATCTGTCATGATGTATTGATAGAAAATAATAAGAGAATTCCGCCCATATCTATCTTTGAAACTATTTAGCGCCTTGCGAAAATCACTCCATTAAGCAATACTGCATCTTACGAAAGGAAGGATTATGCATACCGATCTGAAATCGGCTCTGAGGGAAGCCTCGGAAAAGGCTGAGCGGCTTGGCGAATCCTTCTGCGTAGTCTCAGGTATTAAGAACAACAGAATAGTATACAGAACCTACCCTCTCAAAGGTTTCGGCCTGCCTCCCGGAGGCACCCTGGAGGAAGTTATTGCGCCACAAGTTGAAAGGGAAAAACCGGAACCACCTGAAAAAATCAGTTCAAACGGATTCTGATGATGGAGGATAATAGTGAGCAAATTCCCAACAGACATTGAAATCGCGAGCAGGGCTGCTCCCCGTCCCATAACCGAGATTGCGGAAAAACTTGGCCTTTCAGCGGAGGATATTGACCTTTATGGCGATGACAAGGCAAAAGTACATCTTGATACTCTTGAGAAGAGGAGAAGAGGTTACGGTAAACTTGTGCTTGTCTCCGCTATCACACCCACAGCTGCTGGAGCTGGTAAAACCACAACCACAATAGGCCTGACACAGGGACTGGCGAAGCTGGGAAAATCAGTGAGTTGCGCAATAAGGGAACCTTCTCTCGGTCCGATATTCGGCATGAAAGGCGGGGCAGCAGGAGGTGGATACTCACAGGTTGTACCCATGGAGGATATCAATCTTCACTTCACAGGGGACATACATGCGATCACAGCTGCGAATAACCTTCTTGCCGCGGCTCTGGATAACCACCTTCACCAGGGGAACCCCTCCCGCCTGGACGCGAGAACCGTCAGTTTCAAACGCGTTATCGATATGAACGACAGATCTCTGAGAGAAATAATCATTGGCCTTGGAGGCAGAACCCAGGGAGTACCACGTGAATCGGGGTTCGACATATCCGCTGCCAGCGAAATCATGGCAATACTCTCCCTGGCCTTAGACATGGAAGACCTCAAAAAGCGGATAGACAGAATTTTCATAGGCCTTACCTTCGACCGGGAAGGAGTGCTGGCTAAGGAAATGGGCGTTACCGGCGCCATGGCCATGCTGCTGAAGGACGCTATCAAACCGAATCTGGTCCAGACCCTTGAGGGAAATCCTGCATTCGTGCATTGCGGGCCTTTCGCTAATATCGCGCACGGCTGCAATTCCATTCTTGCGACAAAGATGGCCGTAGCCTTTTCTGACTGGGCAATAACCGAAGCCGGTTTCGGTTTCGACCTCGGAGCCGAGAAGTTCTTCGATATCAAGTGTCAGGTCGGTAATCTATGTCCAAGCCTCGTAGTTCTCGTTGTAACTTGCCGGGCTCTTAAAATGCATGGCGGAGTAAAGAAAAGCGACCTCGAAACTCCCGACCCCAAAGCGCTAGTGGCTGGTCTGCCCAACATGGAAAAGCATATTGAGAACATAGGTAAATTCGGGCTCCCGGCAGTTGTCTGTGTAAACAGATTCGTGAGCGATACGGATGCCGAAATTGAACTTGTACTAGAACGCTGCAGGGAGCTGGGGATACCCGCCGCGGTAGGTGACGGGTTTGTCAACGGAGGAGCCGGGATGGAGGAGCTGGCTTCCCTTGTAGCTGCGAACGCACGGGACTGCAGCAGCACTTTCAAACCCCTCTACAACTGGAACCAGAGTGTTGAAGAAAAAATAGAAATAGTCGCACGAGAGATCTACGG
This sequence comes from Candidatus Aegiribacteria sp., assembly GCA_030613065.1. Taxonomy (GTDB): domain Bacteria; phylum Fermentibacterota; class Fermentibacteria; order Fermentibacterales; family JCC-6; genus Aegiribacteria. The sequence continues at coordinate 1,983 of JAUWMQ010000140.1, read as the reverse complement.
GGCGGAGCATATTGACTACACCAGCCTTGCCAGGAAGGATCTGCGGATGATAAGGAAGCTCGGCTATGAGAAGCTCCCGGTCTGCATCGCAAAAACACAGAAATCTTTGTCGGATAACCCGAAGCTTCTTGGAAGGCCAAAAGATTTCGTGGTAACCGTAAGAGAAATGGAGATATCCGCAGGAGCGGGATACATTGTGCCAATAACTGGAGCTATCATGAGGATGCCCGGGCTGCCAAAGGTTCCTGCTGCAACAAAGATGAACGTTGATGATGAGGGTAAAGTTAGTGGGTTATTCTAACCGGGGAAGCCAGCCAGAGTATTATGAGTAGACGCAAGCCTCTCTCTTCTGTCAGCCCAGTGCTGTACCGAACTTCAGTATTCCTGCGACGTCAAAAGCGAATACTCCAGTGGTATCTTGGCCGGGACCGGTACGCTCTGCGCAAATCTGAGGATGTTCTGCCGGAAATGGTCGTATCGCACAGTTCTATACTGATGAGAGAGCTCGCGGGAACTGACCGGTCTCTTCAGAGGAATAAAGTTACGAGCCTTAAGACAGCGGCTGCTCTTATTGACAGTGTAATTATTAACCCCGGAGAAGTATTCTCCTTCTGGAGGCTTGTAGGAAAACCTGTTGAAAAAAGGGGATTCCTTCCCGGGCTCCAGCTTTCCTTCGGCCATCTGGTCTCCATGGTGGGAGGAGGTCTCTGCCAGTTTTCAAACCTCCTGCACTGGATGGCGCTTCAGACTCCAATGGAAATTACAGAGCGTCACAGACACTCCTTCGATCCATTTCCGGATTACAGAAGAACCGTTCCATTCGGTACCGGAGCCACAGTCTTTTACAACTATCTGGATCTCATGTTTAAAAACAATACTACCTGGCGGTTCCAGCTGAAAACATGGGTTACTGAGAACAGCCTGCAAGGAGAGATAAGAACAGAGAAGATCCTTCCCTGCAGATTTGAAATCGAAGAGAGAAACCATCGCTTCATCCGGATAGGGGGAACGGTCTACAGAGAAAATGAACTCTGGCGCAAAGAAACCGATCCGATAACCTCAAAATTAGTGGCTGAGGAACTCATTATGAAGAATCATGCGGAAGTCCGGTACGATGTATCGGAAATACCCGGCATTGAAGTCATCGAATCTGATTGACGTATAATGCCGGGTATTTCAAGCTATTCTATCGTGCGACTACCATCATCGTGGAAGCCGTCCCTGAAGGACCGTTGATAACGACCGGGTAACATCCCGGAGGCAACGGATTGCCCCTGTTGTCGTTTCCATCGAAGATAACGTTTCCTGTTCCCACAGGCAGTGAGCCTGAGTAGATGCTTCTTACAACCCGTCCGGTAAGATCGTAAACCGTTATCGATGCAGTACCGGAAACAGGGATATCGTAGGAAATCGAACAGCTTCCCGAAAATGGGTTCGGCTGCGGCGCGCCGAGTGCAGGCTGCAGGGGACTTTCCTCCTGGCCGCTCTCGATGCCTACCTGACCTGCTATAAAGGTAAGGGCCGGATCTCCAAGGAGATTGTTCTCCTGGATAACCCACCCGGTGAGCATCACTCCAGTCATACTATGCAACTGATCTTTAGCAGAAGCCTGGGCTATTCCTATCGTAAAAACCTCGTTCGTGAGAAGCTGTTCCGCGAAAAATATCTCCAGCCATTCGGACGATCCCACGTTCGGGGGAGCTCCCCAGCCGTAGCTCGAATTGAACATGACCGCAACAGCGCCACCCAACGAGGAGTACATTAGCCGCTCTGCAATGCTGCTTGTGGTAAGTTTGCCGGACATGCATGCAATAGAGTGAAAAATTGCGAGCCGATCAATATTAACAAGCTGAGTGTAATTGCTGAGAGCAAGAATATCTAAAGGTGGATGACTATCCCAGGATATACCACCATACCATCCGTGGCCTTGAGGGGCAACGTACGAACAGCCTGCATTGATGAGTGCGATCTGGTTGTTCGGGT
>JAUWMQ010000138.1 GCA_030613065.1 Candidatus Aegiribacteria sp. | reverse complement strand
AAGCGGTAGTGCTTCTCAGTGGCGGGCTGGATTCCGCCACAACATTGTATATAGCCCGTGAAGAGGGTTTCAGAATCCATGCCATGTCTTTCCGGTACGGGCAGCAGCATACCCAGGAGCTGGAATCGGCTGCTGAAATAGCAAGAAACGCGGGGATAGAGGATCATGTGACCATCTCACTTGACCCCAGGCTGTTTGAAGGCTCAGCACTGACTGGATCAGAGACTGTACCTGAAAACAGATCTCCCGATGAAATGGCCGGCAGTATCCCTCCTACTTACGTGCCAGCCAGGAACACCGTCTTTCTGGCCATGGCCCTGGCGTACGCTGAGGTTATCGGTGCTCGCGACATCTTCATTGGCGTGAATGCCATGGATTACAGCGGCTATCCGGACTGCAGACCTGAATTCGTGGCAGCGTTTCAGAGACTTGCGGAACTGGCAACCCGGGAGGCTGTTGAGGGAAGTCCCTCAACCATTCATGCTCCACTGCTGAACATGACCAAGGCTGAGATAATCGGAAGGGGTCTTGACCTCGGTGTAGATTACTCCATGACGCACACCTGTTACAATCCCGACAGAGAGGGCAGAGCCTGCGGCAGGTGTGATGCCTGTATACTGAGATTGAGGGGGTTTCATGAGAACGGAATACAGGATCCTGCCATCTACCAGTCAGAGATGAGTAATGAGCTATAGAGTCAAGGAAATCGTGTATACACTTCAGGGTGAGGGGGCTAACTCTGGCAAAGCCGTTGTCCTGTGCCGGTTTGAAGGATGCAACCTGAGCTGCAGTTTCTGCGATACGGATTTTCAGGGGATCGATGGTCCCGGCGGAGGTGAATTTGGATCCGCCGAAGAACTGGCCGAGGCTGTCAGCAAAAGATGGAAGGGAGAGATTAGCCATCCACGGGTACTGTGCACGGGAGGCGAACCTCTTCTGCAGCTTGACGCGCAGCTTGCAAAAGCCCTCCATCTGAAAGGGTTTGAAATCTTACTGGAAACTAACGGGACGATAGAGCTTCCGGATGGAATAGACTGGGTATGTGTAAGCCCCAAGGAAGGCAGTGACCCGGTAGTAAAAAAGGGAAACGAATTAAAACTGGCTTTCCCCCGGGTTAATGTTGACCCAGGCAGGTACCTCTCACTTGATTTTGAATATTTTTACCTTCAACCGATTTCCGGGATTAATCTAACAAGTAATATTCGCAACGCAGTTGAATACTGCCTGAATAACCCCCGATGGGCTCTTAGCCTTCAGATTCACAAATTTATCGGTGTACCGTAGAGGAGATATGAATGGAAGTATACAGAGAGTTCAAATTCGATGCAGCGCATCTGCTCCCGAATCTTCCTCCTGAGCACAGATGCAGCAGGCTCCACGGCCATTCGTTTCGAGCTGTAATTCATCTGGAAGCCGGGGTTGGAAATGAGAGCGGATGGGTGAGGGATTTCGGAGAGATTAAGAGATTGTGTGCTCCCGTGATCGACGGGCTTGATCACAAGTACCTTAACGATATCCAGGGGCTTGAGAATCCCACCAGCGAGAATATTGCCAGATGGGTTTGGAACAGACTGAAAACTGTACTGCCTGAACTGAGCATGGTAGAGATAAAAGAAACCTCATCAACAGGATGCAGGTACCGAGGGCAGGAAAAAGCATGAACGATGTTCAGAACAGTCCTGATTTCAGGAACATCACCCTGGACGAGGCTGGTATAAAGGACCTTCAATATCCTGTAACACTCCTTGACAGGGCAAATGAGAAACAAAGAACCGTTGCTGTCATATCCATGTCGGCGGAGCTTCCCCATCATTTCAAGGGGACGCATATGAGCAGGTTTGTGGAGGTTCTTTCAAGATACACATGTGAGTTTGACGGCAGTACCATACCTGCAATCCTTGCCGAACTGAAACAGGTTCTTGACGCTGAATCGGCCAGGATGACTGTCAGCTTCCCATACTTTCTTGACAAGAAAGCCCCCGTAACCGGAATTACCGCGAAAATGAATTATCAGTGTACTTTTTACGGAAAGAGCAGCCCGGAGGGGGAAGATTTCGTTCTGGGCGTAACCGTACCTGTAAGCAGCCTCTGTCCATGCAGCAGGGAAATAAGCAGTTATGGGGCTCACAATCAGCGGGGCCATATAACCATCGAAGTTCGGAGTCTGCCTGACGAGAAAGGAATTCCAGTACTCGTCTGGATAGAGGAACTGATAGAAATAGCGGAATCGTCAGCATCATCCCCGGTTTATTCAGTACTGAAAAGACCCGACGAAAAGTACGTGACCGAGCTGGCTTACGATAACCCGGTATTCGTTGAAGACATGGTTCGTATCGCGGGAGAAAGACTTATGAAGGATGACAGGCTGACGTGGTTTCAAGTTACTGCTGAAAACCAGGAAAGCATACATAATCATACTGCTTACGCCAGGTTCGAATGGAATAGGGACGGAGGTAATTAGAATTTCTAATTACCTCCGTCCCTATTTACCTATTTTACCTATCGCTATTGTACTCCGCATCCACCGAAATCGAGATTCCACCTCTTATTCCGAAATCCGCAACAACCCTGCACCAGCGGGGTTCAAGAGCCTTAACCAGATCATCCAGTATTAGATTCGCCACATGCTCATGAAAAACGCCCTCATTCCTGAAAGACCAGAAGTATAGCTTCAGAGATTTCGATTCAACAATTCTTTCATCGGGAATGTACTCAATGGTGATCACCGCGAAGTCAGGTTGGCCTGTTTTCGGGCAGAGGCAGGTGAATTCATCGGTTGTCAGTGTAACAACATAATCTCTATCTCCGTGATGACTGGGGAAAGTTTCAAGCTTTCCAGAAGGGGTGCTTTTACTGCCCAATCCGGAAAGGCCTTCAAGATCGGTTCTATCTGTCATTGAACAGATTCCTCCATTCTCTGTGAAATCTTGGATCAAGAATCGGACATACGGTACTTCTGACCGGTTTTTTCCATCCGTCCAGGTCAAATCCATCTCTTTTCCAGACAGCCATGCCCTCGACAATGAACCGCCATCTCCATTCGGGTTCGGTGTTCGACCATTCAAGAGCTGCCTGTAGAAGTTCGCGTTGCTGTGTACCCCTCCATGCCGATTCAAGCATCAGAAGATGCTGTGCCAGCCAATCCTGCAACCCATCTGGCAGGCTGAGGTCATTGCTTCCACTCAGCCTGCCTGAACGAATCTTGAGAATACTTATCAGCTCTCCATCACCGGAGCTGAGGGAAAGACACTTCTCATAGTCTTCTCTTGCCTCTGCAAGCCTGTATACCGGTCCGGTTCTCAGCCTTACGGCAGCTTTTATATTCCCCGCCGCTTCATGCTCTGCGGCAGCCCTCTCGAAGATTCTCTCTCCTTCTTCCCATTTCCCCGACCTGCAGGCCAGATCGGCCAGCATGGAATAGCCGGGGGGCCAGGAGGGATTATCCGATACCAGCTCTCTGCAGAGATCTCCGGCGGCCGCAGGGTTTCCCAGCTCCAGGAGAATTCTGATCTCTCTTCTTCGAAGTTTTCTCAGTCTGGAAGGATCAGTCACCGAACCTATCGTGTTCCTTATCGACAGCAGCTGCCTTCCCAGAAATCCTTCAGAGGATGCCGACATCGGAAACACCCTTCCAGTAATCGTCGTTTATATCCATTTTTTCTTCCTGAAATATGCAAGCATTGTCATGGCTATTATCAGCATAAGCCCAAGAGCCGCGTAATAACCCCACTCCCAGTAAAGCTCCGGCATGTGCCTGAAATTCATGCCGTAGATGCCGGTGATAAAAGTTAAGGGAATGAAAATCGTAGCTAAGATCGTGAGAATCTTCATTACCGCGTTCATTCTGTTGTTTACGCTTGAAAGGTACGTGTCGTGCATCCCGGATATTATGTCCCTGTAGGATTCCACAGTATCAATTACCTGTATGGTATGGTCGTACAGGTTCCGAAAGAAAAGCGCTGTAGGTTCCTTTATCAGGTCTGATCCGCTTTTTTCCAGAAGTGCGATTTCTTCCCTCAGCGGCCAGACTGTCCTGCGCATAAGAAGCATGGCCCGTTTAAATCGGTGTATGTCTGATATGGTATCCGGCTCCGGATTGAGTACTACCCGATTCTCTACTTCCTCAATCTGATCTCCTAGGGTCTCAAGTATAAGGAAGTAGCTGTCTACCACGGCGTCAGTAAGGGCATACGCGAGATAATCAGCGCCAACCTTGCGGATTCTTCCCTTTGATCCCCTGATGCGCTCTCTTACAGTGTCGAAAACATCGCCCGGCTTCTCCTGGAAAGTAATAACGTAGTTTTCTCCAAGAATCAAACAGACCTGTTCGATTTCCATACCCGTATCGATATCGGAATAACTGAGCATCTTCAGCACGATGAATATATAGCTGTCAAAATCTTCGAACTTCGGCCGCTGCATGGTATTGACAATATCCTCGATCGTCAGGGGGTGAGTGTGGAACAGCTCTCCGATCTTTTCGATGGTTTCCGTATCATGAATACCCTCAACATTAATCCAGACCACGTCGGAAGACCTGCAGAGACCGGCACACTCTTCCGGATTTGAGTTCTCCTTCTCCTCGTACAGGTTTGCGTTGTAACGCATATATGAAATCCTGACCTCCTCCATTTTTCTCCTGCCGATGAAAAGAGGAGTTCCGGGCGGCTGGCCGGCCTTCTCACGTGCCCTGCCGGAGTAGTTCTTTCTCAGAGTCAAAAGGCTCTCCCTTCATTAGAGCGGAAACAACAGTATGAAGAAGTTTTCAGTATAATGCTGTCCGCATAAATCTGCCAGCTCTGTTACACCTGCGATTAACCAAACCTTTCGAAATGCTGGAAAAAGCTCTTCCCTTTCTTTGCGCACGGGAAAGACTGATTTCACACGGGAGGATTCTTGAGTAATGCACGCTCGCGCGCCAGGGCAGCGGCAACTGCAAAGGCATCAAAGTACCGCTGCAGGGAATCATCGGTGGATTGGTATTCATTTGAACCGGCCAGGAAGTCGACCAGAACCTCTCTCGCTCGTGCGAGTTCGCGCAGGCGGGAGACCGACTGCCGGTGCCGGGGATCATCAAGAGTTAGATCCATAAGATCCAATGCACGCTCAAAGGCTCCTTGAGCTATCTGTGGATTGCGGGTTTTCCAGCGCAGCGCCCTGCCAACCTCGCTGCCTACATTTCCCAGCTGCTCGTACAGTGACAATTCCCACCAGCCGCCTGCCGCGGAATCCTTGTGCAAGGGAGAGTTCATAAGTGAACCAATCGATCAACCACTGCGCGAATCTGTTCGCGGATTGCAGGATCATCGACGTTTCTGGAACGATTTCCGGAGGACGGACGCAGATTAATCATGGAATCGAACTCCAACCACTCCTCCGGAGGCAGCTCCGGATAGAGGTTGATTCCCCATAGATCCTCTTGCCGTGAGCCTGTCGCAAGCAGCTCAGCTTCTTCATCTGAATGCAGATCAGCGTCGATAACCATGATCCCGCGGGTCAGATCCACGACGGCTTTGATCATGTCCCCGAAGCGTGCAGATGCTATTTGACGCAGTGAATCCATGGAAATAAGTTCCTGTTCGGTTACCGTTTTCATAGTAACATTACTCCCTCATTTCATTCCAGAATACAGATACCGGCACACCTGCCCCCACCAGTTTCGGCAGATATTGATCATGATCCGATGAATCGGGATCAGGCGTATCTGAATAGAATATACAATCCGCCCAGAATCACAAGCACACCGCATACCTTTCTCAGTATCGGGACAACACCTGTTTTGTCATTCCACTTCAGAAACCCCTGGATAACACTTGAGAATGTTCCCGCTCCTACGATGACAGATTCAGGAGGGTATTCTTCTGCACGCTGAATACAGAAAGAATCCAGACTTGATCGAGGTGTCTTATGATGATTTGCGAGTGGAAATATAAGAATTGCTCAGTTTAGATATATGTAAAGTGGCAAACACTATGGAACCAGTGTTTGCCACTCAATTTAAACGACTGTCGCCAGTTGCTAGAACGTTGACTTGATGGCGCCCCAGGTATCGTGCTCAAGAGTTAAAGAACCTTCTAGAAAGAAGTCATCAATCGCTTCCGCGTGATCATATTCTCCATGGTATACCCATGCGAATGTAACATTCGCCTGACCGGCACATTCAGCGCTGACATCAATGGCGAATTCCCACCATTGATCAAAATTATCGGGTCCGAGTTCCAACAGTTGTGTAAAATCAGCTGATGATCCCGGGCTTGGGTCAGTAGAGTACCAAAATCCTGAATAGATATAGTAACTTGGATACTTGGCATACCGCCAGAAAGACAGCAACACGTTGCTATAAGTACTGAAATCGTAGGTGTCGGTAACAAGCCAGCTGTCAGAGTAATCAGTACCATCATCATCATGCCACGCATAATGCGTGCCTGAATGGGCAGGATCGGGCATGAATGTATACTGTCCTACGAAACAGATTTCCCATTCAGTAGCACCAGAAGTACCTTCCTCCCAGATCTGCCAGCCTGAAGGAAGCACAGCTCCCTCGAAATCCTCGTCGATGATAACATCGGCAGAAGCAAAGCCGGCCAGGCAAACAAGGATTGAAAATTGTAACATTTTCACAGTATTCTCCTTTCTCAATTAATTATTACACTATTATCATTATAGTTAATATGCGATAACTGTTTCAGACACGTCAAGCTATCGTTTTGTAATCCAATAGCCGTTGGGCAAACGACTTTGTGATCGTAGTGAGATCAGAGAGAGCCTCCGAACGGGTAATAGAGAAGACGATGGAGGTCCGGGGAATGGGTACGCCGAGGATATTCTGGAAGAAGGCATGATCTCAGAAGACCTGATGGATAACATGCGGAACCGGGATCGTATCGCCAGGTCCGAGGGGAACGCAAAGGTCGCCATGATAAACATGTTCGTGGGAGCAGGCATCAATATCCCAGACTATCTTGAGAATTGCAGCCCTCAGCCATCAGGCGTATCTGTAAAGAATATACAATCCGCCCAGAATCACAAGCACACCGCATACCTTTCTCAGTAT
>JAUWMQ010000139.1 GCA_030613065.1 Candidatus Aegiribacteria sp. | reverse complement strand
GTGTTTTTTTAAATATTGGTTTTTTACTCCCCAGTGTGTCAAAAATTATTATATTTGGGGTGGGTGGGGATAATTGGGTACGTTTTAAATTATATTTTTTAATTACCTCGGCCCCCAATTCCGTCCCCAATTAATTATCTTATACCGAAGAAATCCCTTATACGGCCGAGCAGGTGATCCTTTCTATCAATCTGCTCTGACTTCTCTTCCTTAGCTGTAAGTTCTGTTACCCTTCCTGAGATATCTTCCAGTCGCTTCGCCAGCATGGCGGAAAGTGGTTCGATAATCGACCCTTCCTGTTCCAGAAGTTCAGCCATTCCCTTCTTCTCCACAACTATTACCTGCGTTTCCTGAATGGCGATGACTGAAGCAGAACGGGGTTCGCCGGTAAGCAGGCTCATCTCGCCGAAGTAATCTCCGGAAAGAAGGTCCGCAAGATGGGTTTTACGCCCGACACCGTCGGAAATGGACACATCCACCTTCCCGTCAGTTATGATGAAGAGTGAGTCGCCCGAATCCCCCTGCTGAACCAGTATTTCGCCTTTTGAGAACAGCAGTTTGGACGCGCTTGAGGCGAGTTCAACCAACTGATCGAAGGAGAGGGGCCGGAAAAGCTCAACATTCCTGAGTTCCCTGATGATTTCCTGCTTGATATTCTCCTTGATCCTGTCCTCGTGGTCAGCGGAGACCTCTCTGACTGTAACATCCCTTATAGGGAAGGGGATAGTCAGTCCTACGCGCCTGAGGCTATACCATATTCTAGTTCTTACGGCGTTCTCAATTGCGGGCTTCCTGTGATATTCACTTATCCAGAACCTGACATCGTAATTCACTGAATAATCATCAAATTCATCGAGGAACACAGCGGGTGAAGGGGTCTCAAGAATTCCATCCATTCTCTCAAGGGTTGATGTAATCACACGTTTGACAATTCCAGGCTGATGGTCATAGGCCATCCCAACCTTTATCCGGCACATGTGATTCCTGTTTGGACGGGAGTAGTTCGTGACAATATCTTTCGAAACCATTGCGTTGGGAATTGATACGTGATCTCCGTTCCTTGTCCTTACGGTGAGTGTTCTCCAGTTCATCTGGACAACGACTCCAATCTCCTCGCCAACATTTATCCATTCACCAAGTTTGTAGGGCCTCTCCATCTGAAGAGCAAGCCCGGCAAAAAGGTTACCGAGGATATCCTGAAGAGAAAGACCGATCACGGCAGAAAGCACTGTAGATGTTACCAGAAATGCAGTAAGTTTTACACTGAATATTCCACTAAGAATGGCAACTGCAACAATAGTAAGTATTACAAAATTGATAATGTCGATGATTAGACGGGGTATATGTACTTCAACCTGTTTTTTAAGAAGGTAGTCCCAGAAGAGCAGATTCAGAATTCGGAGCAGTATGTTCGAGGAGAGCATGATGGTGGCTGCAAGGGCTATCTTCGAGAATATTGATTCCCCCGGAACCCCGAACGTTTTCATGAGCAGATACGCGGCGCCCGCGATCCCTGCAAAAAGTACCCACATTCTCAGCCGGCTGCCTGGGGCATGTTTCCGGATAACCAGCAGAATAAGGCCGACAGAAAGACCAAGAACTACGGCCTGTATACCATGTACGATCATCTCGCCGTTCAAAAAGTACCTCCCTGATTCCTTAAATTGATGTCTGTACAATAACCGATGCATTCAGGGAATAAAATAGCGGAGGGACGCTTCCTCCGGGTACTGTACATCAACTGGAGTTTGGAATATTGTTTTATTGAAGCTGTATCACATATGTACATAAGAAACGCGATTTTCAAGACAGGAGATGCAAATGCTGGAGCTTATTTTTGCGGCAGCCCTCATGGATACAGTTATAGCTCCAGTGGGTTACGGAACGGTCTATGTCCATGAGTGGGGAGCGGTTACATTTACAGAAGAAAACGTGATTTTCGGAGCGAACCCCTTAACTGATCCAAACTCCGATTTCATTCCTCCGTACCAGTGGGAGGAACCTGTTGCAAGAGCTCCCATTGTTTACTTCTACGGGGCAGAGTTCAGCGGTAGATTTACCGTGAGTGTACATTCAGGGAATTTCATAGAAACAGTGCCATTTCCGGATAATCTCGTAAGCACATCACCGATGCCTCCGCAGCAGTCCTGCAATGCGGCCTGGGAGATATCGGGAACAACACTGAATCAGGAGTATTTAGTCGGAGAATATTCGTGCGTGTCATCAGATATGCTTGAAATCTGGAGAAACCCCCCTTCTTATGTCCTTGAATTCAACGATGGATCGCGGGAGAAGTTCATTTACTATGAGTGTGCGCTTATACCTTCCTCCGAGAATGATTTCTACCCGGCCCTGCTTCAGGATAACGGTGCTGTTCTACACCCGGATTACGCCGGTCCCGCAATGTGTTTCGTTAAAGATGGAGAAACGGTAACCCTGAATCGGATTGCGGGAGATGATCCTTTACAGGGAGTAATAACCGCTTCCGGCCCGCAGAACATTTTTCCGGAAATACTCTGTGACTGGGCCGGAGGAACTATGAAATCAGAGGAGCTGGTTTCAATGTGGGACACCTGGGAAAGCTGGATATACGATGGTTCCTGGAGCGGTGATACCCTCCTGGTGTTTCCCCTTCCGAAAAGCACAATTGAAGGCATGACAACAATCAGTCTGAGTACGAATGAATATCATGATGTTGTGTATTCCAGATTCTATCTTGGAATTATATCGAACTGACACCCCGGGTAATCGGTTTTTCAGCCATATCCGATGCTGAATCAGACTATTTGTCGTCCGGAGCCTTTGTGGTTTTTACTTCAATGGAGCATTTTACAGCAAGTGCTGCAATTGCGCCAACTGCCGCATATGCGGGTATCAGGGCAACCCCCAGAATTCCCATTGTCAGGGGAAGCTCTATCAGCGTTTTACCTGATTCATTCTTAATCAGTATATGCCTTACATTTCCCTGGTGCACAATCTCTTTAACCTTTTTAAGAAGGTCGCTTCCGGAAACATTATATCCTTTTTCCTTCGATTCAGTTGAATCAGTCATTTTCAAACCTCCAAGTGATCGTATCCTGTTGTACCGATACTTACTTTTTCTCCATTATGAAATACGGTGACTTCTCCATTTCCAGTCTCTGCACGGCCAATTTTCGAGCATCCATCCGATGCAAAGTCGAGTCCGGCCGGCGCCCCGAACAGCAGGACGAAATCCTCACCGGCGGCAGATGCACTCAAGGGTGAATCCTTCACTGAATCAAAGAATATGCTTTCATCAATATCGAGTACTGTATCCACACCACTTTCCCGGGAAAGGTGCATAGCTTCAGAGAAGAGTCCATCTGAAATGTCAATCGCGCAGCGAACACCCATTTTTCTGAGTTTAATTCCCAGCTCAAGCTCCGCTCTCGGCTGCAGAAATGCTCTAAGCTGCTCAAGCTCTGTGCTGGAAAGAAGCCCGGAACGCGGTTTCAGATCCTCTCCGAGCAGTCCCCCCGCCTTTTCAAGTTTTTCAGGAGCATCCAGAGCTCGTCCGAGAAGACCGCTGATCCAAAGATTATCACCCGGATGAAGGGATGATCTTCTAAGAAGCGTTTCCCGCTCTTCTCCCTCGCCTATGACAGTGAGAGTGATTCCCAGGCGTTCTCCCCGTACTGTTTCCCCACCCGCGAGGATAACATCTTCCCGTTCGGTCAATCCCCGGTAGAAATCCTCGATCCAGTCCACTCCGGTATCGGGATCAATGGATAGAGCCGTAAGTACCCATTCAGCCCTTGCGCCCATTGCCGCGATATCCGAGAGCGCGGCTTCCAGCAGGCGCCTTCCAAGAATCCTGGGAGGAGCCCACCATCTATGAAAATGCGTACCTTCGAAGAAACTGTCAGTGGTAACAACAGGACACCGAATTCCAGGCAATACAGCACAGTCATCTCCTATAGAGTAAAGAGAGGGGAACTCATTCCTGAGCCTCCGTATCAGCCCCCTCTCCCCTAGATCTGAAATACGCTGGTTCACGAATGTACTATCTTTCCAGGATAACCTTCAGATGCTCCTTCGCCAGGTAGCTTCTGTGTTCAGGAGTTGTCATGATGGCTCCCTCAATTGCACTCTTCCCACCATGGCATGCGCAATCTGTCTTATGAATATCAATTGCATGAAGTGCGTTTTCTATTGTCCTTCTGGCCCGCACGGTGTTCATCCTGACATTCGCTACAACCGCCTCTACGGAGACATCCTCTTCGGTTTCATGCCATACATCGAAATCAGTGATCATGCATAAAGCGGCGTAGCATATGCCTGCTTCCCTTGCAAGTTTCGCTTCAGGAATGGCAGTCATGCCGATTACCGCATGCCCCTGGCTTCGGTTAACTCTGCTTTCGGCTCTGGTCGAGAACGCCGGACCCTCCATACACACGAGTGTACCGCCTTTGTGAACTGTTGCATCAGCTTCTTCGGCCGCCCTGAACAGTACTTCTGAGAGCTCGGCGCAGAATGGATCACCGAATCCGACATGACCAACGATTCCTCCTCCGAAGTACGTTGATCTTCGTGTCCCTTTGGTTCGATCGTAAATCTGATCCGGGATTACGAAATGCCTGGGATGATAAATGTCCTGAAGGCTGCCAACGGCGGAAACAGAGATCAACTGGCGGACTCCGGCATTTTTCAGGGCATAAATATTAGCCGCGTATGGTATCTCGGAAGGTGAAAGCGTATGACCCTCTCCGTGACGCGGCAAAAAAACAAGAGGTATATCATTGTAATCCGCAAGGATAAGAGGAGCCGAAGGTTTCCCGAATGGAGTTTCAGTATTCAACTCCTGCTCAATTCGAACACCTTCAAAAGAGTATACCCCGGACCCTCCGATAATACCAATGCGATTTTTCATTGTTATCTCCTCATCGAGTAAACTGCTCAAGTATATGTATTATATATATACTCATTCATCAATGGTCGAAGGGAAAACAAATCGGACAAAGGACTTTTTTGAATACTTCAGAAAAGTTAATAAACGCGAAAGAACAGTTAAAAATCCAGCTCACATACAATCATCTTGGAGTTCAGGTTAAATCCGCTATTTCTATAAAACTCCAGGGCAGCAAGATTTCCTTTACCTACCAGTAACTTAACAGTATTGATATTCATCTTACGAAGTTCGCTTTTACAGAAATCGATCAATCCCTTTCCAGTAGTCATGTTCCTGTATGGTTTTAATACATATATCCAGTTTATATAGCCTATATTATTATCCTTATCAATATCATACATCCATGTCAGGTCTATTCTTCCCACAATCATTTCCTTGTATTCGGCAACCAGCAATTTGTAATCCTTAATATCCTCTATTCTTTTTTTAAAGAAATGTACTCTGAACTTTTCCTCGTCAAAATCATCAGGAAAGATGTATCCCTCAGTCTGATAAGAACGTTTTTCAAACTGGGCTATTTTATCAAAATGGGTGCTATTGGCTGTATAGTACAACAGGTTTTGAATCTTTTCTTTTTCTGGTTTTTGAGCTTCAGCAAAAGATTCATGTTTTTGAGACCATTCATAATGCTTGCTCATTCTTCCTCCATGCTTGTCCCCACATAAGCTGAGCGATTATTGGTGGAGTGCTCCATCCTTAAGGCTTTGCATATAATAGTTATTTGGACAAATATAAAACTGAACGGAAGAGGAAATCAATGCTCAAAGGCGAAAAGGTCTTACTTCGTGCGCTGAAAAGAGAAGATATCGGGAGAATGCACGAGTTCAATCAGGATATAGAGATGTATATTCTGAATGGCACATTGCCCCATGTAATGCCATATGAAAAAGTTGAGAAGAACTACGAGCGAATGGTTGAAAGAAACAGCGAAAAAGAATACTTCGCGATCGAAGCGGATGGGAAATACATCGGCTTCTGCGGGTTGAATCTAGTGTATCCTGGTGTTCACAGGCTTAGGATTGGAATAGGAGATCGGAAATACTGGGAGAAAGGCTATGGCAGGGAAGCAGTTAAACTGCTTCTTCATTACGGATTTCATTATTTCGGTGCTCGACGTATTGACCTTGGAACCAATGCAAAGAACGAAAGAGCCATCAGATGTTTCAAGGCCTGTGGTTTTGTTGAGGAGGGACGACCTCGTAAGGTAATATGGATAGACGGGGATTATGTGGATCAGGTCAATATGGGTATCATGCGCGAAGAGTGGAATGCTATACAACAGGAATAAAATCGAGGAAGTAAATATCACAACTGCATCAACTAGAAACAGAAGCAGAATTCTTGGCGAGGTTACTTTTTTCTAGTTATGCAGAACGTTCTCCAGCAAAGAGAACAGATCTTGCCGTATGTCATACATTGTAATATATTGTCTTACATGTAACTATATACGCATACATCTTGGGAGGTGTAAGAATGAGTATTGCCGTGTCAGTAAGGCTTCCCGAAAAACTAGCTGCAGAATTAGTGGAGGTTGCCAGGATATCTGAACGATCCAAATCCTTTCTTATTCAGAAAGCACTGGAAGCCTATCTGGATGATCAAGCTGATTTACAGATTTCAATTGATCGACTTCATGATCCAACTGATTCTGTGATTTCTCTTGAGGATATGCGATCCGAAATTGACCTATAGTATCACATTCAAGAAATCTGTTAGTAAGGATCTTGAAAAGATAGACAAATCAGAAGCTGACAGGATTCTGACGAAATTAGCAGCTGAGTTGCCGGACAAGGCTGATTCTCTTCCAGAACTTAAGGGTAAATACGCCGGATTGAGAAAGTATCGCATAGGAAATTACCGAATCATTTTTGCGATCGTTAATAGCACAATACTCATTACTCGCATCCGTCACAGGAAGAAAGCCTACAGAAATTGATGGAG
>JAUWMQ010000103.1 GCA_030613065.1 Candidatus Aegiribacteria sp. | reverse complement strand
CTGATACTTAAGCTCCGAGCTCTCTTCGGCTTGAATTCCAGATGTGAGATAATCTCCTATCTACTGACACACAAGGAAGCAAATCCTACCGAGATTGCTGCGGTAACAGGGTACTCATCAAAAACGATCTACAATGCTATCTCCGATATGTATATGTCCGGGAAACTGAATAAGCGTGTTAGTGGAAAGGAATCTCTGTACAGCTTCGGGGACAATTCATGGGAGAATTTCCTCTGCCCTGCAGGTAGAACAGCAGATTGGATGAATTGGCCCGTGGCATTCAGAGCTCTTGAGATCATCTGGATGGCTCTGGATAATCCCAGGCTGGAGAATGAGCCGATTAATACGATCGACAGTGAGCTGAGACTGGCAATTCATAAGATCTTACCGCAACTGCAGCAAACGGCTCCATTCCAATCAATGCACCTTCAACGGACTATACAGCTTCCCGGACTTAGATTCGAGGAACTCTGCAGGCTATTGTGTGATCTGGTGGGATTCTATGAAACAGGCTGAGCGAAAATCAGCCTCTATCCTTAATTCAAAACGACGAAGCGGCAAGTCCAGCCATGCCGATCTCACCCTCCTCAATGCCGACGGCAGTGTATTTCACGTACATCGCGTAATTCGGCCCCGGAGATGTGGCAGTGACAACGGTACACGATGAACATCTCCGGATTAATCAGTTCAATCAATTCCCTTAATCAGGGAACATGTCCTCCAGCGAAACCAGGATTACCCTCGCAGTGTCCTCCGCCAATCTCAGCATGTATTCTGAGAAACCAGCAGCAGAGAAGTACACGAACCACCCCTCCTGGGCTTTCGTTGCCCAGCTTTGCCCTGAGGCAGCAAGGTCCTGCAGATTTCGCAACAGCTGGAAGTGAACGTCGGGATCAACAGGCGATGAGGACCATTTGACTTCTCCGGTGAGCATTTCTGCGGATTTCAGCCTTGCGACAATATCCACTTCTATGGAACGCCGGTTCCTGTCCAGTCCCTCCCAGCGGCTGCATGTGGACAACACAGGCAGACCCAATTCAGCATTAAGGCGAAGAAGGGCCTGTCTGGCTATATCCTCGAAGACGTGTCCCATGTAATTATCCAGCAGTGGTTCAATTGAAGCTTCCCATACGCTGCCGACCATATCTCTCTCGAGCTGGCTCCTGTTCGGCTCAATGAATCGGTGCCAGAAGAGCAATGCGTTGTCAGCTATACTGTATCTCCAGGGCGATTTCGAGCTGGCTCCATAGTTGCGTTCCCTGCGGATCAGAGCGAGATTTTCCAAAACCTCAAGGACTCTTCTTGCTACATAAATTCGGTCCAGCAGCCCGGCACTGGACGCTATTTCGCTCAGCTCCCGACAACCCGCTGCCACAGCCCTCAGGACCGCGTCATACTCCGCTGTATTACGTATGCCCTTTTCTGCAGCTATGAGGTTCTGCAGCTGGATATGCACCTCACCCCTGGGAGACAGCAGTATCCTGCAGAGCGACTCCCGAAGGCTCTCATTGCGCTTCACAGCAGAAAGGTATCGGGGCATCCCGCCAAGTGCGCCGTACAGGTACATGGCTTCCCTGAGCGGAAGCCAGGGCAACATCCGTGATGAATCGATGTAATCGAATGGACGCAGCCTGGATGACCATGAAAGCCTGCCGAACAGTGGAGAATCCTTCGATTGCAGAGCTTCCATAGTTGACACCTCCGAACCGCACAGAACCAGAACCAGAGGTGAATCATCCATTTCTCTATCCCAGACCGCGGTAAGCTGTGATACAACAGCACTTTCGTTCTCAAGTAAGTACTGAAACTCGTCGAGTATGAAAACCTGCGGCTTATCTCTGGCGATCCGCGCCATCAATCTGAATACTGACCGCCAGGTGTGATAGTCTTCCGGAAAGATCTCCATGCCGCTCCACTGCCCCAGCTCCCGCAGAAGGTCTGTGCGGTTGGTCTCAAGGGTTGTGTCCGCCGCAAGGAAGTAGAATGGATCTTTCCAGACCCTTCCCAATAGATAGGTTTTGCCAACCCTTCGCCGTCCGTAAAGAAGCGCCATTGCCGGCTCCTTCGATTGGGACAGCGCTCTTAACTCCTCCAGTTCATTCCTGCGATCCACGAACATCTTCATAATAGCTCAACCTTCATCATATTAAGACTCTATTGTAATAAGAGTATAGTGTCAATAGACCATAGTATTAATATATGGTATTGATCATTGCAGTTATGCAGCTTCGGCGACATCCTGATTACTGGCATGGGAGAGTAAAGCATTGCAATGACGGTCGGTAAGATAGTGAAAATAATAACAAAATCGCCAATCGACCGGCGGAATTAATCGGCACATACAACCGTGAGCCGCATGTCTTCACATGCAGGAACAGAACTATCCCATGCAAAAGTATAACTCCCGCTTACAAGGGAATTCTCCGAAACAGTCGATACAAGTCTTCCACCAAGGTCATACACTCCTAAACGAACATCACAACCAATCGGCAAATAGACAGAAAAACAAAACAGCCCGTACCAGGGTTGAGAGATAGAGGTCCCAGCTGAATCGGCGGTACCCATGTGCAACATCATTAAGCAGCAGATCCAGTTTTCCATCCCTGTCAAGGTCACCTGCCATAAGATCCAAGGATAGGTTTCGCTGTGTTCCTCACCCGGGAAGGTGTAAGGTCACAAAAGCCGAACGGTTTCAGAGGATATCAGAAATGCTGTTTACAGGAGAGTAAAAGCCAGATGCAATCATCTTGTACAGTACATCATTTGCCTGCTCAAGAGTAAACAAACTGTCTTTCACAGAGGCCTTGAGAATGCCGATGGTCCCTGTAACCGGAATTTTCATATTGGCGCATTGCTTTCTGGCAGTTCTATCGTCTGTCGCAACAATAGCGTTTCTATCTTTAGCAAAGGATATACAGGAAGCTTCTCCTTGACCAAGAAAGGCTATCATCTCTCTGAAGTACTCACGCTCCTTACTTATCAGGGAACAGAGAGAAAAAATATCCTTCTCTATCAGCCAGTCAATACGACCCAATGAGCTGATTTGGGATATACCGGCAGAAATCTCATCATAAACCTCAGACGTAATCACTCCCCTGCCCTTATAGCGTTTCTCTAGAATATGGACAGAATCCGAAATCAGAAAATTGCTCAACACAACAGTATCAAACACCCATTGCTTATCAGGCATTTTCTGTGTCACCCTCTAGAAATGAGTAATTTGGAGAAAAATCGTGTTCGCGCAACCAGTTTCTGGTTTCCCAAACATTCATACCCATTTCTTCCGCCAATTTACCCATGCTGATATAGCCGCCCAGAAAGGCCTCCAGTGCACGTCTCTGTTTCTCGCCAAGAGATAACAGTTCAATCTGATAACAGGAAAACAAGGCCTGCCTTACTAATTCGCCAACCGAAGTCTCCCTTTTTTTGGAAAGTTCCTTTAATCCTTTGGCAATCTCCGGCTTTACTTTAATGTGAATAGTTGCATTCTGCATAAAAGACCTCCAGATCATTTACATATATATACGATTAGGTACTTAACAATACCATTCTGTACACATCGCTGTCAAGGATAAGTCCTGATATCGAGAATCCAAACTGATGCAGGTCTCAGCTGAACTCACTTTGTTATCTCCACTGATTCTTTCCTGTTCTACTCCTGCTCCCACTGATAATCTTCATACTGTGACCATACTTTGAGATGCCACATTCTATCAATGACATTAAGGACTGATGAATTCGTCCTTTCCACTTCATTCCACCTGTTGAATACAATGTTATGTTCTAACAAAGTTACACAAGGATTCTTCTCAGCAAAGGACCTGTTAAAACCTCCGGATCACAGGACTGGGTGAAGATGGTGTTTCAGAACGCCATCGTTTACGGGATCGGCTGCCGGATAATCGATTTTTCTGGAAGGATGCATGATAGGTTATATCCGGGATATGAGAAAAAAACAAGAATTTCTCGAAAGGCAGCGCTGACTATGTCTTTTGCTGGGGACTGATCTTCCCCCGAAACAAGTCCACTCTGCATGTTAGAGCAGCTGCAGTTTTGGGAGGATAGTAAAAGGGTAGGAAGCGCTACAGATGCTCTTGATCGCGGCCCAGGTGTGAGGATGCAGGTTCTGGGGGTCGTATGAGGCAATGCACGCGCTCCAGCCACGGTAGGAGGGTGTCAGTGATCTGGGTGACAATAGCGCCCGTTGAATCGAAGCAGATGATGGATCCCAGCTGGTCCTCTTTGCGCTCCGCGGTCCAGAAGTTATCCCCATCAAAACTGAGACCCCGACAGTACGGTGTAGGAGGAGTAATGCTGCCCCCTTCGTCAAGAACCATATCTGGCCACCCCGAAATATCCCAGCACTGTATAAGAGTGTAAAGCCTGTTATTGCAGAAGGTAGAGCCGAAGATCGAGCCGTTGTAGCCAGTAGAGGAATCCTTAGTCCCGTCCGGTAGGTATCTGTTCATGTCCCATTCGGTGACGTACAGGAAACTCCCGTCATAAGCTATGTCGTAGAAACAGTAGAGAGACCAGTCATCTATGATAAGCTGCAGATCACCCGTTTCAAGATCAAGATTTATAAGATATACATCGAATCGATTAACTACCATTGCCATTCTTCGTCATCCCAGGAATGCGAGATATTTTCGGCTACCTGTAACGGTTTGTCATCATCTTCTTCGGACATTGTTTTAAATGCAATATCCCAGCCACCTCTAGGATTTGAAACAGGACGGATAATGATATGATCATTCTCTACGACTTCCAGCTCAACGTCTTCTACAATTCCTGTTTGCTCAAGTATTGGTTTTGGAATACGGATGCCTTTGGAATTACCGATTCTTATTATATGTGTTCTCATGATTTACCTCCTTGATCCATCATGTATCTACAATGTTATTACATCATTGTGGAATGTCAAGGAAACTGAAACTCCCCTGCTGTCTACAATTGATTTCTCTTTGCAAGCTTAAAAAAATATGTACTCGCAATAATTCGCCGCGCCAGCTTCCCAATAGAGTGTACGGAGTAAAGGGGGAGAGTTCTTTCAGAGCTGATATGAACGTATCAAGTTCAAAATCAGATCGGTAGTATTTGCTTTCCTTCAATCGGAGTAAGCCCAGGCTTTCAGACGTAGAGAAGTGTTTTGAGACAAGATGCCTCGCCATGAAGGTGAATTCTCCCTTCAAGGGACGGATTGTTTCAATACTGAGGCTTCCGATTCGGGCCTTTTGTTGTGAGTTCAATTCGACTGTGACTGAAAAAGCCAGTTAATGTAACTGTCAATATTCTCTGCAAGAAAATGAGGAAGACTCATAAGGCGGAATTTTTTGCCATTTGGAGTATTCAATGAATCAACTCTTACCGGACCGCCATAGAATCTTATGGCAACATCATGATCACAGTCTTCAATGAATCGATGAAGTGAACGGAGTTTTCCTGTAGAACCGGATTTCACTTCAATTGGAATCAGTTTCCCCGAATGCTGTACAATAAAATCCACTTCCGCATTGGAACCTCTCTTGTTCCTTGCCCAGAACTGAAGTTTCGGAATTGTATGGTTATGAAGAGAAAGAAGCGACTGAGCGACAACCTGCTCTGCAAGTACTCCTCTGAAAGAAGCGTTCAGATCTTCAGTGCCCATTTCATTCCACTGAACATTCAGTGCATTGGCAAGAAGCCCGGAATCAACGAAGAATAGTTTTGGAGACTTTCTTTTGTTTGTAATCGCTGGAGGTTCCAGTTGCCCGGTTGGATAAACAAGATGCAGCAGTAAAGCTTTCTGCAGTATGTTCATGGCCTGGCTAACCTCCCGGGATCTGTAGCCCGATGCGCCGAACCCGTGAAAAGTAATCCTGTTCCCGGTTTCTGCGGGAACGTTTTCCAGGCAATGCCGTAGAATTCCCGCCATCGTCCTGTTAGGGGCATACTTGGGAACATCGTCAAGAAATGAGATAAATAGTGATGAGTAAATACCTCCAATAGAATCAGGCTCGTTTCCTTCAAGCAGTGCCTGGACAATTTCAGGCATTCCTCCCAGAAGGGTGTATCTTACAAATTCACGGTATATGCTTGGAAACGCGTAATCCTGGAGAGGTAATTTGTCCAGTTCTTCCAGCATGTCATCCCGCTCTAATGCCTGAAGATATTCCCTGAAGGTAACGGGATGCATGAAGCAGTGCTCTACTCTTCCCACCGGGAATTCAATACCTGGTCCGGAAACGTAAACATTAAGCAGTGACCCTGACGTAATTACCGGCAACTCCGGAACCTCTTCATAAAGCAGTCGAAGATACTGGAGCGCGGAAGTACAAGCTTGTATCTCGTCAATAAACAGTAGGGATTCCCTCAACGGAGCTGTATTCCCTTTTGACAGGCGAATAGCACTAATCAGATCATGCACGGGCAGTTTACGTTCAAATACGGATTTCTCACCTGGGGCTTCCAGATTCAGTTCCATTTATCTGATCAGCTGCTCTGGTTCATATTTGTCAATTCCGGTAGCATCTCCCGAAGCAGCTCATCCGTTCCTTAATACACCAATTTCTGGAGCGAGGTTAAGAAGAGCGGAGGATACGATCTGCTATTGACATGAAACCCTGTACTGGTCATGGTTCTATCCAGATAAGCCGTAAAGTGGTTATAAAACAGGAAGGTTAAGCAGTAATGCTTGAAAAGATCAAAGGAATTATCCTCGATTCCCAGGATTTCAGTGTTCACACAGGTGTTCCCCGACAACTTAACATTGAATCAATTCCCGGAAAGGCAACTATATGCATGGGTGTTCGCCGTTGCGGGAAATCCACCTATATGCTGCAGTTGATTGAGCATCTTCTGAACAGCGGAACCTCCCCCCAGAACATCCTTTATATCAACTTTTTCGATGATCGTCTCTGCAACCTTACTGAAGAGAATCTGGACCTTGTGACGGAAGCGTACTATTCCCTATTCCCTGACAAGAAGAATACTGAAACTGTTTACTGCTTCTTTGATGAGATCCAGGTGGTCAAAGGCTGGGAATCGTTTGTTGACCGCATTCTCCGCACTGAAAAGTGCGAAATGTACATAACCGGCTCTTCAGCAAGAATGCTTTCGAAGGAAATCGCTTCAGCCATGCGGGGCCGGTCACTGTCCTGGGAGCTGTTCCCGTTCTCTTTTAAAGAGTTCCTCACCTACAAGGAAATTTATTTGCAGGAGCACATCTCCACAAAGAAGAGACTTTATATACGAAATGCATTTGAGGAATACCTGCAATGCGGTGGATTTCCTGAAGTGGCCGGACTGAGTTCAAGGATGAGAGTAAAAATACACCAGGAGTATCTGCACGCAGTTCTGTTCAGAGACCTTATAGAGCGCCATGACATTTCCCACCCGAAGGCTGTCCTGGATCTCGCGCACCGCCTTATAGATAACACCGCTTCGCTTTACTCACTGAATAAACTCTACGGTTTTCTACAATCTCAAGGGCACAAAGTACCCAAGCATTCCATTGCAGATTACCTCAAGTGGTTTGAAGACTCATACTTCTTTTTCACCGTAAGACTGTTCGATGCTTCCCTTTCCCGCAGCAATGCAAACCCCAAGAAGATCTATTGCATTGATCATGCCATGGTTACCTCAACTGCCTCCGGAATACTAGTCAACAGTGGCCACCTGCTTGAGAATCTCATCTTCATCACCATTCGCCGCACAACAGAATCGATCTTCTACTACAGAACAAATAACGGTCTTGAGGTTGATTTCATTGTGCAGATGCCCGATCACTCCAGGAAGCTCATACAGGTAAGTGAATCTCTGGAAAACCCGATCACAAAAAAGCGTGAAGTAAAAGCTCTTACTAAAGCCATGATAGAGCAGAACCTGACGACGGGTACAATTGTAACGCTGAATGATACAGACACCATTGAATCAAAAGCCGGAGTAATCCAGGTGGTTCCTGCCTGGAAATTCCTGCTTGAGAAGGAAAGGATTCAGTTGATATGAATGGATTTTCCGCCGTTCCAGTAACATCTCCCGAAGCAGGTCATCCGTTCCTTTCAGCTAACCCTCAACGAATTCCCAGGCTTTATCTATTTCAGAGACATCGAAGTATTTTTCAACAAGATCATCTTCCGGTCTGCCAAAGATTTTGCTGTCAGTGGTAACAAGTACTTTTTCCAATTCGCTGTGGCCTACAATGGCAAGATTCCTCATCTGCTTCATATGACCGAGAGCGTATCTGCAGTCATCAACAAAAGCAGCAGGAGTAATCCTGTGCAATTCAAGCTTATCGATTTTAATTAAGATATTTAGTTTCGAGTTACCTTTTGCCAGCTCGTCGTTACATGTTTTCTTCAATCCCTCGACATCATCCTTCGTATAGCTGTCTACCAGTTCCACAGCGAGAACTCCATCACCGCTTCCATCAAGAATCTTGAACATCTCGAACCTCCTAATAACGTTGCATCCACCATTTTGGATCTTCATCAAAATGATAATACAGGCTGCAGATTCATCCCGTCAAGTAATGCTGAATGTAAAAGCAGTCAACGATTTCAATACTCACAAACGGTAATCAGCCGAGAAACTGTCTTCCCTCCGTCCCCTGCGCTCCAGGTACGCACAACAGACGATGATTCCCCTCCCGGTTCCTCATGTGGTATTCTACGCGGCTCCTGCAAGTAATATAATAATCGAAGGTGCGAGACTGTGTTTTCAATGGACCGCCCTAGTACCCTGTCAGGTATTAAGTGTCAATATAATGCGCCGCTATCCTGAGTTCCTGCAAGGCACTGATGACTGCACATAGCAGCGCCATGTAACTGCTTACCCGAGACCAGTTCCGGATTGTGAGATCTATTATATTTTGACAAGATCGTACACTAAGTGGTACCACTTTCAGGCAAAACTAAACACTTATTGACTTCTTTACTAATTTATCTATATTTGTTCTATGAAAAGAACTATAGAACCAGAGCTTCAGCGCTGGAAGAATCAACCATCCAGAAAACCTCTGCTTCTCCGGGGGGTTCGGCAGTCCGGCAAAACATATCTGCTTAGAGAACTCTTTGGTCCATCATTCCCGAAGGTGCATTACTTTGATCTGGAGCGGGATAGTACTGCAGCAAACATATTCAACAGAGATTCTCTTGATCCTGAAGAACTGATTAAAGCCCTTGAATTCATCTCAAAAAACTCAATCGATATGCACTCTGATCTGATTATTCTGGATGAAATACAGGCTTCTCCAAGAGCTCTTACTTCCTTGAAATATTTTGCGCAGGATATGCCAAATGCATACATCGCCGCCACAGGAAGTCTCCTTGGTGTAAGTCTGGGAAAAGGTTCTTTCCCTGTTGGCAAAGTAAGTATTCTTGATGTTAACCCCATGAGTTTTACCGAGTTCTTAATGGGTATTAACGAGGATGAAGCTTCCGATGTTCTGATAAACCTGGACTTTGAAAAACCCCTGGAGGAACTTTACCACAACCGATTGTGGAATTTGTTTGCTGAATATATTTCAATTGGAGGCATGCCCGAAGCGGTAAACTGTTACAGTAACCTCAGAAACAGGAGTACACTTCAAGCAGTAGAAGAAGTAAGCAGGATTATGGATAATCTTGTTACCAGCTATCTCGCAGACATCGCGAAGCATGCCGGCAATGTTAACTCGATGCATATTGCAGAAGTACTGAATAGCATTCCTGCACAGTTAGGCAGAGAAATAAATGGGAATGCTGAAAGATTCAGGTTCAAAGGAGTAATTCCCGGTAAAAGCAGGTATCGAGATCTGGCAGGGGCCATCAATTGGCTGGTTGCAAGCAGCATTCTTCTGAAAGTACCTGTTGCCAACAGGGGTGAACAGCCTCTTTCCGCATGGGAATCCTATAACAGGTTCAAACTGTACCTGCATGATATTGGAGTGCTTTCCACTCTGGCTGACATCCCTCTATTGAAAAGGGATGCTTTCATCCCGGGTTTCTACAAAGGCTGGGTAGCCGAAAACTTCGTTGCCCAGGAACTGACAGCATCAGGGATACACCAACTGCACGGCTGGCATGAAAATAAAGCTGAAGTTGAGTTCGTTCTTCAATCTGATGGTGTGTCAATTCCGGTTGAAGTGAAAGCAGGCAAGAGAACACAGGCCAAATCAGCCGGCATTTTTGCCGACAGATACTCTTCCCCCCTGGTAATCAAACTGGGTTTCTGGACAAATTCAATAACCGGCAGAAAAAGACCAACTCTTAAACTGCCACTCTATGCAGCAGGGCTTCTTGCAGACCGCGGCAGAATAGAGCAGACAATCAGCTTTTCTTCCGAAGTTACACTCCTATCTTCCCCCCAATGATTCCTCACTCACAAACGGTCATCAGCCGAGAAACTGTTTTCCCTCCGGCATCAAGACGAACAGCGTACACACCCGCCGGAACAGACGCATCCCATGCAAAGGCATGACTTCCAGCAAGAAGAGAAATCTCTGAAACAGTCGACACAAGTCTTCCACTGAGGTCGTACACTCCTAAACGAACATCACATCCAATCGGCAAAAAGACAGAAAAAGCAAAACTGCCCGTACCAGGGTTGGGAGAGACAGCAAGGCCGGGCATCGTTCTAATCGGTTTGCTGCTCAGGTTTATCTGAAACCCCGTGTAAAGATACTGGACACTAGAAGTTATTGTACATATTATAGGGACAACAACTACAAGCGTTAACGGAGATAGAAATGGAACTGAGTAACTCGAACCTTGAAACAGCACTAAGTATGCTCGGAGGACGACTGCATATAAAAAATGCCCCCTCCGAAGGATTCAGGATGATCCTTATCTCAATGTATGAGCAGCTTGGATACGACGATGTTGCTGAAAGACTGTAGACTCAGACTGCTAGATAGAATGCTTGACCTCGTCTGGTCGCAGTGGACCACA
>JAUWMQ010000071.1 GCA_030613065.1 Candidatus Aegiribacteria sp. | reverse complement strand
AGGGCTTAGCAGAGGCCCCTTCATTCTTCCTGCGTCCCGGAAGAACCGGCTTGAGGAGATGAGCGCTTCCGAGGATATCATTGAAAGGGGCAGGGCGAGAAGAGGAATGGAAACCATTGAAAGGCTGGAAGAGGCCGCAGGTAATTCGGGAGGACTTGAATACAAGGACTTCGGCAAGCAGGAGAGAGAACGTTTCCGCATGCTTGAGTATCTCAGAAAAGAAAACGTGTCTCTCCTCAGCAGTGATGCGGATATAATTGATATCGCCGTTAAGGAGGGTAATCACGTCATCAACCTTGAAGAGGTGGGACCAGCGGCCAGGCCTGTGACACTACCTGGAGAAGTTCTTTCCATAAGGCTGGTGCGAAAGGGAAGGAATCCAAAGCAGGCGGTCGGTTTTATGGATGATGGAACCATGATAGTAGTAGAGGGTGCTGAAGAGATGATTGGTAATACCGTTGAAGCTCAGGCCCATACCACTTTCAGGTCTTCCGGCGGAACAATGGTCTTCGCAAGACTGACCAGGGACATCAGCGAGGACGAACAGATGACTGAAAGAGCTGGAGTAAACTGAAAAACTGAATCGTATGCAGAAGAATACCTGGGGAACTGTGATAGTAGCTGCCGGATCGGGTACGAGATTCGGTTCAGGAGTGCCGAAGCAGTTTCTGAAACTTCGTGGTAGAGCTCTGGTTGACTGGTCGATCGATGCATTCCGAGCTATTGAGGAGATAGGGGAGATCGTTGTGGTTACCCCTGGCGACAGCGATCTCTGGAAGCCTTTCTGGAATCCGCCGGCAGGTGTGAAGACAGTCGCGGGAGGCCTTCGGCGTCAGGATTCCGTTCTTGCCGGTCTGAAAGCACTCGAATCATCCTGCCTGGTACTTGTGCACGATGCGGTACGCCCCCTGGTTTCAGTTTCTCTTATCAGAAGGGTCATGAAAGGCGCAGTAGATTCGGGTGCTGCCGTGCCTGTCATCCCCGTCAGGGATACGGTTAAGAGCGTAACACCATCGTCCCTCATTTGCGGCACAGTTTCAAGAGAAACCCTTCGAATGAGCCAGACTCCACAGGGGTTTACACTCGATGTTCTTATGCGGGTACTTAGGGAAGCAGATGAAGTGACCGATGAATGCGGGGCAATGGAACTGGCCGGTTATGATGTACTTGCGGTAAACGGTGATCCTGGAAATATGAAACTTACAGATCCTGAGGATCTAATGATAATCGAGTCGCTGAAGGGGGGAATTATGGAAAGCAGAACCGGAATCGGACTTGATTTTCACCCCTTTGCAGAGGGAATTCCGTTTGTTGTTGGCGGATGCCTTATGGAAGCTGATTTCGGTCTTTCAGGCCATTCCGACGGAGATGCTGTGCTGCATGCAGTAGCTGACGCCCTTCTTTCGGCATCCAGACTTGGAGACATCGGTTCGCTTTTCCCCCCTGAAGATGAGGAGTGGAAAGGTGCTGACAGCGCAGTTCTTCTTGAGAAAGTCTCTGGTCTTGTCCGAGGTGAGGGCTGGGAGATCAGACAGCTCGACGTTACCGTTGTTTCAAGCTTCCCGAAGATCTCACCCATCCGGGAGATCATGATCGAACGGATAGCCGGAGTAACCGGTACTGAACCGGAAAGAGTATGGGTGAAAGGGACAACTACGAACACACTTGGCGATATCGGGAGAGGCAAAGGTCTTGCCTGCATGGTAATGGCCAGAATTGCAAGGAGTACTGACACTGAAGTGATGGCGAATCATTGATCGAGGGTATACTTGATTACCTCGCGAATAACCCGCCTGGAGCATGGGCAGGGCCGCTGCTGGGGGTTATCGCCTTCGCGGAAACTCTTTTTCCTCCGATCCCCGGTGACATTCTCTTCATAGTCATCTCCGGATGGGCGGTTTCAGGCGGTTTATCTTTAATCATGGCAGCGATTTATGGAGTAACCGGATGTTTTCTGGCGAGCTGTATCTTGTTCTACGTCGGGCACAAACCCGGGAGACAATTCGTTGAAGGCTGGCTTGCGAGGAAGGTGGAACCGGTCAAGATTGACAGAGCAAAGTCCCTGATTGCAGATCGCGGACCTGTAATTCTTGCAGTAAGCCGATTCATCCCTGGTGTAAGGTCTCTGCTCGTTTTTGTGGCAGGAACTTCCGGCATGCGGTTTGCTCTGGCCGCATTTCCAATAGCTTTCAGCGCCATAGCATGGTATCTGATACTTTCAGTAGCTGGTTCAATCTTCGGAAGAAACATACAGGCCGCAGAGAGATTCATGAAACACTTCGAAATATGGATCTGGATCATTCTCGCCATTGCCGCTCTATTTTTCCTCATTACGGGAATACGTAAGTGGAAGGGCAGGAGATGAGGATACTTTTCGCCGCTTCCGAGGCCTATCCATTTATCAGTACAGGTGGACTGGCCGGGGTGACAGGTTCCCTTTCCAAAGCGCTTGAAAACGCCGGGCATGATGTAAGTATAATCATGCCCCTGTACGCTGAGATTGAAAAGACCAGGAATTTCAGATGGGTCAGCGGGGAGTTCATAACTTCGGCTGGAGAGAAGTTCGGTCTGGCGGAATCGGTTATTCCCGGAACGGGTATATCAGTTTATTTCGTAAGCAAGGATGAGTACTTTCACAGGACGGGCATCTACGGTCCCGATAGTGGTAGTGCATACGACGATAATGGGTTACGATTCGCCTTTTTCTGCAGGGCAGTAGTGGCATTTCATGAAAGTCTCAGGATACCGCCGGACATACTCCATTGTCACGACTGGCAGACAGGGCTTATACCGGCCTACATGAGGAACTGCATCAGACCTGCAGTCGTATTTACAATACATAATCTGCATTTTCAGGGGAATTTTCCAGTTGAGCAATACAGCTGCACATATCTTCCACGGTCGCTGTTAACGATGAAGGGCCTGGAATTTTATGGAACGTTCAGTTTTCTCAAATCCGGTATAGTCTATGCAGACCAGGTTACCACAGTAAGTCGAACCTATGCGGAAGAGATACAGAAACCCGAATCAGGTGAAGGTCTGGATGGTCTTCTACTCCAGCGTTCCAATGATTTTACAGGTATACTGAACGGTATCGATTATGATACATGGAATCCGGAAACTGACGGGAACCTGACTGCATCGTACAGCGCCGATTCCATTTCACCCAGAAGGAAATGCAGAAGAGCGCTGATGAAAACTCATAACCTTGATGCCGGCAGCGGAGAACTCACCGCTGGGATTGTATCCAGGCTGACAGGGCAGAAGGGATTTGATCTTCTATTTCCTGTAATGGGGAGATTGGCAAAGAGGGGTGTCAAATTCGTAATACTTGGAACCGGAGACAGGTACTGCATGAACAGGTTTTCAAAACTGGCCCTGGAACATCCTGGTAGAATATCGGTAACTCTGAGGTACGATGAAGTCATGGCCAGACGGATATTTTCCGGTTGCGATATCGTAATGATGCCGAGCAGATTCGAGCCCTGCGGCCTCGCCCAGATGATGGGGATGCGGTACGGCGCTGTTCCGCTTGTGAACAGAACAGGGGGGCTCGCGGATACCGTTATTGATGAAAGGGATGGTGGATTCGGTTTCGTAATGAACAGAGCCGCTCCTGAAGAGTTGTACAAATGCATTATTCGAGCAGGAGATCTGCACAGGCGAAGAAACCGATGGGCTTGGCTCGTTAAGAAATGTATGAGACAGGACAATTCCTGGAAGAGCAGAGTAGTACTATACGAGGATGTATATTCCAGGGCAGTAATAACCAGAAAGGCAAGATGAGAGTTCCCGAGAATACAATTGAGTCTCTGCTTGCAGTATTCACTCAGTTCTGGAGAAATGAAAGAGCCTATTCCCTCCTTCTGAACATAAGAAGCGCGGGGATTGTGATGATTTCGGCGGTGATAGTGATTTCTGTGGCTGGATACCTGCCCGCCCTGCTGATCAACTGGACCGAAGTCGAAGAGGAGTGGAGAGGCGAAAGATTACCGGTGCTGGAGGAGGAGGGATTCACCCCTGCTCAAGCTGACAGTGTGTTCGAAGGCGAGTTTGAAGATTTGAGCCGCATGCGCGGGAATCTTCCCATGGCCAGGCTGGTAGAGAGGAGCATAATTGCTCTGCTCGCGGCTCTGGCCGGATTCGGTATAGTATTTGCCGTGGAAGGTGTTAAAGTAGGCAGAATTACGGATTACATTACATCTTCCATGCTGTCTCAGTCCGCGTACATGCTCACCGGTGTGCTGCTTTTTGTTCTCGTTTCGCTGATGAATGTTCCTCCCTCTGTAAGGCTTAACCTGTCAATATTTGTCCCGGTCGATGTAATTGATCCGTCGAGGATTCACGTTTTTATTTATAGATTTCTGGAGAGTGTGGACATTCCTTCCATTGCTGCGCTGATTCTATGGGGAAGCGGTCTTGCCGCAATGCTGCAGCGCAGTCGTTCATGGGGGATACGTCTTTGCTTCTCCATATATATTATCGGTATTCTGCTTATTTCCCTGCCGGTGATGTTCGCGCCGGAAGCATAACGGAAACGGAGAGTTGGAGAATGAGGAAAATCGTCTTTTTTCTGCCTTTAGTTGTTTCAGTCCTTTTTGCGCAGACCGATTCACTCTCCCTTGACCTTTCGGGATGGGTGAGGGTCGCAATGGAGAACTCGCCTGAAATAGCGATCTCATCAGCCGACCTTATGTCTGCTGAAGCATCACTGACATCTTCAGAGTCCTTTCTCTGGCCCAGGCTGAGTTTCAATTCGTCCACCAGTCATTCATGGAGCTCTGTCCCGGATATGTCCGGCGGTTATACGGACACCGATTATTCATCCTGGTCCATGTCCGCCAGTATCTCACAGGAATTACTTGCATCCGGTGGAAGCAGCTGGCTGCGCATGTCAGGGAGCAGACATACACTTGAAGCTTCCCGGTTCGATATGGATCAGGCCAGGCTTGATCTTACCATGGATGTCGTTGAGTCATATTACGGAGTGATTGAGTCGGTACAGCTGCTGATCTCTTCAAAAAGAGCAGAGGAGAGAAGCAGCGAGCAGTTGAGGAGAACAGAGGCTCTTTACGAGATAGGAGGAGCCACGAACCTTGAACTGATACAGGCGGAAGTCCAGCAAAGTTCCAACAGTCTGTCATCGCTTCAGAGGGAGCAGGCTGTGTCCAATTCCTACACCGCTCTCTACCAGACTGCAGGTGTAGTAGGGTCGGAATACAGGGTAAACACGAATGCTGTCCTGCAGCCTGTTTCAATCGCAGCAGCAGTGAACTACAGCCTGGAACTGTCAGGTAACAATACAATTGCTTCTTCGATGGAAAGACTCACAGCCGCGCAGAATATCTACGAATCAAACAAACGCACATATTGGCCGTCGCTTAATGCCGGGGGGAACTGGAACTGGAATAATGATGAACTTGATTTCGAGGATTTCTCGAACAGAGACAGCTGGCAGGTCTCCCTCACTCTCAGCTGGACCCTCTTTGACGGGTTCAGCCGTTCGGGCATCATTCAATCCTCCAGGGCTTCATTACTGAGACAGCAGGCATCCAACGAAGCCCTTGTGAATTCAATTAAAAGCCTTCTACTGACTGCTCAAAACAATCTCATCAGTTCCATCAGGACTTGGGAGCTTTCCCTTCAGGTCCTTAATCAGGCTAACGAGAAGCTCCGGCTTTCAATGATGAGTTACGATCTGGGAAGCATTTCTCTCCTTGATCTACTGGATGCTCAATCGGACATTACCTCGGCTGAGGCATCCGTGGAATCTTCCAGGACATCATCCCTGATCGCGGAAGCAAGGCTGTTGGTTCTTCTCGGTCGGACACCTAGAATTGGAGAATAGGTAAAAAACATGGGGGTTGCGTTTGCCAGACATAGTTATGTAGAATTTCGATGGTCGCTTCTCGCCATCGTTAGGAGGATTGAATGGGAAGATTAGCTTTTCTGTTTCCCGGGCAGGCATCACAGAGTGTAGGCATGGATAAATTTCTCAGAAGCTATCCGGATGCTGTTGATTTTCTTGACAGGATTGATGGAATGACCGGTGTTCACAAGTTGAGTGAGATCATATCGAATGGACCCGCTGAAATTCTGACCAGAACTGATAATGTACAACCGGCTATCACCATGATCAGCATTGCAACTATGAACGTTCTGGTTGCCGCGGGAATTAAACCGGAGGGTACAGCCGGACACAGCCTTGGTGAGTATGCCGCACTTGTTACAGCTGGCGTTCTGCTTCCGGGCATAGCCGCCAAGCTTACCCGCATACGTGGTGAACTCATGCAGGAATGCGCTGACAGGCATCCCGGTGGAATGCTTGCACTCATAGGTATGGACCTGGATAATGCGAGGAAATGCGTTGAAGAAGCATCCTCTATCGGCCCTGTTGGAATAGCCAACGTTAATTCGGAGGGTCAGGTTGTTATTTCCGGTTCGAGGAATGCTCTGAAAAGGGCCAGAGAGCTTTGCAAAGAAATGGGCGCCAGAAAGATTATACCTCTTCAGGTTTCTGGAGCCTGGCATTCACCTCTTATGAAGGATGCCGCCAAGGGTCTTGAGAAAGCACTGGATGATGCCGGTTTTTACGAACCGGAGATACCCGTTGTGGCAAATGTCACCGCCGACCTTATTCGCAGCGGTGACGAAGCTAAACGACTGCTCAAACTGCAGGTTACATCGCCCGTTCTCTGGGCTGATTCGATAAAGAAACTTCAGAGAAGCGGATTCGATACTTTTGTTGAAGTCGGCCCCGGAAAAGTCCTTCAGGGACTCATGAAAAGGGTGAAGGATGTCACTGTTTACGGAACTCACGACATGGAAGCCCTTGAGGAAACTCTGAAAGCCCTTACATAACCTCATCAGCATGATTATTGGGTATTCGCAAGTTTTTCCACAAGTCTGTTATGCGCACTGAAGGCCAGCTCCGGAACCTCACGGATCGGACACCACATAACCTCGGACGCATCATCTCCTGCTATGGGGGCACCTTCCCAGTCCCTGACTTCCAGCACAGCCAGGAGAATTCCGCCGTAGGCTGTTAAATCGGTTTCCAGCCCCAGCAGTCTGCTTTCCCTTATCTGAAGTCCGGTTTCCTCCAGCAGCTCACGGAAACCGCATTCAAAAGGGGTTTCGCCCGTTTCGAGAAAGCCTCCCGGAAGGGACAGCATCCCTTTTTTCGGTTGCACCGCTCTGCGGACGAGCAGTATTCTTTCGTCGTCATGAACCATGAGAACCACGGCGGGAAGGGGATTCCTGTAGTGGATGAATCCGCATTTTCCGCAGAACAGATGCCCATGCTCTCCAGGTGATTTGCCCATGGGCTTGCCGCACATACCGCAGAAAGCAGGCGGGAGGTAGAATGAACTGCCATCTGGTGACAGTGGCAATGGACCCGCCCCTGGAGAATGGCCCGGCAGATTACCATGAACCCTTCCGATCCTTCTTGCGATAACCCTTCTGACATACTGCCTTCCATCCCTCACTGCGGTTTCCATGGGAAATCCGGCGGCCAGCAGAGCAGTGCATGCGGCGGCCAGAGTGCAGCCAGTGCCGTGTACGTTCTCACCGGTGATTCTGGATCCGCTGAACTTTGCATAATCCTTTTCCGTCACCAGTATATCCACCGGGTCACCGGAGAGGTGTCCTCCTTTGACCAGTACTGCTTCCGCGCCCAGACGGATAATAGCCCTTCCAGCCTCTATCATATCCTCTGTATCCGCAATGGATGTCCCGGATAGTATCTCCGCTTCATCAATATTCGGAGTGCAGAGAGTGCATAGCGGTACGAGTTCATCTCTCAGCAGATCGACCATGCCGCTGCTCACCAGAGATCCTCCTCCACCAGCGGTAAGGACCGGATCAAGAATGTATGGTATTCCGCTGAGTTCCTTCCTGATGAATCCGGCAAGAGCGGAAGCATTCTCAGTGCTTCCCAGCATCCCAGATTTCACACCAGCCAGCGGGCCGTCATCGCACACAGCCCTGAGCTGTGCCACAAGTATTGCAGAAGCGACAGCCTCCCATGACAGAACGTTTCCGCTGTTCTGAATGGTAAGTGCGGAGACTGCCGGGCACCCATGGAAACCCAGAGCCGAGGCGGTCTTCAGGTCCGCCGGCAATCCTGCCCCACCGCTGGGATCCGTTCCCCCGATAAACAGCAGAACTTCATTCATGCAGTAGACCTCCTGTTGCATTTCATCACTTCGATGCGAACGTCCGAACTGAGTGACGACAATGGGAGTACACGACTTTCAATCATCCTTTTCTCTGGTGAGTTCCTCTGCATCAGCAAGGTCTCGAAGACGATTCGAACTCTGCTTAACGGCAATCAGGTCAGGTAGATTTATGATGTTAACAAGCACATTATCAAGCATAATTTCCTGTTTGTTTGCGAAAATTGTGTCGTTGCTGACTCCAATGAGATGCGTCAACAGATCAATTCTATTTGGTTCAGCTCCCAGATGTACTGCAGCACCGGTCTTTTCGAACAGCTCCTGTGGTATTCCAGCATTTCCAAAACCGAATTCCCGAAGTGCGTTCATTACATTCTCTGCATTCTGTTCTGAGGGGTAAAGCAGAAGATCAATATCCTGAGTCATGCGTGAATAACCGTAATAGTTTACAGCGAATCCACCCACTAATACATAGGCAACATCGTGTTTATGGAATAATGAAATGAGATCCTTCATGTCTGTGGAAAGCAGCATAGGATCTTCACCATTCCGTTTTTTCGAATGACACTATTTTTTTAATAGGCTCAGTGGTCCAGTCAGTACCCCATCTGCGTTCCTGCAGGAATGCAAATTCTCTGAGTCTTTCTTCCAGAGTCAATCGAGAACGTCGTTTCTTTTCTGCTTTGTTCTCCTCTTCAAAGGAGTAAAAGATTTCTACTTTGAGATTCCGTTTCATAAATAGTCAGTCCTTCTTAATTGGCGTTTCAATACTAATATCGTAGAATGGAAGGGCTCCGCAAGTGACAAGAAAGTTCCGACATCTCCTATCCGGTTGAATTTTCTATCTGAGATGATAATACCAGGAACATCATTCCTCCATGGAATGTGATCGGCGTCGGGCTCGAAGACATCGGTTGCATTGATTCTGTATAACCTGGACATTCCATAGTACCCGATCTGAGTCACAGTGTCGCTTTGTCGAGTGGTGAATTAGAAGATGCTCCAGACATTCCGGGCATCTGAGATAATCCAGAGCTGAACTTTGCATAGAATTTCACCTCATTCTTCAATGTGCCAGTAAGTTCAAATGTAACAAGTTGATAGCTAAACTGTCAAGATTTGACAGATCGGATCTCTATTCGTATATAGAAAGTAGAAAATGTTCAGGTCGTTTCATGTCGGAATGCATTTAACCAGTTATTACAGACTCTGTACACCTCCCTGACTGCACATAAACTTCATCTCTAACCCGCATCCTGTATTTGGAATTATGCTTGACTCAAATGTGGAGCTATTCTTGCTGTCCTGTATATTTCCGAGTATCTGTTCAGCGGGGCTTTACTGAATACCAATAATGCCGATTCTCATTTGCCCGGAAAGGAAACAGCATCGTACCTAACCGTCATTATTCCATTGTGAAGACGCTCGTGCCATTTCTGCTGTTTCTGTTGTTACCTTCAGCTGTACATGCGGCTTTCACGGAACCAGTTGTGGATTCCATATATGTTTACGGTGATATCCCCCTATCGGAGACTAAACTCCTCAGCGGAACCGGGCTAAACGAAGGAGGGTCTCTTCTAACAATAACCCCTGTCCAGGTTCAAGATGGTATAATCATGAACCTTAACAATATAGGATACCTTGAAGCTGTTGTAACCGTCCAGTGGCCCCTCTGGGATGATGAGATCAATATTGTGAGAATTACGGTCGAGACAGGTACAAGAAGCATTCTTTCCGGACTCGTATTCAACGGTGCGATGGTCTTCTCGGTTGATTCACTGGCCACTCTTTATCCGGGGGCTCCTGGTGAACCGATAATACCCGAAGATACTCTCTCCTTCAGAAATTCCGTTCTTGATCTGTACAATGAAAGAGGCTACATCTATTCTTCCGTTGACATTCATCTTCTAAGCATGAGTGAAGTGGATTTGGCGACCGGTTACCGCGCGGTGGAATGCAATATTGTTGAAAATGATCAGGTATTTCTTGCCAGCATTTCCGTCAGCGGGTTGGAAACGGTTCGCGAAAAGGTTATTACAAGGGAGATACTGATCCAGCCCGGTGATTCCCTGAATATGGAACTCCTCAGGCAGTCCGTCAGCAATATCTACGGACTTGATCTGTTCCAGGATGTCAGGTTTTCCTACCACCCTGACGAGAATGACAGCAGTTTAATCAACCTCGATATTTCCATAAGTGAAAGCAGATACAGAAGAGTAGACCTTGGGACCGGTTACGTATCTCCATCGGCTGTCTTCGGAAGTGCCACATGGATTCACCCCAACATTATGGGGAACAACCAGAGACTTTCAATCGGTATATACATGATGGAATACTTCGGTTCAAGAGAAGGACGGGAGATAGAACCTTCGATCATCTACGAAGAACCCTGGTTTTTATCAACAAGATGGAAATGGCAGCTGAAGCTTGGCTACCTCTACCTTTTTACACCCGGGATCAGGCAGAGGAGTTATTCAGTAACGTCAACATTTGCCAGGGACCTCACGGATCATCTGAAATTCACGATCGGTTACAGTCTGGAATACGAGAAATACAACGAATGGGTGGATACCAGCTTCACCACTTCCGACTGGCGGACCACATCCAGTATTATGTCAACTCTCGTGCACGATACAAGGAGCCCCTTGCTTGATCCCCTGAGGGGACACTGGATAATGGGAGCGGGAAAAATTTCAGGGGGGGTTCTTGGCGGAAGCGATTACTACAGGATCTCCGCTGAAGCCAGATTCTTCTTTCCACTGAGCAACGATTTTATCCTTGCGAGCCGCCTGAGGCTAGGGGGTACGTATCCATACGGTGATGACACTACTGTACCTCCGGATGACAGGTTTTACCTTGGGGGAGGAACTACACTCCGTGGTTACCCTATCAATTCACTGGGTCCGGTGGATGGTGATGGAAACCCTATCGGTGGACGGCTTGAGGTTCTTGGAAATTTCGAGGTCCGAACCAGGATCGCCGGAAACCTTGGAGCTGTTCTTTTCGCGGATGCCGGTGGACTCTGGAATGCGTTTAATGAGGTCGATCTCGAGACGGCAGGCTTCGGAACAGGATTCGGCCTCCGCTACCATACAGTTTTCGGTCCGCTGAGACTTGATTACGGTTTCGCGCCCACCTGGAGGAATTCCCTCAAGAGGGGAAAAATATACATCGGGATAGGTCATGCATTTTAGTATGATGTACTCTCTGAAGGCTTTCTCATGAGCAGAAAGCATGGAGTTGCCAGATGGTTCAGGATGGTAATGCTTGGGCTGCTTTTCATGGTTCTATCTCTTTACATTTTTCTTGCCAGCGGATTTCTCGGTGATATGCCTGGAGAGATCGTAGGCAGTATCGTTTCGGATGACAGTTTAACCCTGACCTTCAGAGGGCTGGATACCGATGTCTTCTGGAATACATCCGCAGACTCGGTTATAGTCACAGACGCTTATGGCCTGGTGGTTGCTGTTATCGGCGTTCAGATAGAAGGTAGTCTTTTTGATTACGTTGTAAACAGCCATGTTGATGGGATACTGGTTGACAGGCTGAACATCTGCCTCGCTCCCGATACGGATATTCAGGATGAGGAGTCTCTTCCGCTTTTATCTATTCTGAATGATATTGATACTGGTGTTGCTGCCAGCACCGACAGATTACTTCTTCAGTACGGCATATTAACTGAATCCTCAGGCACTATCATCGATTCGATGTATATAGATGCTTCTATTTCCAGAATATCCGGAGTAGCCTTGAATATTGATTCGACCAGTATTCATCTCCCCGGTTTCGGCAAAATATCTGGATACGGGATTCTGCGTATGGTGGATGGTAATGTCACTGCAGATGAATTCTGTGGAATTGCCGCTCCAGGTTCGTTGCTGGTTTCCGGAACCCTCTTCGGTTCAGAGGAAACCCTTGATGTTGAACTTTCCGGAAGGGTTGGTACTTCATCCTACGATCTGCCCGTTGACCTGTCGGTCCTTCTTGAAGGCAGCCTGAAAGGAAGACTGTCGGATCTTCAGGCGGAAATGTCACTTTCCACCGGGAGGGCAGTTCTGTTCGGACATGAAGCGTCCTTTGAAGTTGATACTCTTTCAGCTGATCTTCAGTATATCACCGCACGGAATCTGCATCTTGTCACGGACGATGCCGAATTGAAATTAGACTGTGAATTTGACATGGAATCTCTAGGATGGAGCGCGGCATTACAGCTGAACATGATAAATACCGACATGTCAGAATATCTGCCGCAGTTTTCAGCCACTGATGTCACCGGTTCAATATACGCTGAAGTCGGAGAAACATTACTCTCTGAGCTGAACGGTACTGTAACAATCGACCTTGCGGAATCATCCTCCGAGTTCGTTGATGTCTCAACACTCCATCTCGATGCTGTTCTGTCAGACAACTCCTTCAGTCTGGATGGATCGGTAATCAGCAGGAGCGGGAATGCGGAGTTCACCGGCAACGGATATCTGGGACCAGGATGGGTTCCTGAAACATGGACAATGCGGGCTGACGGCGAGATAAACGATCTTTCATTTCTCAGGGAATTCTGTATCGGTGAGTGTCCTGATATAGCCTCCGCTTATTTTTCAGTGAACGGAAGCGGTACTGTAGTCGGCATGAATATCAAGGGCAATGTGGGAGTAAGAAAGCTTGAAATGCAGGGAATATCGGCAGAAAGGGTGCTCCTTGATGGTTCCCTGAATTACTCTACAAGGAATATTATAGCTGGAATTTCCATTGGAATGAGTTTCGATGGCAGCGTTGAAGTTATCGAGTTTTCAGCTGAAGGGGTATCGGCTGACACTGCATCCGTGGAGGGAACTTTCAGCATGACTGGGCACAATATGACAGCGGAAGCATCCCTTTCGATAGACAGCCTCAGAGTGATCTCGGACGCTTTCCATACAACGGCTGAGATAAAGCTGGACGGGGATGATTTCAGAATAGATGGATTAACACTTGCCGGTTCTAATGACCGGTTATATACGGCTGAAATAGAAGTTGAGACTGGTGATACGACCTTCTTCAGTATAGAGGAGCTGAGGGCTACCCATTCCAAACTG
Source organism: Candidatus Aegiribacteria sp. (assembly GCA_030613065.1). Taxonomy (GTDB): domain Bacteria; phylum Fermentibacterota; class Fermentibacteria; order Fermentibacterales; family JCC-6; genus Aegiribacteria. The sequence continues at coordinate 1,737 of JAUWMQ010000071.1, read as the reverse complement.
AGAGTAATCACAGCTGGAGAATTATCCGGATTTGCTGTAAACGGTACAATCATCCTGGATACACTCTGGCTGGATCCACCTGTAGGAGACCTTGCGATGTCCGGGATGTTCAGTGAGGAAGAAACTGAAGTACACGCTGACATAGTGAACTTCGATCTCAGTACTTTCAGTACGTTCTCCGGCCTGCCGGCTGATATGTCGGGGGTAGGCAACTTCGGAATTATGTATCGGATGGATTCAACCGGTGTTCAGGGTTCCATGACAGGACATATCTCGGATCCGGTATATGGCCAGTTCATGATGGACAGCATAACCGTTGATGTTTCCGCAATTGACAACGCATTCAATATAAGCGGGATATATGTGTGGCAGAACGGCGTAAGATCCGGCCTGCAGATGAAGGCCACGGATGTTTGGGCTGGTACTGATGCCGCGCTGCTGATCGACAAGATTCAATGGCTTGAGCTTGAGGTAAACGATATCGGTGACTGGCTTTTCTACATTCTTCCATTACCGTTTAGAACCATGGGGGCCAGTGTTTCCGCAAGGATTGAGTACGAAAGGTTTCCCGGGGATTACACCTTTGAGATGCAGGCATCCGCTAGAATAAACCGCCTGTACATTACCATGCTTGGAATTGAGCTGCCTAATGTGAATTTCTACCTGAACTATCCCGACAATACTGCAACGGGGTACAATGCCCGGTTTACTCTGGGTTCCGGTAGCGAAAGCACGGGTAACTTTTCCTCAAACTGGCAGGCTGATATTATCAGTGTTATCCCCTTTGAACTCGGTAATTACACCCTCAATTCCACTCTTTCGGATATGGAGATAGCCATACCTGGAATAGGAGCAGTTATCTGTTCCGGAGGGCTGAACTCAGGTGGATCGGGATTGAAAGAAAGACCTGTCCTTTCTGGCCAGATTAAAATTATGCAGGGCGCGGTAGGTATTCCTCAATCTGTGAGTTCCTCCACATCCAGTGGCTCAGGGGAACTTCCATTCGATCTTTCCATAGACGTGGCCGGAACAGGGGACTTGTGGTTCAGGACAAATTTTGCTGATATTGAGATAGCTCTTAAACTCAGGATATTCACTCTTGAGCGTAAGCCAACGGTAAACGGGTACGTATCGGCTGTAAGGGGTAAGATCACACTGCTTCAGAGGGATTTCCAGATAACTGAAGGAAGGGTGAATATCATGCAGGGCAATCCTCCCACCATGCAGCTGAACGTAACAGCTGAAACCAGGGTACGCAGCGTGATAAGCCACGAGGAATACATAATCACAATTCATATTTCCGGAGACCTGGATAATCTCGATATCACTCTTACCGGCCAGGGTCCATCAGGTCTGGTGGCCCAGGAGGATATTCTTACCCTGCTGGCAGTCGGGCTTACCTACAGCGAGATGCAGCAGATGAACTCCGGCTCTATCAGATCCGAGGTTGAAAACGTAGCCCAGACGATGCTTGGAAGTCTTCTTGCCCGGAATCTCAGGCATGAGATAGGTCTTGATACATTCGAGATTTCCCCCGAGCTTCTATCCGATACCACCAGCCTTGTATTCAATGTTGGAAAATATGTTCTCCCTGACCTTTACGTCTCCTACAAAGACGATGTGTTCTCCGCTGATCCCGGGACTGTCAGCGCCCAGTACCTGTTCAGTAATGATTTCTACGTTGAGGGAACGACCAGAACCACAGTACATGGATCCCAGGAACCTACACTGGAGCTG
>JAUWMQ010000143.1 GCA_030613065.1 Candidatus Aegiribacteria sp. | reverse complement strand
GAATAGCCTTCGTAAATAAACTGGACAGGCTTGGAGCGGATTCTTATGGTGTTGTGGAGTCAATTCAGAAACAGCTTGGAGCCAACGCGGTACCGGTCGTAATACCGATAGGTTCCGAGGACAAATTTCGAGGTATCGTGGACCTTGTAGACAACTGCGCGGTCTATTACGACAAATCCGACCGGGGAATGTCATGGCATGAAGAACCTGTTCCGGATGACATGATTGACGAAGCTGTGAGATGGAGAAGGCATCTCATCGAAAAGGTGAGCGAAGTGGATGAGGATCTTTTCGATAAGTACTGCAAAGGAGATGATATTACAAGTAAGGATATCAGCCTTGCAATAAGGAAAGCCACCCATTCGCATACAGTCTGCCCTGTTCTGTGCGGTAGCGCATACAGAAATATGGGAGTCCAGAGGCTTCTTGATGCAGTTATATCCTACCTTCCAAGCCCGCTTGACCTTCCGCCCATAAGTGGTCACTGTCTTGATGGCAGCTCAATCGAACGAGTGCCCATGGATGATGGAAGACTTGCAGCGCTGGCGTTCAAAGTTGTCACTGATCGCCATGTCGGAAAACTGGTATACGTAAGGGTCTATTCAGGTACCCTCGAATCAGGATCGTACGTGTACAATTCATCGGAGAACAAAAAGCAGAGAGTCGGGAGAATACTCCGGATGCATGCTGCTAAAAGAGAAGCGGTGGATGCCCTCTATACTGGTGAGATAGGTGCCGTTACAGGTCTGCAGGATACATCCACAGGCGATACAATATGCTGCAGTGAATATCCGATAGTTCTGGAAGCGATCGAATTCCCGGCACCTGTTCTCAGCGTTGCGGTCATGCTTGAGAAGAAGTCAGAAAGGGATAAGCTTTCAGGTGCTCTTCAAAAGCTGTCAGAAGAGGATCCCACATTCACGGTTGTCACTGATCCTGAAACAACTGAAACAATTATTTCGGGAATGGGTGAGCTGCATCTGGAGATAATTCTTGATAGACTGAAAAGGGAGTTCAGTGTTGAAGTTACTACATCTCCCCCAAGAGTAGCCTACAGAGAAACCATTACGTCCACAGTCGATATTAATGAAAAGCTTTCCAAACAGACCGGCGGCAGGGGACAGTATGCACATATCATCATGACACTGCAGCCAATGCCTGCAGGTCACGGTTTCGAATTCATGAACAATGTGAAGGGCGGCAATATTCCCCGAGAATACATACCCGCAGTCGAAAAGGGTATCGTAGACGTAATGTTACGCGGAGTATTGCTTGATTTCCCCGTTGTTGACATCAGAGTGACACTGAACGACGGCTCTTTCCATGAAGTTGACTCTTCAGAAATGGCTTTCAGGAAATGCGCCGGCTCAGCCTTCAGAAAAGCTTTTATGAAGGGAAATCCCCAACTGCTGGAGCCTATCATGAGTGTTTCCGTCACAACACCTGAAGACTACGCGGGAATCGTTAACGGAAGCGTATACGGGAAAAGGGGGAATATCACATCAATGGACAAGCGGGGAAACGCTCAGATAGTGAAAGCTCTCATTCCTCTATCGGAAATGTTCGGTTACGCAACTGAACTCAGGAACATGACCCAGGGAAGAGCGTCGTTCACAATGCACTTTGAGTATTACAAAGCAGTTCCGTTCTCGATCGCTGAGCAGGTGCTGGAGGAACTCAAAAAGAGCTGATCTGTTATCCGTGAATTCCGGATGAAATGAGTTTTTCCCGGAGCTTCGCAATAGCCCGGGCTCTGTGGCTGATGCGGTGTTTGTCCTCCGGTGAGCATCTTGCGAAAGTATGGTCAAGCTCATCGGGAAGGAAAACCGGATCGTAACCGAACCCATCTTCTCCGTCCGGTTCCTCTGTGATCACACCCGCAATCTCACCGGTTACGCTGAATTCCATCTCCGGCGATACCAGAACCGCTGAAGTCCTGAAGGCTGCTCTTCTGTTCTCCTCGCATAGCATCGTTCTTAAGAGCTTGCTGACATTGTTTTCATAGGAACAGTCGAAGCCTGCGAACCTGGCAGCATAAACGCCGGGAGCACCACCGAGTACATCGACAAAAAGGCCTGTATCATCGGCGATCACCGGCAGATGAGTCTTCTCAGCAACATCTCTCGCTTTGATATAAGCATTCTCCTCAAGTGTTACTCCAGTTTCCTCAACGTACCAGTTCGGAATAAGATCGCCAACCGGAATAATTTCAACCTGCAGGTCTTTCAGGAGGTATCTGAGTTCCCTGAGTTTGTCCGGATTTCCCGAGGCAAGCACAATGCGTTTCATTCCGCAGAAGCATCTCTCTGAATCGGAATAATAATCTCCTTTATAGCATTTATCGCTTTTTCCGTCATTGTGTTGACCGTTTCAGGGGGAATTGCTCTCCCCTCCGCGGTAGCCTGCAGCTCTACCAGATCACCTGATTCGGTGACCACAACATTCATGTCCATAACTGCTTTGAAATCTTCATCGTAACATAGATCAAGGAGTATATCGTCACCCACTACACCAAGGCTTAGAGCACTGATATAACCTCTGAACGGGTCTTCCTTCATCTTTCTCTCCACGATCTGCCTCTTTATAGCAAGCCTCAGCGCCACGGCGCCTCCAACAATTGATGCCACGCGAGTTCCACCGTCGGCCACCAGAACATCGCAGTCTACAACTATTGTCCGCTCACCCATTCTATCGAGATCAACCGCTTGTCTGAGACTTCTTCCTATCAGCCTCTGGATTTCATGTGTGCGTCCCTTCGCTCCGCTGCGTTCTCTTTGTATCCTCCGATTGCCGCTGCCGGGAAGCATTCCGTACTCAGCAGTGATCCACCCGGTTCCACGGCCTGACAGAAAGAAGGGAACTCTGTATTCAATCGTTGCGGAACAGAGAACCCTGGTTTCTCCCCATGTAATCAATGCGCTTCCATCGGGCAGGGGCTGGAAACCGGTCTCAATCTCTATCTCTCTGAGTTCGTCATCCTGGCGTCCGTCAACTCTCATCTGACTCCTATTCTTATACAGAATCGCGGGTACTGAAGATCAATGAAGATCACCCACTTCAATCTGAGTGACAAGGTGTATGGCTTTACCAAGAAATCTCTGAGCGATTTCCTGAAATTTCAGAGGTATATCGCTGACATAGAAACTATTCTCACCCTGGAGATTATCTGATCTCAGACCCTTTGCATCAAGAACGGAGGCGACCTCACACGCTGTTGCTTCAGCAGAATCGATCAGTCTGATGCCCGTTCCAAGAACCTTCGATAACGTATTCCTGATAAGAGGATAGTGTGTACAGCCCATGACCAGCGTATCGATACCCTCATTTACAAGGGGAGCGGTGTATTCCCTCAGAACCATTTCGGTGATAATGTGGTCAAGCCATCCTTCTTCCACCAGAGGAACCAGGAGAGGTGTTGGCTGTGCTATCACCCTGCTGACTGTATTGTATGATTTCAGAGCTTTCTGATATGCTCCGCTCGAAACTGTACCCAGGGTTCCTATAACTCCAACTGACCCGGATTCAGTTATTTCCGCGGCTGCCTTTGCTCCGGGGTCTATAACACCGATTACCGGCACATCAGCGAACTCTCTGAGTGCCGGAAGGCTCACCGATGAAGCAGTGTTGCAAGCCACAACAAGGAGTTTAACACCCTTTCCAAGAAGGAATTCTGCATCTTCCGTTGCGAATCTGATAACCGTCTCGGGGGATTTTGAACCATAAGGCACTCTGGCAGTGTCGCCAAAATAGATAACGGATTCACCTGGAAGCAGTCTGTTCACAGCCCTTACAACTGTTAAACCTCCTACTCCCGAATCAAAAATACCGATCTTTCCCGTATTCACCGTCTGAATATTCCTTCTACACCCCTGAGGGGAATACCTTCAGGATAAGAAGAAAGCAGATTTCCAGCTATCAGGGGATACAGACGTGTAAAACAGATGAAACGATTCTCAATTGTCAGTTTCAGACCCATGAAATCTCTTTCCGATGGAAGATCCACAAATATAGTGTCAAGTTTTGTAAATACGTAAACCTGATCTATTAATTCAACTTGAATCCCCGCTTCGGCAGCCCATAGTTTCACCAGAAAGAGGGCCTCAAGGGGTTTATTATCTATTCCGGGTGCAGTTGGGAGCGAATCGATAACCGGCTCTGATGATTCCGAGACGTATATGGAGCACGGCGTAATTTCCCAGGAGGCTTCAGGACCCTCGGGCAGGTCCTCAATTTCGGGAAGAGTCATCCTCTCATCTGATGTGTAAAGGCTTTCAGGAGATATATAAAGCTCAACATCTTCAATGGTTTCGTTCGGACTCCCTTCTATTCCCATTGATTTATTAACTGTTTTCATGCCGAAGGATATGGCAAAATAGATAAGAATAACAATACCGACAATTACACCCAGACGGATCAGAATTCCCCTTTGATCACTGCTTTCAAGTTTCAACATCAGAAATCCTCCATTATTGCTGCTCAGCAAACTTCAGAACTGCATCTACAATAGCTTCTGCAGACGCAAGACGGAAGTCCAGAGATTGAAGCATCCGCTCCTCCCCCGGATTTGAGATGAACGCTATCTCAACTAGAACCGAAGGCATAAGTGCGCCGCGCAATACGTAAAACCCCGCCTGCTTCACTCCTCTGCTTACGCTTTCCGCGAACCTTTCCGTCATGCTGTCCTGGATCTCAACAGCGAGTGAGCTGCTTCTTTCCAGGTATATATTCTGAGCTATATCAGCAAGGAGGAACGAAAGAGCATCATTCTGGAAATCATGGGAAGAGGTTCCGTAACCCTCATCTAACTCTATCACACTATTCTCAAGAATTTCAACCGCCCTGCTGTCATCGGATCTTGCCCTGGATAGAAAAAATGTCTCGAAACCGTTCGCAGTAGAATTTACCGCCGCATTGCAGTGTATACTGATGAAAAGGTCGGCTTTCATTGAGTTAGCAAGCCGTGTCCTGGCTCCAAGCGATACGTAGATGTCGGTGCTTCTTGTCATTACAACCTCCAGATCGGGCCTCCTGATGTTCAGGATATCACGTACGAGGAGGGCTATCTCGAGTGCTCTGTCCTTTTCAAAGGTACCTGTATAACCGACGGCTCCAGGATCCCTTCCGCCGTGCCCTGGATCGATAACTACGCAGTCAAAATCATCGAGCCACGGAGACTGCTGTCCCAGTTCCAGGGCTGCAATGATCGATGAATCGGAATACGGCGAACCTGAATCCATGTAAACAGGCTCCCTCGGAGGGCCGTTCCATGAAAGTTCTGGGAAAACCAGTGGTTCAGCAGCCCTGAAGAAAAGCAGCATAACCCGGCCGTTTTCCTGGAGCGAGTATTCAAGTGAATCAACCGCATCGGAAAGCTCAACTGCAAAACCGCAGGAATCCGCATCAAGCTCCCAGCCCCGCACCCAGAAAGGAAGAAAGGCTTCGGGCATAACAACTCTATTGCCAGGCCTTACATTCACAGAGTATCCGGTAACGGTTACACTGTCTATGATCGCTTCGTCAGATGTTAGCTCCATCAGCAGTCCATCGTACCTGGGAATGATGCGTGTGGTTACCGTTCCGCCCAACAGAGCTGACATCAGAAAGAGTAGATGAATGCTACTCATAACCTCTGGATGTCCTTTTCATCTCTGTTCTGATATTTCTTTCATTGTCCCGTTCAGCAATGGAGTGGCGTTTATCGTACTGCTTCTTGCCCCTGCAAATCCCAAGTTCCAGCTTCGCCCTTCCGGATCTCAGATGAATATCCAGTGGAATGAGGGTATAGCCTTTCTCACGAATCATCCGGCCCATCTTTTTCAGCTGTCTTCTGTGCGCCAGCAGCTTTCTGTCACGGTAAGGGTCATGATTATCCCTTGCCTGGGCATATTCAGCAACATGCATCTGATGAACCCAGAGGTCTCCATTATCGTCAAACGAAGCATAAGCCCCGATGAGGCTTATCTTTCCATCCCGTATAGATTTAATCTCGGAACCCCGCAGTACAAGCCCAACTTCCAGAGTATCCAGAATTTCGTACTCATGACGGGCTTTCCGGTTCCGCGCAATCACTTTTCTATCATCTTTCATATATTCGCCTTTCCCGGTTGGGAAATATACAGCAAACTGCTGAGTTCGGTAAGATGAATATTGACTTTTCGCGATTTCTTCCCTAGAATCGCGTGCACAGAGCCGAAGTGGCGGAATAGGCAGACGCGCTAGGTTCAGGACCTAGTGAGGAATTTCCTCGTGGGGGTTCAAGTCCCCCCTTCGGTACCAACAATAAGGGGGACGTACCACACTTCTTCAACTTATGAGTTAGTTCTCTTCATTTAAGAAGAGATATATTGGTGCATAAGTTGAAGAAGTGTGGTACATCCCCTTCTACGTCCCCTTCTACCTACCAGCGGTA
>JAUWMQ010000066.1 GCA_030613065.1 Candidatus Aegiribacteria sp. | reverse complement strand
CGTTATCAATAAGATGCAATATACGCACCTTGCGTTCATATGTATTCTTATGTATTCTATGTGCATAGGGATACACACGCAAAGGAGTTTCAAATGTCTAAGACAATTACTCTCAGATTGAACGAGGAAAGATATCTGTACTTTCGAAAACTTGCTGAGGAAGATAACAGACCTCTCTCGAATTTCATTGAGACCGCAGTTCTGAAGTATATCGAAGATCAAGGATTTGCTGATGAATTTGAAATGTCTGAAATCCGAAGCAATACCGAGCTCAACGAAAGCATCCGCAAAGGCCTGAGGGATGCTGAAGAAGGAAAGGGACAATTTGCCTGATTTCAGAATTTTCGAGACAGATGAATTCTTGAAGAGACTGGGCAAGCTTACTCCCAATGAGACCGAATTTCTCAGAAAGAAGCTCATAGAATATGTGTATCCTCAACTCCGCTGTGAACCTTATTATGGGAGAAACATTAAGAAGCTCAGGAATTACTCGCCAGATACATGGAGATACCGAATAGGTAGCTATAGAATATTCTATATTGTAAGTTCAGACAAAAAGATAGTTTATCTTCTTACTTTGGATTCTCGAAAGAATGCATACAGAAATTAAGTGATAACCAAATGCAGCAGAGCTGCTGTTTGGGTCCGGGAGAAAGACTACAGCAGCCTGCTGATTTTGAACGTTATGCAGGAGAATACTAAAGATGGATTTGACAAAACACTCTTTTTAGATATTAAACGCTCTTGCCACTCCGATTTTGGTGATTGATCGTAACTATAATGTAGTAGGTGCAAACAATGCTGCTTAGAAGTTATTCGGCTTATCCACTGACAACATTGTTGACCATAAGTGCTTCAAGATAACTCAAAAAATTGATCGTCCATGTTGGCAAGAAGGAACCATTTGTCCTACTAAAACAGCCTTTGAACTCAAGGAGCGAATTAAGGTTATTCATAAACACATTCATGAGGATAAGACTGTATTTGAAGAAATAAGTGCTTCTCCGATTCTCGATGATCAAGGGAAGACTTCATTGTCGAGGAATTTAACGACATAACAAAGCTGATACAATCGAAAGAAATATCCGAACACTTAAAGAAAGATATAAACCCTACAAGGGTTTCTTCCAATTTGCGCATCGTGTAAGAAAATTAGGGAAGACAAAGGTTACTGGAATCAGATTGAGAGTTACATTAGAGATCATTCAGAGGCAGAATTTAGTCATGGTATTTGTCCCGAATGTTCCAAGAAACTTTACCCTGATTACATTGATGATAAGTAGATAAACACATAACGCCATGCACTCTGACGGGAATTCCGCTGCGCTCCATTCCCGCAGGTAATGGTGATGAAGCGGCTCATTCGCAGCGTTAACTGTACTCTAAGCCCTTATAATAAGTTTGTTACTTTAAGGTTAAACTTCTCTCCAGTACATTCCGGCATTAAGTACAAGCCCAAAAAGGAATAACACTGTCACCAGCTGGCTACCGCCGTAGCTGATAAACGGAAGGGGAAGACCCGTTACGGGCATTATCCCCAGAGTCATTCCTACATTTACGAAAACATGTATTCCGATATAGGCTCCTATCCCGGCTGTCACAAGGGAGTTGAATGGATTATTGGACTTCCTCGCGGCAATGATCGTTCTCCAGAACAGTATATAGAAAGCTGTGAGAAGTATCAGGCATCCGATGAAACCGGTCTCTTCAGCCCAGACGGAGAAAACAAAATCCGTATGTCTTGCAGGCAGAAAAGCAAGCTCCTTCTGCGCACCGTGAAGGTAACCCTGACCGGACAGTCCGCCGGAGCCAACGGCAACTTCAGACTGGATGATATTCCATCCCGACCCATGAGGATCTTTAGCAGGATTCAGAAATGTAATCAGTCTCGACTGTTGATAGGGCTCAAGCATTTTCCACGCCATCGGAGTAAGAGCTGCAACGATAGAATTACCTCCAATAAAGGCTATCCACATGGGAATTCTATACTTGCGCCTGTATAGTATTGCTATGAGGATCAGCATAAAACTAAGCCAGAGTAGAATATTCAATGAGGAAACAGCGGCCATGATCGGACTGACAAGGAGAATTATCCACCCGATCCCATAGCCTGCCCAAACGAACATTGCCAGAACGATAAGCAGCATTGAGACCGCCGTACCGAGATCCGGTTGCATTGCAGTCAGAACGACAGCAGGGATCACAGTCAGGAAGATCAGGGCTTCTCCGAATTTTCTCGGTTTAACTTTCTGGGATGCAAGCCACCAGGCTGTCACCAGTATCAGTCCTGCTTTGGCAAGTTCAGAAGGCTGCAGATGAATTGGCCCGATTATTATCCACCTGTTCGCCGGTCCTCTTCCTATGAAAAGCGTCAAAAGAAGCAGCAGACAAATAAGAAAGTAAACAAGCGGTGATATTTCTTCCAGTCTCCTGAGGGAGATCATGGTCCCTACAAAAAATGCGATCAGACCGAATATGGACCACATGATCTGCTTTCTGAAAAGATCGCTTTCGGGAATAACCGTTGAAGCCGAATAAACGGTTGCCAGACCTATCAGAAAGAGCATCAGAAGTGCTATCAGCAGAATCATATCCGGCCGGTCTCTTCCTTTCAGGTCAATCACTCCTCTCGAAGTAGCTCAGTAGTATATCTCTAGCCACAGGTCCTGCAATGGATCCCCCGTGCCCTCCGTGTTCAATGAATACGCATATAACAACAGGTTCAGGTTCTCGGGTGAAACCTATTACAATTGCATGGTTTTCGCCGGTACACTCGGCGGTTCCTGTTTTTCCCCAGAAATCCCATGGAAAATCAGAAAATACTCCATAAAGGGTTCCCCTTCTGGAAATGACGGTCTGCAGCATTCCCTCCGTTACGATATCGAACGCGGTATCATCACAGACCTGTGCCGGGAAGAAGGGCTCTCTCACTTCTCTCTGAAGAATTAAGCGGGGCTTCGGCATCAGTCCCCTGGAGGAAATGACTCCTGTCATGATCGCCATTTGCAGAGGTGTTGCCAGAAGCTCCCCCTGGCCTATTGAAATATTGAGAAGATTACCCAATCCCCATCCATCAGAACCGTAGGTACTGTTGAGGTAATCCGAATCAGGAATAAGACCGCTACTTTCATCCGTGAGGACTTCGGTATACCGAGATCCAAGACCGAAGAATCCTGCGTATTCGGCAAGTTCGTCCAGCGACCCCAGCTGTGATGTCCTGTAGAAAAAGACGTCGCAGGACCGCGCCATTGCCTGAATGACGTTCAACCTTCCATGGGCAGTCCAGCATCCAAAGTCAGTGTCCCCTAGAGTAAGTGAACCGTAACATGGAGCTGGCATTGTATTCTCATTAATCAGACCCTCGGCGATAAGACAGTAAGCTGAAACTATCTTGAAAGTGGAAGCAGGTGGATAGGTAGCTGTCCACGCTCTGCAGTAGAGAGGATTCTCTGGATTCTGAAGGAGTGTGTCCCACTCATCCTGTGATATTCCCGTTGAGAACATGTTACTATCGAACGCAGGAGAAGAGGTTGCACAAAGAATATCTCCATTCACATAATCGATGATAACCACGGCACCGGGCAGTCCAGTTTTCTCTAAATGTTCAAGGGCTGTCCTCTGAAGCTCGGCATCAATCGTAAGAACAACATTCTTTCCGGGTACAGGCTCTTCGGAATCCGTTCCTCTATATTCTTCAACGACTCTCCCCATAGCATCCACGACCTCACGGTGCAGTCCCGGGCTTCCACGTAATATATCATTCAGGCTGAGCTCAATTCCGGTTCTCCCGGTTATTTCTCCCCGGTATGATTCTGGATCGTCCGAGAGTCCAACGTATCCGATGATATGACAGAAATCCTCTGGCCTGTGGTATCGCCTTAGAGGCGCCACATCGATGAGAACACCTGGAATACGATAGATGTACTCTGCAATCGGACTGACATCTTCCACACTCAAACTGGCTCTGAGTACAACAGGTCTATGTGGAACCGATGAAGCCTCACTGATAATTCTGGAAAGGGTTTCTTCCGGGATATCAATCAGAGTGGCAACAAGCCCAGTATTCGAACTGTCAAATTCAGATGGTACGGCAGTGACTATAAAGGAAGGTCTGCTGTCGGCGAGTACAACCCCGTTCCTGTCGCTTATCAGTCCTCGTGGCGCCGGTTTTGTAACCACTCTGATGTGATTCTGACTGGATAGACCTCTGTAGTAATCCCCACTGGAGATCTGAAGGTAAAAAAGCCTTACGATGAGAATCATTAAAAGAACAAATGTAGTTAACATGAACGACAGAAAGGACCACTGTTTCCTTTCCCTGAACACTATCTTACCCTCTGACTTTCCTGGATCTGAAACCCATAATCCATTCGGTTACAATAAGGAGCAGCGCTCCAGCGATCACAGTAATAACCATCCTTGGAATGACAGGAAGCAGTATTGAACTGAAACCTGAACCCACAGGTCGTGACGCGACCAGTATGAAAACCGTATCGGAGACCATTACCGCTATTGCTGACATACTGAGAAGGTAACCTTTTCCCTCTCCTGATGAAAGCCTGCTGAAAGCCCTTGCTGCATAAAGTCCTGTAAGAAGGGCGAGAGATGATGAACCCGGAGGCTGGTGCAGAAGGAAATCAAGACAGAGGCCGGACCAGAAAGCTCCGTCCACCGCCCACATTTTTTCGTAGTTCTCCGAAAGATAAACAAGTACAAAAGGTATAAGAGCGGGTGCAATGAAAAGACGGCCAGCTGTCAGTTCCATTAGAAACTGAACGATTACTGCAAGAGCAAGCACGATTATTCTAACCTGCAAATTACACCTGAAATCCGGTCAAGATGCTTTTCGCCAACTACTGCAGACCGATATCGCTGGAATTCTCTGGAAGAAGTATGAGAACCTCTCCAGTGCCCTGAAAATCAACTGCGGGAGACACGTTGAATTTCAGCGCAAGACCCGGCTCGCCGGAGGAGATACCCGTCACCCTCCCGGCAAGAAGTCCGTCGGGAAATACACCACCGTATCTTGAAGTAAGGACCTGATCACCTGTCTTCACTTCACTTGTTAGATCAACATGAACAAGATTGAGCTCACCGCTGGACGTTGACTGCAGTATTCCGAAGGCCCCTGATGGCCAGGTCACGCAGCTTACATTAACTGAAGGGTTAGTGATGGGAAGGATTTCACTCGTAGCTTCCCCCACTGAACTTACGACGCCCACAAGACCTTCGGAGGAGATACAGACAGAGTTCTCTGCGATACCGACTGTACTGCCCTGGTCAATAACTATCGTACCGGTAACAAGTCCTTCGGAACGGTAGAGAACCCTTGCAGGGATAGCTTCCCTGTTATCCGTCCGTGTAATGCCAAGTAGAGTTCTGTACTGCGCAGCCTTAATCGCTTCCTCCCTTAGAATCGAATTTTCAAGCATCAGCTGCATGATATCGTTTCTGAGTTCATCTTCGACAGGCGAATCGATTCTGCTGAAAACAGCTTCTTTGAACCTTGCGCCCAGCCAGCTGCCCAACCCGCCCAGCAGAACGGGGCCGAGTACAAGCAGAATTAATGAGGTGGAAACGAATAGAATAAATCTTCTGTTCTTTCCACCGGTGCGGTCGGTTCTCTTTTTTTGTGAAGTAATCATTTCTGCTACTGAATAAGGAGGTTACGGTACCGGTAGATATCTTCCATGATCATACCGGCCCCCAGAACAGTACAGGAAAGCGGGTTATCCGCGACCCTGATCGGAAGCCCGGTTTCACTCATAAGAAGTCTGTCCAGTCCTCTTAGAAGAGCTCCTCCACCTGTCAGAACTATTCCGCGTTCTACGATGTCGCTTGCGAGTTCCGGAGGAGTTTTTTCCAGGCCATGTCTTACGGCATCTACTATCGTTTCAACTACTTCTTTGAGTGCGTTTCTTGTATCTTCGGAATTAATTAAATAGGTTTCGGGGATACCGTTTACGAAATCGAGACCGCTTACTTCGTACTCTTCATCGTCATTCTCCAGCACAGTCCCCAACCGTAACTTGACAGCTTCTGCTGTCCGCTCACCAATAAGGAGGCTGTACTTTTTCTTGAGATGCGCCGCTATGGCTTCATCTATCTCGTCACCACCAATCCTGATTGAATTGTTGGCCACTATCGAGGACAGGCTGATCACAGCAACTTCAGTTGTTCCACCGCCTATATCGACAATCATATTACCAGCGGCGCCTTCAACTGGAATTCCTACTCCTATGGCTGAAGCAAGAGGTTCTGAAACCAGAAGAACCTCCCTTGCGCCTGCCCTTTCCAGTGCTGTTCTGACTGCTGAGATTTCAACCTCGGTGATACCGCTGGGTACGCATACAAGTATTCTGGGTCTCATTGAAATTTTGCGGGTTTTTGCCATACTGAAGAATTCTCTTAACATGGCCATTGTAGCAGTGGCGTTGGTTATTACCCCATCCTTGAGGGGTTTAATAGCCTGGAGAGCCATACCGGTACGTCCAAGCATTACCTTTGCATCGTTCCCGACAGCAATAAGCTCACCGCTTTCACGGTCGATTGCAACGACACTGGGCTGTTGCAGCACAATGCCCCTGCCCTGCAGATATATGAGTGTATTTGCGGTTCCAAGATCTATGGCCATCGAATTTGATAGCAGTGTACCGTGCTTTCTTTCAAAAATACTGCCAATTACTCTGGAGATACCCATTTACCCTCCTGTAAACTGAATAGTAACACGTTGAATAGTAAACATCCATGCCTGCGTCAACTCCCGGTTCAACAGAGGTATTATATTAAATAATGAAGTTGTTAACAGTGGTGAATTTTGTTAACATTATCGTCGATCAGATTCAAATTCAGGCTGCCACAACGGAGTAGAATCTACTGTATCAATGGGAATTGGAACAGTCATTTCCCATATACCCCCCCAGGGTACTGCAGAAATATTAATTTCTGTTAACTCTAAATCAACCGCATTGTCGTTTATTCGTGTACTCCAACTCCACGGCCAGGCGTTGTATTCATCGTCTGGTGAAGATGCCCTTACTGTGAATTCTCCAGTTTTCCACTCACATTCAGATGGGAAAATATCACCATTCTCCATTGAAAGAACCATACGGTCTGTTAAGGCGCAGAAGATCCACTGGATTCTTTCCCCCGACACTGAAGCACTACCTGTTATCTCCCATGCTTCCATAACCAGGGGATAAGCAGTTCTGAGAAGATGAACAAGATCGATAACCGGAATGGTTCCTTCCCCTGCATGAAGACCTCCAGGCATGAAGGTTGCATATTCATCACGAGGCATATAAATCAGTATACCGGTTGAATCTCCATTGATAGAAACGACCGGTCTGCCGTCAGGGCCGAAAAAATCGCCTCTTAACAAACCTTCTTCAGCGTCACCCCACAGTACAAAAGGTCCCCTTGCGACGAGATTGCTTCCCTGAAGACTTGCATTGCCCAGCAACTGAAAGCAGCCAAGTTTTTCCCATCCGAAAGCGATTCTGCTAGCGTAAAGCTCGCTCTGCCTGAGCATGGATTCCTGCGTTACGGTACCGCAGGAAAGAAGAAGGCACATTGATATTGCTTTGAGAAGTACCTTCATTACTCAGATACTATACCGTACTTCTCCTCAAGGGCGATTATCCGCTTTTCGAAGCCGTACTCTTTCTGGAACTTCGCTTTGCGGGAAAGAAGCTGTTTATTGTCCGGTACTTTTTCAAGAAGCTTGTCAAGCATCAGTAGTGCTCTATGTCTGTTACCCTCTTTAACCTCAGTATCTATCTTCTCAACCAGTTCGCTAAGCTTAGCCACTTGTTCTACCTCCTGCTATGATCTCTGCAAATGGATATGAAATCCTTAACATTTTCAAGTTCAATATGAAACCCATCTTCTGTGCCCCCAAGGGGAACAGCTTCAATACTCCTGCCATGATAATCGGTTCCGCCTGTAACAACAAGCTCGAATTCCAGCGCAAATGACTTGAGCATTTGCATAATTGAAGCGGTATGAGATGGGTAGTAGATTTCTATTCCAGCCAGTCCATACCCCTTCATTCTTTTAAAAAGACTCCTCAGCATTTCGCGATCCATTTCAATATATCCTGGATGGGCCATTACAGGCAATCCGCCTGATTCCAGAATGATCTCAACAGCCCTGAAAACTGAAAGTCTTTCTCTTTCAACGTATGCGCTCTTTCCTTTTGCGAGGAAACGGTTGAAAGCCTCATTCATACTACCTACATATCCGGCATTTAACATCGCCTCGGCTATATGCGGCCTTCCCACAACATCGCCTCCGGCGATAAGTTGTACTGTTTCCATTTCGATATGGATATTGCTGTTTGCAAGTTTCTCAAGTATTTTCGGGTTCCTTCGGGAGCGGCCTCCCTGGACGTAAGCAATAGCCTTTCCGAGAGAATGTGATTCATTTGAAAGGGATTCGATATCGACAACCGGGAAATATCCCAGCAGGTGCGCAGTAAGCCCGCTCTCCTCAATATCTACACTTAACTCAACTCCAGGTATGAATTCAATCTTCAGTTCAGCTGCGGCATCAGCACCTTCAGGAATTCCATCCAGTGTATCGTGATCGGTTATCGATATCACCGAAAGAGATTTCTCGAATGCCATTTCCACAAGTTCACGTGGAGACCTTATGCCATCAGAAGCGGTACTGTGGATATGAAGATCAACTCTGGACATGTGTATTTCCCTCCTGAAAGTATGAATATTACTCTCCGCTACAGACCACGCAACACAAGATGTTTACTTCCGCATGAAGATTCACTAAATATATTCATATTGCATCACGAATGAGATCTTTAATCGAGATCAAAATGTTGAACGGGAATCAGGTTCATTAACGCATAGCCCGGACGGAGATACAGGCAGTAATGAAGAATCAGACAGAATGTAAGGTAATGTACATTCGAGATCCCGTTCATGGAAATATCCGCCTTTCAAAGCTCCAGGAGGAGCTAATTCAGACTGTAGAAGTCCAGAGGCTCAGTTTCATACACCAGCTGGGTACAACATTTCAAATTTACCCCGGTGCTCACGGAATGCGTCTTTCTCATGCGCTTGGCGTTTCTTATCTTGCGGACACTATCGGGAAGCACATCCTTGAGGAAATGACTGGAATACCGGATGCGGAGAAAACTGGTACACGGAGGCTGTTGCAGGCGGCAGGCATGCTTCATGACATCGGACACACTCCGTGGTCTCATACACTTGAACCGCTTTACATTGAGATGAACGGTGCTGATCATATGGACTTTGTAGCCGACCTGGTTAAGGGTGACGCGACTATCAATATCAGAGGGTCAGGAAAGATTCCCGAAATACTCAGATCATATGGTGTGGATCCATCGGATGTAGCTGACCTGATTCGCTGCAGTTACAGAGGCCCCCGTTACCTTCAGCAGCTGATTTTCGGCGAGGTCGATGCGGATATGCTGGATTACTTGCAGAGGGATTTCTATTTCACAGGTGTCGCCTTCGGTCATATTGAACTGGACAGGATAATCTCAACAATGAGGGTTGTAGATGATCAAATAGTATTCCTCATCAAGGGACACGAGGCTATCCGCGATTTCCTCTTCGCAAGGATCCAGATGTATTCAAGTGTCTACCTGCACAAGAAAACAAGAATTGTGGATATGATGCTTCTTTCGGCTGCCAGAAGAAGCATAGTTGAACTCAAAGAGATCGATGATTTTCAAATAATGACCGATGACGAAATACTGAGTTTTCTTGCTGAGAGATCTGAGGATCCATGGGTGAGAGATATGGCATGGAGAGTGAAATACAGGCAGAAGCTGTTTTTACAGGTTTTCCGGATAGATGCGGCAACACTTGATGACAGCGATATTTCCTTTCTCAATACAATCGGAAGGTCAGGCGATACATCCGCCGAAAGGGTCAGCGATCTTGCGCTGAAACTATCTGAAAAAGCGGGAGTCACACCAGGGCACATACTCGTGGATATGCCTTTGGAAGCCGTTAAAATATCGGAGGAGAGATTTACAAAACTCGACATCAAGTATCTGGACAGATCGGGGGACATTCTGCCGCTCATAAAAGTGGATCCACCCTTTGCAGAATACCTTTCTCAGGTACATCCTAACAGTAACTACCTTACCGTATGCTGCAGTCCGGAAATAAAGGATATCGTTAGAAAAGCTTGTGAGGATCTCTTCCACCAGGCTGCCATGCCACTGTTCCCGAGAAACTGACTAACCCGGCCAGTATCAGGGTTAAATCTTCCCCGATCCCCTGTGCCATTGAACTTTGATAACGCCTTTTACACCTGATAGAGCGTTCAGAAGCTCCAGCTTGTTCTTCAGTTTCCTTATCCAGAGATGGTAAAGAAGACTGATGGAGTTTCCGTCTCTTTCTATTTCAATCTCAATATCATGTATGCCAATGTTGTAACTTTCTAATATTCTGGAACAGTTTTCCACAAGCAGTTCCGGTTCCATGTTCTCCCCCAGTATTACTACATCGCGATATTTCAGATCAGCAAGGCGTTTTTCGAAAAAAGGCAGAATGATCAGCACAAGCAGGGCAACAGCAGTGGATGACAATGCCATAAGGTACTCACCCAGCCCGATAGTCACGCCCAGGGCAGCGACAAACCATATACATGCTGCTGTAGTGAGCCCCCTGACGAAATCGCTTGTTCTGATGATAGCTCCGGCTCCCAGGAATCCAATCCCGGTAACAACTCCGGCAACTATCCTGCTGACCTCTGCACCCGGGTTGGAATCACTCCCGGCGATTGACAGACCACAGATAGTTATCATGGCAGCCCCGATGGACACAAGCATATGGGTCCGCAATCCTGCGGGTCTTCCATGGTACTCCCTCTCCAAGCCGATAAGGGATCCCAGAAAGGCCGCAAGAAGTAATTTCACGATCCAGTCTTCAAAAATCATTCATCCTCCAGGTTGTTCTATTTATGCGTTTTCATGAACTGACTCAGGCGGGATAGAACTTTCAAGGATGTTAAGCAATTCATCAGTGGAATAGGGTTTTCTCAGAATGCTGACCTCAGGTCCAGGTAATTCCGTCACGAAATTACTGTTAAAAGAAAAGCCCGTAGTAAGAATTATATCGAGATCGGGAAACTCTATCCTTACTTCTGAGACAGCCTCTCCCATAGATTCATTGATAGCGGAATAGTCAAGAAGTAGATAATCAACTTCTGATCCAGTCATCAATTCCTTCATTTCTTCCAGATCAGCAGCGGTGACAACATCAATACCATACATTGTAAGGACATCGGACACACTCTCCCTGACAGCCCGTGATGCATCGCACAAAGCCAGTTTCATGCTGCTCAGGTTACTTCTTTGTGGTGATTCCGCATGCGATACATCGAAAAGGTAATCTTCACTGGTGCGGAACAGAATATTAAGTGTAGTACCTGAAGATCCTTCTGTGAATACAGGGTGGCAGTCAAGCCGTGAAAGCACTGCCGCAACAGATGAAATATGAGAACCATAATCCCTCTGTATACCAGACAGATCTGTCTCGGGGTCAAGCAGGGCCTCTTTCAGCACTGCAGGCATCCTGGTTCCATCAGTCAAGCTTATGGATACTGATCTGGAAACGGTCCTGTCGCAGTTTGTCGAAAATACCGAATCTGATACGGGCGAAGGTATATCCCTGGCACCAAGTCTAATCCTTACGGACCCGCTTGTTGACTCAAGGGAATAGAAAACCATGTTCTTAACAATCTGTGTGAAGTCTACTCTTGAGCATTCTACCTGTGGCAGAAAACCTGGCACATCCAGCTCTATTGAAGCCCTTTCCGGGAGAACATCATTCAATGCTGCTGCAATGGCGTCAAGTTCAGAAAAGATCTCAATAGTTTCAACCCGATCATGCTCCTCGGTTTCGTGATACTTCTCTTTTCCTGAAAGAACATCAGATATCAGGATGAGTTGATCAATGATGGCCTTATCACCCTGAAATTTCTCCCTTCCCTCTTCGACAATTGCTCTGATATGCTGGATATCGATCTCGGACAGTCTTCCAGAGGATACCGTGTCTGCGCCGGGATTAATTTCGGATTCTTCGATTCGACTTAGTTTTTCATCCTGATTTTCGATATCCTGTACTGACACGGCATATCCCGTACTACTCAGCTTCTCAATTCTGAAAGCGAACTTTCTGGAACTGCCCGAGCTGTCGATTATACCAAGAGTAAATACCGAAGGTTCTTCCTTCTCCGGGTACTCGATCAGATCCCTGTCCGCAGTTGTGAAACAGGGCAGTTCATGAAATTTTACACCTGTCATATCGTTACTCGAAGTATCAATCAGCTTCGCAGCATTGCTGTTCATGAAAAGAACCTTGCCACCATCGTCCAGCCTGAAGACCGGCGGAAATTGAGAACCGTCGAGAAGCGATGAAGGGCAGATGTTTGAATTTGCGATTTCCGCCCTGGAATCAATGTTTACGACAGTGTCGGTCTGATAAAAACCATTAATTTCAATCTGTCTTCGAAGGTCGGCAAGTTTCAGGAATAAGCCGGGCAAGATCAGCAGAATTACCGCGCCAGCCGAAATGATATAGAAATTGTACCTGCTGCTTAGAATTTCTTTTCCATGCATGTTCTCAAATACCATCCTGGCAACCGAGGTGTTCCGGGATGAATCAACAACAGGGTAGAAAACGAGAAGACTGTTCTCCTTGCCCCTTTCCAGATATCGCATCACCGGAGTGCCGCTGCTTATTGCGCTTCGTGCCAGAGAATCTTCCTCGAAGGAAACGCAGGCGGCAGCATCACTGTACATTGAATGTACGATCATGAATTCGCTCAGGTTGAAGGAACCTAGAAATTCGGGTTTCAGATCAAGATATGTAAATCCGTTTGATTGACGACGATTGAACATTGTTGAGGAGATATAATCATCTATGGAAAGTCCGATAATACTCTTCGCGGTCTGGATGGCCTGTTCCTGTTCTATCTGGACAACGTGGGAGTTCATGTCGTCAGTAAAGTGGATATATGCAGCAACGACAACTGCCATTGCGGTCGTAGTAAAAATAAAGGGGAACAGCACCCGCAGTATGACCTTCGGTGAGATACCCGGGAATAGGATCATTGTTCTCCCTTCAAAAATCAGTAATTAATTAGTTTCGGCTATTGAAGTGAATATGTCAAGGGTTACGAGCAAAATCCAGCCGGAAGCATTGAATCATGACTATATTCAGCACTCAACGGAATTCTCGAAATGAATTTTACATCTATTCAATATGAATTTAGTCCATTTTTCTATACTTGTCTTCAGTTAAGTGGCTTGACATATTTAAGCTTTCATAGTAAATTAATTCACATATTCTGGAAGTTGTAGTAGATTACTACACAATGCCGAATATTTAGAGCATGAAAGGATGAAATAATGCCAGATTTTGTTGAACAGACCAGAAAAGTTCTTAGAACCGCTGGGAGAAGTCCAAAAACTGCAAACAGCTATTTATCCCATATCCGACGGCTTGAGAACACATATGGTGGCAGAACTGAAGACCTGGACGAAGATACTCTGAGAAAGTACCTTGAGGACCTTGTCGATGAAGGAAAATCACTTTCGTACATTAATCAGGCCCAGAGCGCCATCAGATTTATGTACAAACATGTGCTTAATAAAGACAATCCTCTTCCCGGACCAGGTCTTATTTCAAAGAAAATTCCCATGCATGGTATTTTCAACAGAGACGAGATCAGAAAGATATTCGAGAACGTGCACGAGCTGAAATACAGGCTTGCACTCATGCTTATCTATTCTTCTGGGCTGAGAGTAGGAGAGGTTACACACCTTCAAAGAAGTGCTGTCGATTTTGACAACATGGTGATCCATGTGAATAACCAGAATGGTGAGTTCATTAGAGATACAATACTGGCGAAATCTATATCTGATATTCTTAGATACTACATTGAAACCAGAACCGATCTTTCTCCCTGGATGTTCCCGGGCAGGGGTAAAACCAACTGTATTTCCCCAAGAACTATCCAGAGGGCCTTCGCCGAGGCGATGCTTGCTGTTGGAATTGATAAGCGCGCAACTCTTGGATGGCTCAGGCACAGCTTCGCCGTTCACATGCTTGAGGACGGGATTGACCGAAAACTCGTACGCAGCCTTCTTGGTATAACCACACCATCCATGATATCTCCCTATATGAAGCTTGCGGAGGGGAGAAGTGCTCTAAGAGTTAACAGCCCAGCGGACAGGTTCCTTAAAAAGAAGTAACCAGCTCTTTCTGGAATGAGGGCGGCATAGCCGCCCTCTTATCATATGCGAACTTCCCAGACCAGGTTATTCCGAACATCAGATTGAATTTCGAAATACTGACCTGTTATTCTTTTAATATCCTGCCCTGTTCAGGGGGAGATTGATTTGAAATTCTGTATCTTCACCAGGTTCAGAGGTAACTTTGATCTCTCCTCCATGCTCGGTGATTATTTTGTGCGTAACTGAAAGTCCAAGCCCTGTTCCTTTTGAGCCCTTTGTACTGAAAAAGACTTCAAACAGTTTTTCGATATTCTCTTTGCTTATTCCACATCCATTGTCCGAGACAGATATAGTCAGGAGATTATCCTGAGGAAATATGTCTGTCCTTAATTTGACAATTCCATCATTATCACATGCATCAATTGAATTTGATACAAGGTTGAGCAGGCATCTGTAAATTCCTTTGGGATCAATCGTCACATTACCGATGTCTTCAGATAATTCCAGGATAATACTGATATTCTTCCTGGCTGCCTTTTCTTTCAGGAGATCCCGGATATCTATGCAGATACTGTTGATTTCGTATTCTTCGGATTCAGGTATCCTCTCCCTGGAACTGTTTTATTAACCGCCTCAATAACTCCGATCAGTTTATTATGCACGATCATAGGAACAGCGAGCAGAGATTCTGTACTAAATCCGGTTTCATTGTCAGCTTTTGAAGAGAATCTGGAATCTGATTACATCAATTCTATTTTGAATACATATACTTGTCAGAATATCCGCTGTAAAGTACCATTTTGGTAGGAAATGCTGTTTAACGGGTACACTCAGACAGGTTCATTTGCGCGATTTCAACATTTCGCTACCCTGGAGGGTTGGAAACTATGAAAGATAGTAATTGCGATAGTAGTTGGGTGTATTAAGTAACCGCACTTATATAACATTACAATAAACAGGGAATTTCTCTAGTCTTCCAATCTGCATATATCAGCATGAAGATTTCCGAACTGGATGTATAGATAGGCTATATGCCTATTGCATGTAATATGTGAATATGGTAT
>JAUWMQ010000034.1 GCA_030613065.1 Candidatus Aegiribacteria sp. | reverse complement strand
ACCCATAGGGTGATCGACCGGGTTCATCGCAACTCCTCTGACATGAGGTCTTCGCCCCCTCCAGCGGCTATTCCCGGCCTTTCCTGGCACGACGAGGAAATGCTCGGCATTTCCAACCGCTCCAATTGAAGCCATGCAGTTCACCGGAACCATCCGGGTTTCCCTGGACGGCATCTTCAGTGTTGCGAATCTTCCTGCGCGCGCCATAAGTTGTATTGATGCACCAGCGCTGCGAGCAATCTGTCCGCCTTTTCCCGGTTTGAGCTCAACATTATGGATCGTTGATCCCAGGGGAATTCTTGAGAGTGGAAGATGGTTGCCGTTCTCTGGAGGAGAATCGGGTCCTGAGACTACAGTATTTCCGAGTTGAAGCCCTTCCGGGGCTATGATGTACCGTTTTTCTCCATCGGCATAATAAACCAGGGCAATTCTTGCAGAGCGGTTGGGATCGTACTCGATAGTTGCGATCTTACCTGGTATACCGAATTTTTCACGTTTGAAATCGATCTTTCTGTACTGTCTTTTATGACCGCCGCCTCTGTGTCTTGCGGTGATCCGTCCTTTGCTGTTCCTGCCGGCTTTACTTTTCATGGGTGCCATGAGAGACTTCTCACCATGATCTCTGGTTATCTCGTCAAATCCCGGTGATACTTTGAATCGGGTTCCAGGAGTGGTCGGCTTCCATCGCTTCATACTCATTAATTTACACCCCCTCAAAGAAATCGACCGTATCACCTTCAGCAAGGGTAACAATGGCTTTTTTCCATGATGGTTTGCGACCGATATTTTTGCCCAGCCGCTTCTTCTTACCCTGCATCCTCATAGTTCGAACTTCAGTAACGTGTACTTCGAAAAGCTCCTCAACCGCAGCAGCAATATTTCTTTTCGATGCGCCGGGAATAACGCGGAAAGTATACTGATTTGATAATTCTCTCTGGATTGTGCTTTTCTCCGTGACAAGCGGCCTGATGATTATCTGCCTTGCATTCTTCATATCAGTCTCTCCTTAAGCAGATCGATCGCCCCTTCCGAAAGGAGAACAACTTCAGAATTAACCAGATCATGAATAGAAACGCTTGAAGCGCTTGTTGCTTTCAGGCGGGGGATATTACGGGAAGCCCTTTTGACAAGACGATCTCCGTTTGTAACGAGAATCACTGTTTTTCTGCCTTCGCAATTCTGATTAAATAGCAATGCAGCCATCTCGGAGGTCTTGCCGCTGGATATGAGATCTCTGACTATTCTCAGGTTTCCTTCCGAAAGTCTTTCACTGAGAATACCGGCAAGAGCTTTCCTTTTAACTTTCCGATTCAGCCTGATATTCCATTTTCTCGGAGTAGGCCCAAATGTGACTCCGCCGCCCCTCCATATTGGTGATGCAGCTGAACCTGCCCTTGCATTACCGGTACCTTTCTGGCGCCATGGCCTTCTGCCGGATGCTTTTACATCACTTCTTCCAAGCGTGGATACTGTTCCCTGGCGGGAATTCAGAGATTCGGCTCTTACGACCTCCCAGAGAACATGGGTGGATACGTTCATAGCGAACATCTCCTCAGGGAGATCAGTCTTATCGACCTCTTCACCGCTCATGGTATAAACTCTTACATCAGCCATTATTACTCTTCACCCCCCGACTTCTGTTTCTTAATCAGAAGGTAGCCGTTTCTGGACCCGGGAACCGCACCCTTGAGAACCAGGAGGTTCTTTTCGGAGTCGACCTGTACGACTTCCAGATTGCGGACCGTCACTTTCTTTCCGCCGTCCCTGCCGGGCATTTTCTTGTTCTTCCATACCCTTCCCGGGGTGGCACACTGGCCTATTGAACCCGGAACTCTGTGAGATTTGTTTCCGTGAGTAGCATCACCTCCGGAGAATCCATGACGCTTAACAACACCCTGGAAGCCCTTTCCTTTGGTTGAACCGGTAACATCAACCTTCTCACCTGGATTGAACATTGATACATCCAGAAATTCTCCCGCAGATGTACTTTCCTTCGTCATTGAAACCTCGCAAAACCTTGATACCGGTGGAGATCCACTCTTATCAAGATGACCGAGAGTGGGTTTATTCAGACGCTGCTTCTTCTGAGATCTGTATCCGATCTGCAGGGCTTCGTAACCGTCGGTCTCCAAAGTTTTTACCTGTGTAACCGGATTCGGCTGCGCTTCAAGCACAGTTACCGGAACGGCTACGCCGCTCTCCTTGAAGATACGTGTCATCCCTATCTTACGAGCCATTATTCCGCTCATAGATCACTTCCCATCGCTGAAGTCCCTTAATCGACGGAGGGACGAGCGTTTTTAACTTCGCTCACCGGACAACCGTCATTGTCCGGCAATGCGGTATTTCTCTTAATCCGGCATTGCCGGATCAGTTAGAAGAAAAACCAGTTAATCTAGATCTCGTTCATTTCGACATCCACCCCGGCAGGCACATCCTGTGACCTGAGAGCGGCTGCGGTTTCTTCATTCGGATCCTTAATATCAATCAGTCGCGAATGCACTCTCATCTCGAACTGCTCCCGTGATTTCTTATTCACATGAGGACTTCTCAATACAGTAACGATCGACCTCTTCGTTGGGAGAAGAATCGGCCCTGAAACACTGGCTCCGGTTTTCAAAACGCTTCTGACAATAGCAGAAGCGGAACGATCGAGAAGCCTGTGATCGTATGCTCTGAGCTTAATCCTCAACCTGTTAGCCTTCAATACCATCTCCTGTCTCAATTTATCATCGGTTTCTAATTGAACCCGCTGATACCCATCTGTTCAAGCAAACCCCGTGTAATATTCTCAGCAATTCGAGCATACTCATTGAACTGCATAGAAAATCCCGCACGTCCCTGTGTTAACGAACGTAGGGCGGTACTATAACCAAAAAGTTCCGCAAGGGGAACCCTTGCTTTTATTGACTGGACCTCACCCACGGGTTCCATATTCAAAACATTGCCCCTGCGGGCGTTGACATCACCAATAACCTCACCTACGTACTCGGAAGGACAGATTATATCCACGCGCATAACCGGTTCTTTCAGAACAGGTTTGCCTTTTCTCAGGCATTCTCTTAAAGCCATGGCACCCGCATAGGCGTATCCTGTTTCAGAAGAGTCCGTTTCGTGAAGTTCGGCTTCAAGAAGTTCAATTCTGATTCCATCGACCGGGTACCCGGCCAGGGGACCTGCTCCGACTGATCCCATAACCCCTCTCTCTATAGCTTTCGTAAAATGATCCGGGAATTCCTTGTCTTTTAGTAAGTTAACAAACTCGATTCCTGAATCGGCCGGCTCCGCTCTTATAAAGGCATGCCCGAAGTGACCCCTGCCCTGAATTGATTTTCTGAGATCACCTCTGCCCTCTGCCCGGCGGGAAATGCTCTCTCTATAAGAAACCTGTGGTTTACCGGTTCTTACTTTTACCCCTTTCTCCCGCTGAATCCTGCTGGCAATTATCTCAAGGTGCAGCTCTCCCATTCCCATGATAAGGGTCTGTCCTGATTCCTCATCAATGCCGACTCTGAAACTGGGATCTTCACTGACCAGGGATGCCAGGGCATCGATCAACGCTTTTTCATCGGAAGTACTCATGGGTTCTATAGCCATTTGGATAACCGGATCAGGAAATTCTATGGATTCAAGGATCAGCGGTGTGTTCAGGGATGTCAGGGTATCTCCGGTTGCCACATCTTTGAGACCTGCAGCGGCAATATCCCCCGCCATTACGCTGTCAAGATGGGTCCGCTTATTCGCGTGCATCCTCACAAGCCTGGTAAGCCTGTCTTTGTTACCGGTTCTGTTATTTAAAACATGCTGACCGTCTGAAATCCTACCCGAATAAACTCTCATGAAAGCCAGCCTTCCCAGATGGGAATCACATTGTACCTTGAATACCAGCGCTGAGAAAGGTTCATCAGCACTTCGCCTTACCTCCACTGAAGAACCGTCCTTCAGGCGGCCGGATACAGGAGGAAGTTCCGATGGCGAAGGGAGCCAGTCAACTATTGCATTCATAAGCTGCTGTATTCCGATATTTTTCAGCGCCGCTCCGCACAGTACAGGAACAATTTTGCCTTCAAGTGTTCCTTTGCGAATGAGCTCTCTGACTCTTTCAGCGGAAAGCCTGCCAGCGAAGAATTCCTCCATAGCGGATTCCTCAAGCATGGCAGATGTCTCCCACAGAACTTCTCTTGCGGCACTGTACTCTTCCATGCATTCATCGGGAATGTCTTCAAGTGTGAATTTAGAGCCATGGGAAGTTTCATCGAAGTACACCGCATGCCCTCCGATAACATCAATTATTCCTGAGAAACTACTTCCGCTCCCGATGGGCAGTATTACAGAGAGGGGTTTGGCACCCAGCATATCGCGCATCATATCCAGAACACGCAGATAATCCGCTCCCTGACGGTCCATCTTATTGACGAAAGCAATCCTGGGAACGTTGTACTTATCAGCCTGGTGCCAGACTGTCTCAGACTGCGGTTCAACTCCGCCCACAGCGCAGAATACCGCAACAGCACCGTCCAGAACCCTCAGGCTTCTTTCCACCTCAGCGGTGAAATCAACATGCCCCGGTGTATCTATGACATTAACCTGATAAGAATTCCATACATAAGTAGTTGCAGCTGACTGGATGGTTATGCCTCTTTCTTTCTCCTGGGGCATCCAATCCATAGCAGCTGTACCATGATCAACATCACCGAGACGGTGTACTCTTCCGGAATAGTAGAGAATCCGCTCGGTGGTGGTGGTCTTCCCGGCATCGATGTGCGCCATAATGCCGATATTCCGTATATTGTCGGTTTGCGATCTGCACATGGTAAACGATTTCCTCCAGTTATACAATCACCTAATATCGGCCGCTGGAGGAAACTTGAAAAGCAGTTTACCTACCAGCGATAATGGGCGAAGGCTTTGTTAGCTTCCGCCATTCTATGCGTATCTTCCTTTTTCTTAAGGCTGCCGGCGTTTTCGCCCTTTGCTGCATCCATAATCTCCGCTGCCAGTCTGTCAACCATTCGCCTGCCGCTGCGAGCTTTGGCATACTGGATGATCCAGCGCATTGCAAGAGAATCCCTTTCCAGTGGTTTAACTTCCAACGGGACCTGGTATGTGGATCCGCCCACTCGCCTTGATTTCACCTTGAGCTGCGGACGAACATTTCCCATTGCCCTGTTGAATACAGTTACAGGATCCTGTCCGGTTTTCTCTATAACAATGTCCATTGCACCGTAAAATATTTTTTCGGCGATAGATTTCTTACCTTGATGCATGAGCTTATTTATGAACTTTGCCATAAGCGCATTGCCGTATTTCCTATCCGGCGCGACTTCACGCTTCTTTGGCCTTGAACGTCTAGCCATTCGTCCTCCCCGTCTGCACACATGGTGCAGAACGCTTTGTTCTATACTTTTCTTGTACCGTACTTGGAGCGACTCTGTTTTCTTCCTTCGACACCGGAAGTATCTTCAA
Source organism: Candidatus Aegiribacteria sp. (assembly GCA_030613065.1). Taxonomy (GTDB): domain Bacteria; phylum Fermentibacterota; class Fermentibacteria; order Fermentibacterales; family JCC-6; genus Aegiribacteria. The sequence continues at coordinate 18,785 of JAUWMQ010000034.1, read as the reverse complement.
CTCCGCGGATAATATGATACCTCACGCCAGGCAGATCTTTAACTCTGCCACCTCTTATGAACACAACCGAGTGTTCATTGAGATTATGATCTATGCCCGGTATGTATGCAGTAACTTCAAAACCATTTCTTAAGCGTACTCTTGCTACTTTACGAAGAGCGGAGTTGGGCTTTTTCGGCGTTGAAGTATAAACCCTTGTGCAGATGCCTCTCTTCTGCGGGCATCCTGTCAGGGCAGGTGCCTTGGTTTTCGACTTCTTTTTCTTGCGCCCGTTCCGCACAAGCTGATTAATAGTTGGCAAACCATCTCCTTTCAAAGTTCATTTCATGCACCCTCTACAGTCCTGGGGGTCCAAGTGCCATATCAAGCATCAACTGTCGGATCCTGCTTGTCCTTTGATATCCCTGCGGCGTTACGGATTCAGTTACATAGCACTTGCTATGCGCCTTTATCCGTGCCTTGCAGGAACACCAAATCACTTCGCAACCTCTCGACATCTGATACTCGATAGGACACTAAGTCTATACATCAAAATCGTTTTCGTCAATATCCAGATCTTCCATACCGTCCGGAAATGCTGGCTCAGGCAGCTCTTCACCGCCCGGTAATGTAAGCACGATGTTCTGGTAATTCGTCACGCCTGTTCCCGCCGGTATAAGATGCCCGACGATTACATTCTCCTTGAGACCATGGAGATAATCCACCTTCCCTGCAGTAGCAGCGTCGGCAAGTACACTGTTTGTTTCCTGGAAAGATGCAGCCGAGAGGAAACTTTCAGTGGCAAGGGAAGCCTTGGTTATTCCCAGAAGAAGGACTGCTGATGTCGCAGCCTTTTTGCCTTCCATCATCATAGCCTTGTTATCTCTCTGGAGGATAAGTCTGTCTATCTGGGCGCCTTCCAGGAACTGAGTATCCCCTGGATCATCAATCTTGGCCTTGGAAAGCATCTGACGTACCACGATACTTATATGCTTGTCGTTAATATTAACGCCCTGAAGGCGGTAGACCTCCTGGGTCTCGTTGAGAAGGTATTTCTCCGCAGCCTCTGTGCCCATTATCCTGAGAATATCATGCGGAGATAAAGGACCTTCGGTAAGACGGTCTCCCGCTTTTATCCTGTCCCCTTCGCGTACTCTGATATGCTTGGATGCCTGAATTTTAACAGCGGATTCCTGGCCATGATCACCCCTGATGGTAACCGTTCTTATCCCGGCCTTGATAGAACTCAAAGCAACGATACCATCGATTTCGCCAATACTCGCCGCATCTTTTGGAATTCGAGCTTCGAACAGTTCATCCACCCTGGGCAGTCCTCCGGTTATATCTCTGTGCTGTCCGAGTTTACGCTCGATTCTGGCAATATGGGCTCCCAGCTTGATGAGACTTCCGTCGTTCACCCTGAGGTGCGCTCCGCTGGGTATAGGATACCTGCCCTTGATAGAGTCAGTTATGAACTCCTCTACAGGGTCACTGGCTATCTTCTTTCTGCCCGGCTGAGTGATATGACTCCTGGCGCCCCTTGTGGTGAAATCGGAGAGTATCATCATTGAGCTTTCAATCACAATCTTCTGAAGGCACTTCACAAGGTTCTCGGTCCCGTGATGCCCCCGGTCAAGAGATTCGATGATTATTATGAAGGAGCCCTTCCGGCTCAGTTCAGCAAGAGCACTGGCAAATTGCTCCTCGAGCTCGGTATTTTTGCGTTTCCTGGAATTCTCGAGGGCTTCAATGCTGCTTTCAAGTGCCGCGACTTCTTTTTTCGCTTTACTGCCGAAGGTCTTTATGACTTCTCTCGCTGCGTACGTCAAAGCTGCATAGCTTCCGGTTCCCGCCTTCCGGCAATCTATTGAGATTACAGGGATAGTCTGACCCTTCATCCTCTCGATGAATTCTTCGGCAAGCGTATCTGTCCGGTAGGTACTGACATCCTGGTACGTATAGATAATGCGTCCTTGCCCCGCTATCATCTCCTTTTCAAGCTCACCAAGAGTGTAAAGTTCCTCTTCTCTTCGTCTGGGGTGTCCACTGAGGACTACCATCTGCTCGGGAAGTATGAAGATGTGGGGGTGGAGAGTTTTACTTCTGTCTTCGACTATGACCATCTGCTTGCGCTGCTCGCTGTCGATTTCTTCCTTCAGAGTAGTGTCTTCCTCGATATCAATGTAGTGCACACTACCTTCCTGTTCAGCGACTATCGGGATTATGAAGGGGTCACTTCTGCAGATTCTATCAGCTTTATTGATCATCTGACCGTCTTCAACAGCCATCTGGGATCCAACAACAATGTCGTAAGTGGAGAGGACTTCACCCAAATCATCAAGAATGTCCAGCTGTGTGTTTCTGGTGCAGACCATTACATGATTCCCGCTCTCATCGGTGCTTTTCACAATACAAGGATTACGGTAACTTACAAAACCGGAGTGTCTTGCGATAACTTCTGATTCCCTTGTATGCCTGCCCGCGACTCCGCCCGTATGGAACGTTCGAAGAGTCAACTGCGTCCCCGGTTCACCGATACTCTGGGCTGCTATAACTCCGACCGCTTCTCCAATAGTAACCATTCTGTTCCTGGAAAGATCCCATCCGTAGCACCTCTTGCAGAGACCTCTCTTGGCTTCACATGCAAGAACACTCCTGATTCGTACGGATTCAACTCCAATTTCATCGATCTCTGAAGCAAGTTTCGATGTTATTTCCTGACCCGATTCACATACGATATCATCGGTTCCCGGTTTGTAAATCGTTTCCGCTGCAACCCGGCCCAGAATTCGGTCACGAAGGGGCTCAATGATCTCCTCCCCCTCTTTGAGGGTGGTGATAACCCTTCCCCTTATCGTCCCGCAGTCTTCCATGGTGATTATGACATCCTGGCAGACATCAACAAGCCTTCTGGTAAGATAACCTGCATCGGCCGTTTTAAGAGCAGTATCAGCAAGACCCTTCCTTGATCCGTGAGTTGAGATAGAATACTCAATGACCGAAAGACCTTCCTTCAATGAGGAGATGATCGGGGTCTCAATTGTTTCCCCAAGTTCTCCTGTCAGCTTCTTTCTGGGTTTGGCCATCAGTCCTCGCATACCGGCAAGCTGCTTCATCTGATCAACGCTTCCTCTTGCACCGGAATTGGCCATCATAAAGATAGGGTTGAAGCCGTGATTATCATGACTCAGCCCCTCCATCATAGCGTTCATGACTTCTTCGGTAGCTTTTGCCCAGTTATCTATCACTCTGTTGTACCGCTCGGCTTCCGTTAGCTCTCCACGCTTCGAACTCTTCTCAATGAGCTCTATCTCATGGGCGGTTTTCTCTATGATCTGCTTTTTACTGGAAGGGATGAGCATATCCTGCATTCCCACAGTAAGTCCGGATACTGTTGAATAGTGGAAACCGAGCTCCTTGAGATTGTCAAGCATAACTGCTGTACGAACTGATCCCAGCTCGTTGAAACATCTACCCACTAACTGGTTGAGCCCCTTCTTGCTGAAGATTTTATCGTGTGGTATTCTCGCGTTGGCCATTATGAAACCAAGCTCCGGGGGAATTATCTCGTTGAAGAGAACCTGGCCGACTGTTGTGTAGTCCTTCCAGAATGGAGGGGTGACACGTTCCATTTTGCCATTATTCTCTACTATCTTGTTGATTCCCTTGACTTTGATCTTGGCATGAAGATCTACCTTACTTGCGTCATAGGCACCCCTTACCTCTTCCCCGGAAGAGAAGATCATGCCTTCTCCATCTGCTCCGGGAAGGGATTTCGTGAGATAGTATATACCTATGACCAGATCGTGACTCGGGGTGGCAACGGGTTCACCGCTGGCGGGTCTCAGAATATTCTTGCTGCCCATCATCAGCATACGAGCTTCAACTTGAGCTTCGGCAGAGAGGGGAACGTGCACAGCCATCTGGTCTCCGTCAAAATCAGCATTGAACGCTGAGCAGGACAGAGGATGCAGCTGGATTGCCTTTCCCTCAACAAGAACAGGCTCGAATGCCTGAATTCCAAGGCGATGAAGAGTGGGAGCCCTGTTCAGAAGAACAGGATGATTCTGAATAACCTCTTCGAGCACCGGCCATACTATTTCATCAGCTTCTTCCCATCTCTTGGTAGCCTTTTTAACGCTTTCATCCAGAAGCTCGCTTATTCTGGCGACTATAAAGGGCTTGAAAAGCTCAAGCGCCATGGTCTTAGGGAGACCGCACTGACTAAGTTTCAGATTGGGGCCAACGACGATGACACTTCTTCCTGAATAATCGACTCTTTTTCCAAGGAGGTTCTGGCGGAACCTTCCCCGTTTACCCTTAAGAAGATCGGAGAGAGATCGGAGAGGTCTCATTCCAGCGCCTTTAACGGGTTTGCGCCTTGAACTGTTGTCAAGAACCGCGTCAACAGCTTCCTGCAGCATCCTCTTCTCATTCCTCAGAATGACGTCAGGGGCCTGAAGGTCGAGAAGACGTTTCAGCCTGTTGTTCCTGTTGATCACCCTCCGGTAGAGATCGTTAAGGTCACTGGAGGCGAACCTTCCCCCATCAAGGGGGACAAGAGGTCTGAGATCCGGGGGGAGTACGGGCATTATCTGAAGGATCATCCATTCAGGCTTGTTGTCTTCAGATGATAACCTGAATGCTTCTACTTCCTTCAGGATCTTTATATCCTTCTTCCTGCGGGAATAGGTTGTCTCATTAGCTATGCTGGTTCGAAGGGTGGTCGCCATTTCCTCAAGGTCAAGATCAGCCAGCATGGACCGGATGGCATCCGCTCCCATACCTACCTTGAAGACATCACCGTACTCCTTCTTAATTTCCCGGTACTCTGCATCGGTCAGAATCAAGCCGACTTCGATGTCCGGGTGATCAGATCTGGTAACTATATAGGATTCGTAATAGATAACACGTTCCAATTTAAGGTTCGTGATATTGAGAAGTTTTGATATCTTTCTGGATTTGAAGAACCAGATATGAACGACAGGTACCGCAAGGTCTATGTGCCCCATACGCTCTCTTCGTACCCTTGAATGCGTGACCTCAACACCGCATCTATCACATACTATTCCCTTGTTGCGTATTCTTTTGTACTTTCCGCAGCTGCACTCCCAATCCCGGACGGGACCGAAAATACGTTCGCAGAAAAGCCCTTCTGCTTCCGGTTTGTAGCTTCTATAGTTAATAGTTTCAGCCTGACTGACCTCTCCATGAGACCATTTCCGGATAGTCTCAGGGGAAGCAAGACTTATCTTCATACCTCCGAAATCGGAGAGCAATACCCTGGCATCACGTCGGGAAATGTTTTCTAACATTTTATTCCTCCCCTTCATCAGGCAGCAGTTCAACATCCAGAGCAAGGCTCCTCATCTCATTCTGAAGAACATTGAATGATTCGGGAGTAAGGGATTGCGGGATATTCTCGCCGTTTACCAAAGCGCTATAGGCACGAGCCCTTCCATCAACATCATCCGACTTGATGGTGAGCATTTCCTTCAGGCAGTGTGCCGCGCCATAGGCTTCGAGAGCCCATACCTCCATCTCTCCAAGCCGCTGGCCACCATTCTGTGCCTTGCCTCCCAGAGGTTGCTGTGTGACCATGGCATAGGGGCCGGTGGATCTTGCATGGAGTTTGTCCTCAACCTGATGTGCAAGTTTCATCATATACATGCTTCCAACAGTGACCCTCTGATCAAAGGGCTCGCCAGTCCTGCCGTCGAAGAGTACAGTTTTCCCGTCTCTGTTAAAACCAGCTTCCTCGAGAGCATCTTCAATCTCCTTGTAAGTTGCGGAATCGAACACTGGTGAAATAACATCGTAACCCATTTCATTTGCAGCCCATCCGATGTTCGTTTCCATTATCTGCCCTACGTTCATTCTGCTTGGTACTCCAAGCGGGTTGAGACAGATATCGATGGGAGTTCCATCAGGCAGATAGGGCATATCCTCCTGAGGGACTATTATGCTGACAACACCCTTGTTACCATGCCTTCCGGCCATCTTGTCACCGACCTGCAGTTTACGGCGTTTAGCCAGGTAGACTTTAACCGTTTTAATAACTCCAGGTGGAAGGTCATCTCCCCGCATGAGTTTTTCCTCTACGGTTTCCAGTTCATTTTCCAGCCTCTTGTGCTCCTTTGTGGCATTTCTGAGTATCTGACGCGTTTCATCATCAGTTTTAAGATCATCCACAAGCTGCTGACTTGAATCTATATCTGAGAAATTAACTTTATTCAGGAAAGATGCTGAAAGTTTCCTTCCGGAGGAAACCAGAACCTCTCCCGTCAGCTTATCAACGAGACTGACTGCTTTCTGCCCCCGGAGAATTTCCTTGAGAAGCTCGTCCCTTTCGGTAAACAGCCGCTTCTCTTTTTCCTCGAATTCATCTCTGAATCTGTCCCGCTTCTCATCAACTTCCCGGCGGGTTCTTTCAGTCTTGTCCTTCCTTGAAAAGACTTTCACATCGATAACCACCCCGTCCATACCGGTAGGTGCCCGCAGGGATGCGTCTTTCACGTCTCCGGCCTTCTGGCCGAATATCGCCCTGATCAATCTTTCGGATGGAGAAAGATCCTGCTCTCCCTTGGGTGTAATCTTACCGACAAGGATTTCCCTCTCCCGCACCCTTGAACCGATCTTTATGATACCGTCTTCATCCAGGTTGGCTATCTCTTCGGGATTATCAACGCTGGGAAGTTCTCTTGTCAGTTCTTCAGGGCCGAGTTTTGTCTCTCTGAACTGCGTTTCCAGTTCAACAACATGAACCGAAGTAAATGAATCGTTTCTGATAAGTCTTTCGCTGACAACAATGGCATCCTCGAAATTGTAGCCGTTCCATGGGACGAAAGCCACAGTTGCATTGACACCAAGTGCAAGTTTGCCGTTATCGGTTGCCATACCATCCGCCAGAAAAGAGCCCTTCTCAACTCTGTCACCAACGCACACAAGAGGTCTCTGGTTGATGCAAGTATCCTGGTTCGTTCTTCTGAATTTCTGCAACTGGTAGGTATCGAACCTGTTGAAATCGTGCACCTCACAGTCAGCCTTTACGACTATGTGATTAGCATCAAGCTCCTCCACAATTCCTGTCCTTAAAGCTGTGACCAGAGCACCTGAATCAAGGGCAGCCCTTCCCTCCATGCCGGTTCCTACAATAGGAGCATTGGGATGAAGAAGGGGTACCGCCTGACGCTGCATGTTCGAACCCATCAGCGCTCTGTTTGCGTCATCATGTTCAAGGAAAGGTATCAGAGCGGCGGAAACGCCTACAAGCTGCCTTGGACTGACATCAATGAATTCGACTTCCTCAGGCGAAACCATTGGGAATGTACCTGCCCGTCTTGTTCTTACAAGTGGGCCGATGAGATTCCCTTCTTTGTCTAAAGGTGCGTCGGCTTCAGCTATCGTAGTACGGTCTTCCCTGTCAGCGGAAAGGTAGACCACTTCGTCTGTCACGTTTCCATTGATCACGCGACGGTAAGGTGTTTCCAGAAAACCGAACCGATTAATGGAGGCGAAAACAGCAAGAGTGGTTATTAGTCCGATATTGGGACCTTCAGGGGTTTCAACCGGGCACATGCGTCCGTAATGTGTATGGTGCACATCCCTGACATCGAAACCAGCCCTCTCTCTTGTCAATCCACCTTGTCCCAGTGCACTTGTCCTTCTCTTATGTGTCAGTTCGGCAAGAGGGTTAGTCTGCTCCATGAACTGCGAAAGCTGACTGGAGCCGAAAAATGTGTTTATCACACTCGACAGTGTTCTGGAATTCACGAGGTCATGCGGGGTAAGTTTCTCGCGGTCCTGATGTCCCATTCTGTCCCGTATTGTTCGTGCCATTCGGCTGAGTCCCTTTGAGAATTCCTGCCCCAGAAGCTCTCCAACGGTCCTGACCCTTCTATTTCCGAGATGATCAATGTCGTCCGAAGTATTTCTGCCCTCGCGAAGTTTGATGAGGTTTTCAACAATGGCGACCAGATCAGGGACAGTGAGAGTAAGCTTTTCCATTGAGGTGGAGATATTAAGCCTTTCATTCAGCTTGTACCTTCCAACCTCACTGAGGCTGTAGCGTTTTGAATCAAAAAACATTGATCTGAGGTAGCTTCTCGCGTGATCAAGATTCGGCGCATCAGTACCTCTGAGTGCTTCGTAAATCCACATTGTGGCGGAATCTTCATTCTTCTCAACTCCGGCTCCCAGAGATGTGGTTTCCTTGGCCAGGGTTTTCCTTATTCCGTCAAAATCGTTGCTTTCCAAACGAGGCGCCAGGAAATCAGTCTTTTTAATGCCATGCTCAACAAGCATTTCAATCTTCTCGATGCTCTCCACAGGTTCATCACAGCGAGCAAGTAATTCACCGGTCTCACTGTCAACGATATCCTCGGCAAAGGATTTTAGAATAAGCTCGATAGCTTTCGAGCGGCTTTTGAGAGCCGATTCAAGATCTTTGGTAACCTTCGGATAGAAGCTCGATAGTATGTCAGCGTCCGACCCCAGACCAAGGGCGCGAAGAAGCATTGTTACAGGTATTCTTTTTGGACGTCTGTCAATATTCACATAAATGATATCGTTGTGATCAAGCTTCAGATCCAGCCAGGATCCCCTCAGAGGAATTACCCTGGACATGTAAATTGTGTTACCCCGCTGCATCGTCGTCTCTTCGAAGAACACTCCCGGGCTTCGGTGCAACTGGTTTACGATTACCCTTTCAGCCCCGTTTATTACAAATGATCCGGCCTTTGTCATAAGGGGAAGTTCCCCCAGAAATACTGACTGGTCGATGATCCTGGATACTTTCCAGGAATCAGGAGAGGGTTTGCCATTCTCTGTATCCATGATGTTTCTGAAAACGAGCCTGAGCAAGGCTGTCAGAGGTACCGAATAACTGAGTCCCTTGTCCAGAGCTTCCTGTACCGTGTACTTCGGTATTCCCAGTTCATAAGAAACGTACTCCAGCGAGAATTCGCGGTTGCTGCTCTCGATAGGAAAAGTATCCTGGAAAATCTTGTGAAGACCCTGAGGGAGACGTTCGTCCGGGGGAACATCATCCTGCAGAAATCTGCTGAAAGATTCTCTCTGTATCTTCAGTAGATCCGGGATGTCAATCACCGGATTTACTTCGGAATAATTCTTGACAGGTCTGTTAACCTTCACCTGATCACTCCTCACGCTTGTTATGAAGTGAATTAAAGTAAAACGATTTCAATACAGTACGGTACAAACGGCGAGAGAGGTTTTTGATATCCCCCGCCGCTTATTTCTGCTGGATGTTACTGAAGCTTGACTGTTGCTCCAGCTTCCTCAAGCTGTTTCTTGAGAGCTTCGGCTTCGTCTTTGTCCATTTGCTCACGGAGCTTTGAGGGAACGTTATCCACAAGTTCTTTGGCTTCCCTCAGGTTAAGATCAAGAACATCCTTTACTATCTTGATAACAGGGATCTTCTTTGCGCCAAAGTCCTCAAGGATCACATCAAACTCGGTCTTCTCTTCTGAGATGCCTGCTGCTTCAGCAGGAACTGCTGCTGCGGCGGCCACCGGTGCCGCTGCCGATACACCAAACTTCTCTTCCATCTCTTTAACCAGTTCGGCAAGCTCCAGTACTTTCATGCTTGAAATGGCTTCAATGATATCAGCCTTTTTGAGATCACTCATTTTTTCCTCCATTTGCTGCGGTACCCTAATGGGTCCCCGCCGCCATATTTAATTTTCCTTGCTCTCCCTGATCGCGTTCAGTGCGAAGAAGAACTTTCGGATTATTCCACTGCTTACAGAAACGAAACCCTGCAGAGGTGAACAGGCTGAACCCAGAAACTTCGCCAGTAGTTCATCTCTCGAGGGAGTATCGGCAAGACACATAAGTTTATCGATTTCGAAAGTCTCGCCGGACACAAATCCTCCCTTGATCTGCGGAAGTCCTTTGTGATTATCAGAAAATTTCTTGATAAGCTTTATCGGAAGGATTTCATCAGTGGAATACGCCAGCGCAGTCGGGCCTTCCATCATCGCATAAACACCCTCATCCTCTTTAACTTTAATCTCATGGAAGATTCTTCTAAGCAGAGTGTTCTTGACAACGGTGAAGTTAACATCGTTTTCACGCATTTCAACCCTGAGTTCAGTCATATCCTCAACGTTGATGCCGGTGAAATCAGTCAGTATGACCGATCCTGCTTCGCCCAGATCCTTGATCAGGGTGGCTACAACGTTCTCCTTCTGTTTTCTTGAAACAGCCATATACTTATCACCACCTAATGCATCTGGGCCCGTAGATCGTTCAGATCGATCTTAATCCCAGGCCCCATTGTGGACGATACTGATACATTCTTCATGTAATGTCCTTTAACGGTTGACGGTTTAAGCTGTAGAACCCTCTCATAGAAGGACATGACATTTTCTGCCAGAGCCTTCTTATCGAAACTGGCTTTGCCTACAGGTACATGAAGGTTACCAGTCTTATCAACCCTGAAAGTGATCTTTCCAGCTTTGGCTTCTGCAACCGCCTCTGCAACCTTTTCAGTAACCGTTCCAATCTTCGGGTTGGGCATAAGGCCTCTGGGACCCAGAACCCTTCCGAGTTTTCCGACTGTTCTCATCATGTCCGGACTGGCGATGACTACATCAAATTCAAGCCATCCACCCTGAATCCTTGCGGCAAGATCTTCATCACCGACATAATCGGCTCCAGCTTCCTTAGCCTGATCAGCCTTCTCACCCAAAGCAAAAACTGCGACTCGTGCAATTTTTCCTGTACCGTTGGGTAATACACATGATCCCCTGACCATCTGATCGGCATGCTTGGGATCGACGTTCAGTGAGATAGCAATCTCAACAGTTTCATCAAAGCCTGCGGTTGCAAGTTCCTTGACAAGCTCACAGCCTTCATCAAGTGTGTATCTTTTCTCTTTATCAATACTCTCCCGGACCTGGAGGAATCGTTTACTCATTTTTGCCATATCAATCCACCACCTCCAGACCCATGCTCCTTGCCGTACCGGCGATCATGGAAATCGCCGTCTCCATGGACGCAGCATTGAGATCTTTCTCCTTCAGCTTAACGATCTCACGGCACTGCTCCATAGTTACAGTACCCACTTTTTCCCGATTTGATTCCGGAGACCCTTTCGCCAGACCAGCAGCCCGCTTCAAAAGGACCGCGGCTGGAGGGGATTTCAGTATAAAAGTAAAGCTTCTATCTTTATAGACGGTTATGACCGCAGGTATAATAAGTCCTTCGCTCCCCCGGGTTCGGGCATTGAATTCCTTACAGAAACCGGCAAGGTTGATTCCGTATTGTCCCAGAGCGGGACCAACGGGTGGAGCCGGTGTCGCCTGCCCTGCGGACAGCTGAAGCTTAACCATACCTAGAATCTTCTTGGCCATGGTAAGCACTCCTTCCCAGCCGTAGTAACCTCCCCTTACTGGTTACAGCGGCTTATCCAAAATGAGACGGATCATTCCGCCTCGAGTTAAATCTGGTCGGGATCAGACCAGACGAACCTGTGAGAAATCAATCTCCACAGGCGCTTTGCGGCCGAATATGGTAAATATTACCCTCACTCTGCCGCGCTCAGGGTTGATTGATTCCACAACCCCTGTAAAATTATTGAATGGGCCCTCTGTAACTCTTACAGTCTGTCCAACCGAATACGGTACCCTGATAATTTTTGTTTTATCCGAACCATCAGCCTGTCCCTTCAGACGCCTGATTTCGACATCCGTCAAGGGTACAGGATTCCCCTGATTCATCGGAGGAAAACCACTGACGTTGCTCATGGCCCTGATGTCCATAATCATTTCAGGGTTCAGATCAAGCTGAACGAAAACGTAACCCGGATAGAGCTTTTTCTGCCTGGAAGTCTTCCTGCCCCTGACATTAGAAGTTATTTCCTGGGTCGGAATGAGAACCTCTCCTACAAGGTCGGGATATTTTCTTTTGAGCTGTCCTTCCAGAAATTTCATAACCCGTTTCTCGTACCCGGAGAACGAATTTACAACGTACCAGGAATATCGACTGTTATCCTCTTCCTCAACGGATGTATCTTCTTCAACTGTTCCCTGTTCGTCGGTCTTTTCTTCTGCCATAATCCTGTCCTTTTTGAACTGCAGCTGTCGGCTTTTTAGTGAATCAGCCTGATGAGTCCGCTTATTAAAATAGCGGAGAACTGGTCAGCGGCAAAAACCCATACTGCTGTTATTCCTACCGCGAAAAGAACCACCCATGTTGACGATATCACTTCTTCTTTTGTCGGCCAGGAAACTTTTGTCAGTTCTGCCTTCACTTCCCATAAAAATTTTATGGCAGTCTTTATACCCCTCACAATGAAGTTGCCGTCCCTGGTCTGGCTGCTTGCCATAATTTATCCTCTTCCTTTATTCCACTCGAGGATTGTGGCAGGGCCGGAAGGACTTGAACCCTCAACCCCCGGATTTGGAGTCCGGTGCACTACCAATTGTGCTACGACCCTGCGAAATTTCTTAAGAATAACTACTTCGTTTCCCTGTGAAGAGTATGCTTATTACAGAATCTGCAATACTTCTTCATTTCTATTCTGCCAGTAGTCGTCCTGCGGTTCTTGGTGGTGCTGTAATTGCGCTGTCTACATTCCTGGCAGGCGAGTGTGATTATTACCCTCACTATTAATCCTGTCTATTGTTCTATCTTGTCAACTAGACCATGACCTACAGTACGTCCGCCTTCACGGATAGCGAAACGGAGCCCCTCTTCCATGGCTATTGGAGTAATTAGCGTGATTTTTACGCCATCAATATTGTCACCGGGGAGGGCCATTTCACGGCCTTCCGGAAGTTCAATCGCGCCAGTGACATCGGTCGTACGGAAATAGAACTGGGGACGGTATCCGGTTTTGAAATGCTTCTTCCTGCCACCGTCCTTCTCGCTGAGTATAATGATGTTGGCGAAGAACTCGGTGTGAGGCTTGACTGAACCGGGTTTCGCAAGAACCATTCCTCTTTCAAGCTGATCCTTCTTGAGTCCGCGCAGAAGGAGACCCACATTGTCCCCCGCCTGTCCGTCATCAAGAATCTTCCGGAACATCTCAACACCGGTGCATACGGTTTGAATAGTTTCATGGATTCCGACACGCTCAAGCTTGTCGCCTGTATGGACAACACCCCTCTCGATCCTTCCGGTACCAACGGTGCCGCGCCCTTCGATAGAGAAAACGTCTTCCACAGGCATGAGGAAGGGCTTTTCTGTATCACGTATAGGTGTGGGAATCCAAGCATCTACCGCAGCCATAAGTTCGTAGATACACTTCGCGTCTTCAGTACCCGGCAGTCCGTCGGAGTTGAGAGCTTTGAGAGCACTTCCCCTAATAATGGGAGATTCAGGATCGAATCCATACTTGTCGAGGAGTTCTCCGACTTCCATTTCAACGAAATCAAGAAGTTCGTCGTCATCGATCATGTCTACCTTGTTAAGGAAAACAACCATTCTGGGAACGTTAACCTGACGTGCGAGAAGCACATGTTCCTTTGTCTGTTCCATTACACCGTCGTTAGCGGCGATAACAACAATGGCACCGTCCATCTGGGCTGCTCCTGTGATCATGTTCTTGATGTAATCCGCATGACCAGGGCAGTCTACGTGGGCGTAATGCCTGTTCTCAGTCTCGTACTCCTGATGGGAAGTGGCGATTGTAATACCGCGTTTCTTCTCTTCGGGAGCATTATCGATCATGTCGAAGGTGACAAAACTAACATTGTCAAACTGAGATGCAAGACACTTGGTTATTGCTGCAGTAAGGGTTGTCTTCCCATGATCGATGTGACCTATCGTGCCCACGTTAACGTGTGGCTTGGTCCTCTCAAACTTCTTCTTGGCCATGATTTCTCCTTTTCCTTTTCTCTTTCATCCATATGATAATGCGCTGATACTGTGTTCAGCTTCAGTTTACTGCTTTTTTCATCTACATGGAGCCCACGAGCGGGATTGAACCGCTGACCTCGTCCTTACCAAGGACGCGCTCTACCGACTGAGCTACGTGGGCTCCGGCAGTATTTACCTGCAAATCCCCTTTGCCGGTTAAAGCGGTTATACACCGCACTCCATCTATCTTTGTCTCCCGGCTGGAGCGGGAGACGGGGGTCGAACCCGCGACCCTCAGCTTGGAAGGCTGATGCTCTACCAACTGAGCTACTCCCGCATGCCGGAACCACCTGCAAAGCCGCCAATATTCAGGACTGGTGGCGAGGGGTGGATTCGAACCACCGAAGGCTACTGCCAACAGATTTACAGTCTGCCCCCTTTGACCGCTCGGGAACCTCGCCAGCTCCTATTATCTATCATCAAGCACTATTTCTCTCATTGGAGCTGGCGAAGGGACTTGAACCCCTAACCTGCTGATTACAAATCAGCTGCTCTACCAGTTGAGCTACGCCAGCAAAAAGCGAACATGTAGCATACAGAAGCCCCTCTCTACTGTCAAGATTCCTGTTATAACACTATATCAGCTGGTAACAGAAAACATTGACGCAGACAAAAGGTAATCTGTAGCTTTGTGGAAAGGCAAAGTTACATTCAATCGGGGGTTATGTCAATGAAGAGAGTCACTCAATCAGTATTTACCATGTTATTGTTCCTTTTTATGCTCTCCTGGAGCTGCGGCAGTGGAGCATCCATGCTGGATGAAATGGGAATGATCCCGGGTCTCTGTTTTCTATACGTTCACGTTAGCGGCAATATGGATATTGACCTGTTGCCGGACGGGATTAACGAGTTCATTCCTCTCTGGCTCTGTGATTCTCTTAACGTATTGGGGGATTTCGGAGTAAGCCTTCTTGGTGTAAATCTCACCGATTTCACTCCCCAGCTGCTTTTTCTTTCAAAGGAGCTGGGAACTGAGGAAATGCTGCTGCTTGGAACAGCCGGTTTCCATTGCGGTTCCGTAGAGCACCAGCAGGGTTACGATCTGATCGATGATCGGGGCAGCATGATAGGTTCTATTGCCAGCAGGGACGGATGGACATGCCTGATAACGGGAAGCGGTTCGGACAGGTCTGCCAGGCGATGGGTTGAACTTGAAAAGGAGGAGTCCCTTGCATCGGACACGGACCTGATTTCCATCTCCGAATCTGATGCCGATCTCACAGTTCTGATTTCTCATAACTCAATATCCTTCGTATCCGTAATTCCCACCGGAATGCTTTCGAGAGCGCAGGTCGCCATCCTGAACGACGTAAAAGACCTGATTCAGACCCTCAACCCCAAAGCACTAAGGATCAGTCTTGAGATCAGTAATGAGGAACCTTCAGTAACAAGTCTTGAATTGCAGCTGAAACGAGGTGGAGATAACGTTACTACATTTACCGTCAGCTTCAGCGATACGGAATTTTCACCGGCCGACCTTTTCAAATTAATTAGGGACGGAGGTAATTTATTCTGAATTCACAAATAATACGTTCATACTACCCGTTTCAAGCACTGATTAATCACAAAATTTATTTAAATATCCTCCGTCCCTATTTATTTCGTCCCTGATTATACTACCTTTATAGTTCTCAACTCAGGAAGAGAGTTTTCATGATGATCCGGATATCCTGGGTGCTCGATGTTGCGCTGGTATTTCTTCTTCTCAGCGCACCCGCTTCTGCCGACCCTCCTCCAGGATACTACGATCCAGCCGCCAGCCTTACGGGACCTGCGCTGCAGGCTGCTCTTCACGACATTATCGATAATCACACAAATATAAGCTATGACGCCATATGGTTGGCATTTTTCACGACGGATGACAGGAATGGAAACGAAGTCTGGGACATGTATTCGGATATACCGGGCGAAACACCTCCATACGAATACACATTGGGCGATGACCAGAACCAGGGAGGTTCTGCAAGCGGAGAAGGTGAATCCTACAACCGGGAACACTCCTGGCCCAAGAGCTGGTTCAATGATGCTTCGCCCATGAATACTGATCTGTTTCATATCGTTCCAACGGATACCTACGTGAACAGCAAAAGAGGGAACGAACCTTACGGAGAGGTCAGCAATCCGACCTGGACATCAACAAACGACAGTCGCCTCGGACCCTGCTCCTATCCTGGATACTCAGGAACCGCTTTCGAACCGATTGATGGTTACAAGGGGGATTTCGCCAGGAATTACTTCTATATGGCCACCCGCTACCTTGGCGAGGATACAGGCTGGCCAGGCAGCGCCATGGCCATAGGGGCCGTGCTGACCGACTGGGCCGAAAAGATGCTTATCGGCTGGCACATAAGCGACCCGGTCAGCACAAAGGAAACCGACAGGAATGAAGCGGTTTACGACATACAGAATAACAGAAATCCCTTCATTGACCATCCGGAATACGTCCTGATGGTGTACGATCCTACTTCCGTGGAAGGCGGGGAATTCCAGATGGTCTCAGCTCTCCTCTACCAGAACGTTCCCAACCCGTTCTGCGGCATGACAACCATCAGATTCACGCTGCCTGAAGTAACGATGGTCAGCATTACGGTGTACGATATTTCGGGAAAACTTGTGAACAGAGTAGTTGAAAACAGTCAGTTTTCTCCAGGATATCATGACGTTATCTGGAACGGCAGGAGGGCCTCCGGTGAACCCGCCGCCGCCGGTATCTACTTCTGCAGACTCGCTACCCCTGAAAGAATCAACACTCTCCGAATGCTGATGATAAGGGACGGAGGTAATTAGAATTTTTAATTACCTCCGTCCCTTTTATCCTGGAGCGACAACTGAATGAGTATTATTGAAGCCCGGAATATACAGCGCAGTTTCGATGAGATTAAAGTACTGTCAGGCCTGGATATTGATGTGAAGAAGGGCGAATTCCTGGCAATAACAGGCAGAAGCGGCGTCGGTAAAAGCACTCTTCTCGCCATACTTGGAACCCACGACCTGGATCATGGCGGAAGCCTGAGCATTGCTGATACATCAACGGATGGACTCTCCCCGTCAGAACTTGCGGCTCTCCGCAGAGATTATCTGGGTTTCGTTTTTCAGGATTTTCACCTGCTGCCGGCACTGACGGCGATTGAGAACGTGATACTCCCGACGGTCTTTTCCGGGGGCAACCTGGAAATAGCACGGGCGCAAGCCTTTGAGGTTCTGGACAAGCTTTCGGTACGGGCCGATGAGACTCCGACATCACTCCTTTCCAGGGGAGAGAGACAGAGAGTCGCTGTAGCAAGGGGACTTGTTAACAGGCCTTCGGTTCTTCTTGCCGATGAACCCAGCGCAAGTCTTGATGAGGAAAGCGAGAAGACCCTCTTCGATCTTCTGGACGATCTCCGCAGACAGCAGAATTTCGCTCTGATAGCTGTGGTTCATTCCACGGGGGTCCTCAGCCGTGCCGACAGAATCCTCGAACTGAAAGGCGGCGTTCTTCATGAAGTCCTCTGAAGTTAAGCTCGCCCTTCACCTCTGGAACAGGGGCCACTGGAAGGATTACATTTTCAGCCAGGCAATGCTGTTCACCGCGTCTTTGCTTCTTGTATTTTTCATATCAATCGGCCTTGGTGTACAGAATCTTCTTGACAGGTTCCTTTCAAGCGATCTGCCTGCAGAACAGGTGCGGGTCACTCCTTCCGGAATGCAGGTGGGATTCTTTCAAACTGAAACAGGCGGAATGGAAATCACCGAGGAAACAAAGATTGAACTGGAGAACTCACCCCTTGTGGCGAGAATAGACCCCCAGATATACGCCCATATTCCAGCCCTTCTGCGCGGGCAGCTGGGAGGACAGCCCTACTACACGGATATCACTCTGGAAGGGGTCACGGGGGAATTCCTCGGAGATTCTCTTCTGGAAGACATAAACTGGTCCTACATGCTTGATGATTCCTCCAGCCGCTTTCTCCCGATAATCCTCAGCGAGAACCTGCTGCTTCTGTACAATGCGGGCTTCGCCGAATCCAACGATCTTCTGGGTCTGACTCGGGAAGGTGTTCTGGGAACGGAATGTATCGTTACTCTGGGAAGAAGTTCAATAGCGAACCTTGACCATCCCCCGGTAACTGTAAGAGCCAGGATAGAAGCAACTTCCCGTAACATGAACCTGTTCGCGATAGGTGTTCCCTTTGAATTTGTGGATGAGATGAATTCGATGTTCCTTCCGGATGATACCAGAATGTACAGCGCGCTTGTGATAACAGCGAATAGAGCTGAAGATGTACCCGAGATCGTAAGAACCGTCGAGGAAACCGGATTGCGGGCCGAAACAAGGAGAGGCATCGCCCAGAAAGCTGAAATACTTGTGGGAGCTGTAACGGCCGCTCTCTCCGCTCTGGCCGCGGCAATACTTCTGTCCGCTCTTTCAAGCGCGATCCATACTCTGGTTGCCGACCTGAAGAACAGGCGCTTTGCGCTGGGCGTTCTGATAGCCCTTGGCACTCCCCACAACAGGCTTGCGATGATCTTCGCATTTCAGATCTTATTCATGTCATTCATATCAATGGTTCTAGGGGCTGTTCTGGGCTGCCTGTTGGCATGGGGCGCAAGTACTGCGCTTCTTTCGCTGAGCCCTGTACTCAGGGCCGCAGTTGACAGCCTTGCGGTATTCCCGGCAGGATGGCTCTCGGCAGGGATAGGCGTAATGCTGATCACTTCCACCGGCACAGCATACATTTTCTTCGGCCGCATACTGAAAACCCCGGTAACGAGGCTGCTCCGGCCCTAAGAGCGCGTCCGACAATAAAACATCGGCATAAAACCCACACAGCTGGCTATAATACACGCATATTATCGTCAAATACTTCCAGTATTCTCCTCAAATCTCCGAGCATTCTATCTCAGCCGTGAGGATCTTCTGCTCAATGCATATTGCC
>JAUWMQ010000120.1 GCA_030613065.1 Candidatus Aegiribacteria sp. | reverse complement strand
GCTATTCCTATGCTGAGGAGGGCGGAAACTGTCCAGGCGAGGGCGTCCCGGATGGGACGAAGGACTTCTTCGGGGAATCCGCCTGAGAGCAGTACATTTGCCAGTTTCAGCTTCCTTTCCGCCTGTTCGAAACCGTTCAGGATCATTTTCAGCTTTTTTCTGCGCAGTTCCTCTGCCGTGGGGGTATTGATGGCTGATGACCGGTAGGTTTCACTATCTTCAAAGAGTGTGCTGTCGTTTCTGCCCAGTATGGACATCAGGATTTGATAGCCGCTCTTTTCCATGACATGGAGTGTGGGAACTTCCGGTATGTTGGCGTATTGTTCTTTAAGAAGTTGCCGTGCAGCAGGTAATATCTGGTCGGGATTTTTATCCACAACCAGGAGGATCTGTCTGTCTTTGGCTGCTCCGGGCAGCTGAGGCGCGTAGCCCACAAGCTGAATGCGACCGGGAAATGTCCCAAGGATCGCATCTGTGAAATCGCTTAGAGTGGGGGGTGGGGTTTTGTATTCTTCTTTTTGTTTCTCTGTTTGTTTTTTTGGTTCCGGCAGTATGTCTGCCTGAACCGGTTCAGTCTGGAGCATATCCTGAAGCTGTTTCATTATCTGCTGGCCAGTATCCACGAAGCTTATTTCTTCCACATCCACATCTGTGCCGAAGACTCCCTGGAACACATCCCTCTTGGCGCTGAGAGTGTCCAGCATCCTTTCCTCGATTGTGCCCTTTGCAATCAGGTTAACCACCTGAACCGCGTTTTTCTGGCCGTGACGGTGGGCTCTTGCTATTCGCTGTTCCAGAACTGCGGGATTCCACGGAAGGTCCAGGTTTATCACAAGGCTTGCCGCCTGGAGATTGAGCCCCAGTCCACCGGCATCGCTTGAGAAGAACACCCTGCATTCGGGGTCTTCGAAGAACTTGCTGATGAGCTCGCCCCGCTTGTTCGAGGGCACGCTGCCGGAGAGGGTAACACTTTTGATTCCAAGCGGTTTTATGGCTCGTTCGGCAAGGCTGAGCATGCGGGTCCACTGGCTGAAGACAATCGCTTTTCTGTTGTTGCCAATAACCTCGTCTTCAAGGATGAGTTTCAGCTCTCGGAGTTTCGGGGAGGTTTTTTCAGCGTCCTTCTGGCTGAGGTTCTTGTCGTGCAGCGCCAGTGCGTCGCAGATCATACGCATCTTCACAAGGGAACGGAGCAATATGTCGTGCTCCTTTGGGGTGAGGGGGCGTTTTCTCATTTGCGCAAGAAGCCTTGCCATGATCTCCCGGTACTCATTGTAGGCTCTCTGCTGCCCCGGGGTCATTTCAACGAAGTAGTTGTTGTCGGTTCTGGGGGGCAGGTCGTTCAGCACTTCATTCCTTGTTCTTCTCAGAACATAGGGGGCTATTCTGCTGCGGAGCTCATGAAGGTTCCGGTAGCCAAGCACCTTGTATGTTCCTGATTCCCTCTGTTCCAGCTGGAAGTAACGCTGGTTGAATCGCCACAGGGGTCCCAGAACACTCGGGTCAATGAACTGGAAAACGCTGTAGAGCTCATCAAGACGGTTTTCCAGCGGGGTTCCTGTTAGAACGAAGGCATATCTGCTTCTGAGCCGCTTCACCGCGTCCGCGGTTTTCGTGCGCCAGTTTTTTATGCGTTGAGCTTCGTCAAGGATGATCACATCGGGGCTCATGATTTGCACCTGCTCATGGTCACGCCTGACCAGCTCGTAGTTAATGATGCTGAAGAAGGCAGGATTTCTGTAATACTCCTTCCTGATTCCCGGTGAACCGGCTATCACTCCGGTCGAAAAGTTGGTGAACCTGTGTATTTCCCTTTCCCACTGGTGCTTCAGGGAAGCTGGGCAGATGATTAGAACCCTCTGCACATCTCTCAGCTGATGGAGAAGCGAAATGGCTGCAATAGCCTGAACCGTTTTGCCAAGCCCCATGTCGTCCGCCAGGAGCACTCTGCTGCCGAAGGCAAGATGCAGCACACCATCTCTCTGGAATCTGTAGAGTTCGCTCTTCAGAACATCCAGGGAGCGGTTGCCTTCTTCCACCTGTTTGAGGAACCATTTTTTCTGACGTTTAACCGATTCCTGATGCTTGAGGTTCTCAAGATAGTGATGAACATCTTCATGAATGAATATCTGCTCCTTTTCCTCCGGATTCAGTGATTCGATTTCATTAAGCAGTACAGGAAGAGTTCGTGTTACAGACCCGATGAATTCACCGTCAATATCAAAGTACTTAAGCAGGATGGAGGGGAACCGCTTCTTCTTATCCATCTCTTCGGGAAGCGGGGCAATTCTTACCGTTGGATACTCGGAGCGGTGGAGGAATATCTGAATGCATTGAAGCTCACCGGTGGCCAGTCTGTTCCACTTCTTTCCCAGGGTTCTCTTCATGTGCTGGAGAACCCCTTCGATGTGCTTGCATGTACTTATGGTATTTGTTTTGTAATCCGGGCAGGTGCAGCTGTTGATCAGCTGGTCCACCGAGCGAATGTGAACGATGTAGTTTCTCCCTGTCCTGGAAATCACCCGGTATGTGCTGAACAGTGGCTGGTCACCTGTGTTCTCGATCTTCTTAATGTCTGTAAGGGCTTTCTTTCGCCTGCGCTGGATCTGGGTTTCCGCTGTTACAATCTGCATCTGCTTGACTCTGCCTTCCATGTTCTATGCATCGTTTTCATCACCAGCACGGGAATCGCTCTGGTTCAATACTACTCCCTGTGACCGGTTCAAGTAATTTACGGAATAGTTTTCTCCCTGATGCTATCAGGGCTTGATAGCCCGATTCACCCGAAAAACTGTTGTTTTCACCTGTGTTCTCTGAGCCCGATTTCCGTTTGTTCTTCGTGCTTGGGGCGTCGCCGTTTTTACTTGTCAATTATTCCTTGAGGTTAATATATCCCATTGGAACCCCTTGAGCAGTCCGTGGAGTTCCAATCAGGGAAGACAGTGATTCTCGACACACATGAGTTCGATCTCACGCTCTCCATCATGGATTGCAACCATTTCTTTCGTTGCGTGATTCCGCTGCAAGTGTTTTTCCAGAGTAATCTTAATGGTTTAAATGCATGCATGAAATCTGCAATTGACATGTTCAGATTACATGGTAATATTCACTCATGATTAACAGATTCAGTAACATGAAGCGTCTTGAATCCGCTCTTGCCCGTTCTCCCGTTACAGCGTTACTTGGAGCGAGACAGACGGGTAAGACTACCCTCGCTATACAGTACCTGAAGGACAATCCCGGTCAATACCTTGATCTTGAGTCGCACTCGGATCAGCTTCGCCTGTCGAATCCTGAAATGTACCTGTCATCCCTTGAAGGGCTTGTAGTGATAGATGAGGTTCAGAGACGTCCGGATCTGTTTGCTGTAATCCGTTCAGTTGTTGACAGACATCCCGGAACGGTAACCTTTCTGCTTCTGGGAAGCGCGTCTCCTGATATCATCAAGGGGGTATCTGAAAGCCTTGCCGGCAGAATGGCTTTTGTTGATTTATCCGGGTTTTCCGTCGAAGAGGTCGGAGAGGATAAAATCAATCTGTTATGGAGCAGAGGCGGATTTCCACCTTCATATACCGCTGTTGATGATTCAGACAGCTTTGCATGGCGGGAAGATTTTATTCGGACATTTCTTGAGAGGGACCTTCCTCAGCTTGGTTATCCTCTTCCAGCTTCAACAATGAGACGTTTCTGGATGATGCTGGCATCCTGCCATGGTCAGGTTCTGAATCTGTCCGCAATCGGCCGGGCCATGGGAATCTCGCATACCACTGTAACCAGGTATCTGGATATTCTTGAAGGTGCTTATGTCATTCGTCGTCTGCAGCCCTGGTATGCTAATATTCGAAAGCGCCAGGTTAAGGCGTCAAAGCTGTACCTGCGCGATTCAGGCATACTTCATGCTCTGCTTGGCATCAGGAATTTCGATGATCTGACAGGCAATCAGGTGGCAGGTCATTCATGGGAAGGTTTTGTAGTAGAAGAAGTTATTCAAGCTTTCAATACTGACAGGATATTCTTCTGGAGAACCCAGCAGAATGCTGAACTTGACATATTACTCTTTCGGCACGGCAAACGTTTTGGTTTCGAGATCAAATACTCTGAAAAACCTCGGCCAGGACGATCAGCCAGGATAGCGATTGAGGACCTGGGTCTGGATCATCTCTGGTGTATCTATCCCGGAGAGGAAGTAATACCGATTGATGAGGACATCACTCTATGGCCTCTGAGGAATTTGTACTCACATCCACTTCTTCCGGAACTATCATGATAATACGCCTGTCACATCAACTTGGAAAGAAAAATTGGTGTACAGCCGGCGCAATCATTACCTTTGCATTCAAATCCATTTGCTGACTGGTCGGCGCATCTGTTCACAGCGGACAGAACCCGGTACATCATCATGGTGAACACCACTTCGCTGTATTCCGTGATGACATACGGCAGGGGAATAACCAAAGACAGCAGGTTCCTCGACAGAATGACAGGTGTGCTGGAGGAATTCCTCCGGGACGATGGATTTGCTTTCATATGGGAAAGAATCATTTCACCGGAAACCGCCAGTATTCGTTTTTCAAAGAGTCTCAGCAGATCAGTTACAGGTTCCATGAATAACATGATACGAGCTGCGAAGTACCTGCTTATCAACCGGGAGATGGCTCCATATGAAGTTGCCATTGACCTGAATGGAATGATCATGTCAATGATAGAACACCGTTTTCCCAGAGTAGAGTTCAGGATGCAGCAACCGGACTGATCTAATCTGGTTTTGAGTTTTCCAGCTTAACGTTCCGGTATTCAATGTACGCAGTATATAACTCTTTGCCTTGCATGTAGCGCTGAGCTGCGTTTGAAACCTGGAAACCTTCTCAGGTAATCATATCCTCAATATTTGAAAAACGGTCAGCATCTCAATATGCGGTTGACTACCGGGTAATATCAGTGTAATTATCAGCATCTGTATTTTGCGGTACAGATTCGAAAGAAGATATTCCATCGAGAGGGATATTCTTGAATTAACTGAAATACTCAGCGAGCTTGAGCTGAACAGAGAATACTATCCTGAAAAGGCTGTGGCAGGTGAGTATAATATCAAACTGTTGCTTCTATAAAAGGGATACGGAGTATTATGAAAGAGGGAGAGACCGGAAGGATGTGTGACCCCGTTGAGTAACGGAGACGGCCCCATCATCGTACAGGGAGACATGACCGTTCTGCTGGAAGTGGACAACTCCCTTTATAGCGAAGCACGCGACGCCCTTGCGGGATATGCGGAGCTGGTGAAATCACCGGAGCATATTCACACTTATCGCATTACACCGCTGTCGGTGTGGAACGCAAGAGCCGGTGGTATTCCATTGAAAGAGATGCTGAACAGTCTAACGAGTCTGTCGCGTTTTCCGGTACAGAAGCACATTCTTGATGACATCTCAGACCTGGCATCGCGGTACGGCAGGCTGCGGCTGGAAATGGACGGCGAATGGCTGGTGCTTCATGCAGACAAAGCAGCACTTGCGGAACTGGTTTCGGGATATCGTAGCGTCAGCCGCCTGCTTGATAAACCGGTTTACAGAGGTTTTCGGGTTGATCCGGACCTGCGGGGTGAACTAAAAAAAGCCCTTCTGGATATAGGATATCCGATAGAAGACCTGGCCGGGTATATAGATGGTGAGACACTGAAGCTGTCGCTGCTGGAGACAACGAGAACGGGAAATGCATTCCGTATGAGGGACTATCAGCTTGAGGCTGTGGATACTTTTCATGCCGCCGGTGGTCCCCGGGGAGGGTCAGGAGTTATTGTTCAGCCCTGCGGCGCAGGAAAGACCATTATCGGAATGGGCTGTATGGAAAGGCTGCAGACATCAACTCTCATTCTTGTCACGAATATCACAGCTATAAGGCAATGGCGCGATGAACTGCTGGATAAGACCACCCTTACCGAAGAGGAAATAGGCGAGTACTCAGGCGTTCGAAAGGAAATAAGACCAGTTACACTGGCTACTTACAACATAATGACATACAGGCGGAGAAATGACGGAGATTTTCCACATTTGAGACTTTTCAGAGAGCGTAACTGGGGGTTCATTATATACGATGAAGTTCATCTTCTCCCGGCACCGGTCTTCCGGATGACGGCCGGCCTGCAGGCAAAACGACGGCTGGGCCTGACGGCTACTTTAATCCGGGAGGATGGCAGAGAGGGGGACGTGTTCGCCCTGATAGGCCCGCAGAAGGCTGCTATGCCATGGAAAGAGCTTGAGCGTCAGGGCTGGATAGCAAAAGCCCGATGCACTGAGATACGTCTGAAAATGTCCCGCGAGCTGGCCATTAAGCATGCCCATGCGCATGTCAGAGCCCGCATCCGTCTTGCCGCGGAGAATCCCGCCAAACTGTCCGTTGTGCGCAGTCTGCTGGAAAGGCACAGGGGAGAAAGGATTCTCATAATGGGCATGTACGTGGGTCAGGTTCGAATGATGGGCCGGGAGCTGGATATACCGGTGATCACGGGCCGCACTCCCCAGCTTGAAAGGGAAAGGCTGTTCGAGGAATTCCGCAGCGGGGCGATACAGGTAATGTCCGTCTCTAAAGTGGCCAACTATTCGGTAGACCTGCCTGACGCGTCAGTGGCCATACAGGTATCGGGAACATTCGGGTCACGTCAGGAGGAAGCTCAGCGGCTTGGGCGGATACTGCGCCCGAAGCCCGGCGCGAACCGCGCCTATTTCTATTCTATTGTCAGCCGCGACAGCAGTGAGCAGGAATTTGCAATGAAGCGACAGCTCTACCTCTGTGAGCAGGGGTACGAGTATGGAATCGAGTACCGTGATGAAACTGTTTAACTTCGACTGGGAAGTAATAGTCAGGCTTGCCGGCATCTGGAACGGCCTTCGTGAAGAAGAAAGATGGAGCTTCAGCAAAATCCTGCACCATGGTTCATCATCCTTTTACAAAGGGAATCTGAAGTGCGACTCAGGTGTTCTGATACGGGCCAGCCTGCTGAAACGGCTTGAGAAGAATCCTGATATGCTTCGGTTCACACCGGACGGTGATATTCTTGGACGCATGCTGAAGGATCTGGACAGGATCGAATCTCCGCTTGGAGATGCAGGGGGGCCGGAAAGCATGACGGAATACGTTCATGAACTGCTGAGCATGCGGGAGCGTAAGGAACTTCTGAATTCACCGGACGGACGGATGAAAAGCTGGGAGGTGAGCCGGCAGCTTGCCCGACAGTCAGTCAGTCCCGAATGGGTGAAGAACTTTATGAAAGCTGAGAACTCTTCGGATTGGCGGAATGGAGCTGTCTTCCAGGAGGAGCATCCGTTATTTCCCGGAGGGAATACCTTCGCCATCCTGCAGAAAATCGTTGGGGAACTGGACACTGCCGGCGGAACACTGAAACTGGATGAGCTTGTGAATAAACTTGGAGACTGCACCCGGGGAATACCGGCCGCTGCTCTGAGGAAAGCAATAGGAGTTCTGCTGATCTTTCTGAAGCTGGATATGGCTTTCAGATTGTGCGTGGGGATACTGCCCGGGATTCACAAAAAACTTCACTGGACGCCGCCTGAGCTCCCCGATGGCTTCAGCCATGAGAGCATGAAGGTCTGTACCCAGGTGCTGGAGGACATGACAGTGTTCCTGTTGGAGGCCACGGCGGCACCAATTCAGACCAGGAAGAACGACGGATCAATCTTTTCAAAAGCGATGGACAACCTGTCGAAGGCTTTGCAGCCAATGGACAGCATGTTCGCAAGGATAGTTAAAGATGACCGGGAAAACAGAGTGAGATATACCCGGAATGTTCTGTTGAGAATGGGTTACCTGGAAGAAGCACGCTCAGAAGAAAAACGTCACATTCTCCGGACCACTGACCGCGGACGAGAATGGGTGGCGCTTGGGCGAAGTGAACGTCTTCGTGCTGTGCTGCAATGGATCAGTGACTTCATGAACGGACGAAAGATGCCGCCTTCGGGGTATGTCGATGATCGTGTTTATCTGGGCGGATTTCCGGATTTTTCACCGTACGTGTTCATCCGATACACTAAAACGCTCGATGTGCGGAGTGAGATACTGAAAGCCTACAGTATTCTCGCCGATCGGGATTGTGTCTGGGTCAATCAGCTCTTTGAGTATTTGTCTCATGCCGATAACCCGTTGCTGTCCTATATGGAACGGAATAATGCGGCCTTATACGGACCCGACGGGTATTATATGGGAACTGCAATGAGTGATGATCAAGTGGTTGAGGAATGGTTATCGAGTCTGAACATGTTCTTCTTCAATGTATTGATGCCGCTTGGCTGCGTCAGCTGTATGGTGAATGAAGAGGGCAGGATAGCTGTGAGACTTACCGATCCTGGCCGGTATCTTATGGGTCTTCTGGATGATTTCAGCATGGGTGACGATGAAAAAGCTGACATAGTTATCCAGCCGGATTTTTCCGTTGTTTTTATGTCCCCCAGCCCTGGAGCGGAGGCAGTGATAGCGCCACTTGCCGAGCGCACCGGACGGGGAATGGGAGAAATATTCCGTATAAATGGCGAAAAGGTGATAAAGGCTGCTGCGTCAGGCATCACTTCGGAAAGGATACTTTCAGACCTCGAAAATCTTTCAGACAGGAAACTGCCGGAGAACGTCAGCCATCAAATCGAAGAATGGTGTGGACGATGCCGAAGAATACGAAAGGAATCTGTTGTTCTGATCCGCTGCCCGGACTCGGAGACAGCCCTTCGTGTAAAATCGGTCGGGAAGAGCAAGGTTGAACAGCTCACGGATACCTTACTGGCAGTAAGTGATCGCAGAAATATGAAGACGCTTACGAGGACTTTGCGCGAGAAAGGCATTACTTTCGAATAGGTTCTTCAGGATGAAATTTGGTGGTGGATCCCGAAAAGGCTGCGAAATTACAGACTCCTTGATTGTCATTCTATGATTCTGTAGTGCAGGATGATATACGTTTTAAATCTGTAGTTCCTGTAGAATTATGGAAGCTGCAAGAGGTAGAAGCTGTCTTTATCCAGCGTATTATTTGCCAGTTCTATGATGTGCTGATGGTGAGTGAAGAATATAACCTGGGTTGTTTTCGAGAAATCCGCCAGGATCTTCAGTGCTGCGGCAGAACGCCGGTCATCAAAGTTAACCAGCACGTCGTCGAGAATTAGCGGTACCGGTTCCCCTGAACGGAACATCAGACCTCATGTTATGTTAAGCTTAACATAACA
>JAUWMQ010000141.1 GCA_030613065.1 Candidatus Aegiribacteria sp. | reverse complement strand
GATGTATTTCTCTCAATCCTTCCAGTACACCATACCTTCGAATGCACATGCGGTTTTCTCTTTCCCGTGACCCATGGAGTCTCCATATATATCTGCAGAGGTATAAGACATGTAGCTGAGGACATGATCAATTCCCGGGCTACAATTCTACTTGCTGTTCCTCTGCTCTGGGAAGCTATGTACAGGAAAATTTTTGGTGCTATTCAGTCCATGAAGGGTGGACCCTTCAAGTATCGTCTCGGCTTGACCATCTCCAGTATTGGAGAGGTTCTCGGTAACAGGGGTTTGAGGAAGAAAGTGTTTTCCAAAGTTCACGATAAGCTTGGAGGACATATGAGACTTTGTATTTCCGGAGGTGCCGGTATCGCTCCTGAAGTTGTTGATGGTTTTATGAAACTTGGATTCAGTTTCATTCAGGGGTACGGGTTAACTGAGACTTCCCCGATACTCACCGTCAATACTCTGAAAGACAACAGGATAGGATCTGTAGGTCCGGCTCTTGCCGGCGTAACTATACTAATTGATAATCCCGATATTGAGGGAAATGGTGAAATCCTTGCAAGAGGTCCCAATATAATGATGGGTTATTACAACAACCCCAAGGCAACCGCTGAAGTTCTTTCGGACGATGGCTGGTTCACCACCGGGGATTACGGCCATATCGACGATGATGGTTTCCTTTTCATAACCGGACGAAAGAAAAACGTGATCGTCTCAAAGAACGGCAAAAATGTATACCCCGAAGAGATAGAAATGACCATTGGACAGGATTCGCATATCCTTGAATGCATGGTTGCAGGCAAGAAAACCGAAACCAAGGGCGAGGAGATATGGGTTATCTTTGTTCCCGATATGGAAAAATTCATCGAAAATGCTGAGGAGAGAGGATTCAGTCTTACAACCGAATACCTTGCGGAATACATGAGGAAGATCGTGCGGAGATTCAATGCGTCTCAGCCGATTTACAAGCGGATTGCCCGTTTTATCATTCGAGAGGATGAATTCCCGAAAACCACAACAAGAAAAGTGCGCAGAAAGGAAGCTCTCAGGGAAGCAGGGCTTGAAGAAGATATTTCCTACCTCGTCTGAACAGAACACTTTGTTCGGTATATTGTGTTTCGATTTTCCGCTTATTATATACTAAATTACTAGGAAATTTATTCACAGTTGAAAGGCATGATATGACAGAAGAAGTTATAAGGTGTACACGCTGTATTCTTCCGGATAACTATCCGAATATTGATTTTGACGAGAATGGCGTTTGCTCAGTTTGCAAGGAACATGAACAGAAATACTCTAACATTGACTGGGATGCAAGAAGAAAAAGACTTGAGAGGATACTTGACCGCTACAGAGGAAAGGGAAAGAAATACGATATACTCGTTCCTTTCAGCGGTGGCAAAGACAGCTCTTACACCCTGTGGTTACTTAAGAACGTGTATGGAATGCGTTGTCTCGCATTCAATTTTGACAACGGATTCCTTGACCCCGGCGCACTTGCATTCGCGAAGAAATCGGCTGCAAAGCTGGGCGTGGATCTGATTACCTATTCTCCGAGCTTTGACCTTCTGCAGAAGGTTTACAAACGAGCTCTCGAAGTTACGGGTGAATTCTGCGTGGCCTGCGTTGTGTTGATGCCCACAGCAATATTCCGGGCTGCCGATACTCAGGGGATAAGACTGATTGCAGCGGGATTTTCCGATATGCTTGAAGCTCCACCTTCCTGGTCATCGTTTATGGACAGAGTCTATTTTAAAAACATAATGAAGGGCGCAATTCCTTTAAAGGAGCTGAAGTGGGATTACTTTTTCCCATCATGGAAAAGGATGTTCAAGGTTAAGCAGATCAACCTTCCCGATTTTATTGAATGGAATCTGCCGATGATATACGATACGCTCAACAGGGAGCTTGATTTCGGAAAATCCATGGCTGATGTAAGATACGATTGTCTCGGTACACCGCATTCCAGTTTTCTCTTTAAATCCAGAACCGGCATTGGGAAGTATGAATATCTGTACGCCAATATGGTCAGGTGCGGGGTTATCTCAAGAGAGGAAGCCCTTTCAACGGTTGATGAACGTGAACCGAAAACGGCTCCGGAAGGATTTAACGAATTCCTTGCATTACTGGATTGTGACATGTCGATAATGGATGGAATCAGTGAGAAATCGATCTTAAATTTCAAAGGGCGGAACAGCACCGTTCGAAAACTGGCCATTAAGATCAGGGAGATGATTCCCTGATATCGAAATGACGTTTCCAGCAGGATGAATATATCGCAGACAATGTTTGTTATGATTCTATATATGGTACGTTCAGAAAGTCATTACCACTATATATTGAGGCTGGCATATAGAGAAATGCAGTCTTATACTACATAGTGTATATTTCAAATAATTATCACATGACATATGGTGTAAAATGACAAATAATCTTATACAGGAATCACAAGTTTATGATGAGAGTAAAGTAAAAACCCTCTCCTCAATCGAGCATATTCGCCTCAGAACAGGAATGTACATCGGTCGCCTCGGCAACGGTACACATCCTGATGACGGTATCTATGTACTTTTCAAGGAAGTCATGGACAACTCTGTTGATGAATACATAATGGGTTGCGGCAAGCGAATCAGTATTTCCAGCGACAGGACATCCCTTACTGTACGGGACTACGGAAGAGGCATTCCTCTCGGAAAGCTGGTGGAGTGTGTTTCCCAGATTAACACCGGCGCGAAATACAATACTGACGTTTTCATGTTCAGTGTCGGGCTCAACGGTATCGGAACTAAAGCTGTGAATGCTCTTTCGGAGATTTTCAAAGTGACCGCATACAGGGATGGCAGTTATCGTGAGGTTGTTTACAGTCGTGGCGTACTGATCAGTGATGAGAGCGGAAATACCTCAAAAAGAAACGGTACCCTGGTTGAGTTCACCCCGGACAGAGAGATTTTCGGTGATTTCTCCTTCCTTGAAGAATTTCTTCAGGACAGGTGCCTCCATTACGCTCATCTGAATGCCGGCCTCAGAATTAAGTTGAACGGTACGGAATTTCTCTCCGAAGATGGTCTGATGGACCTTCTTCATGATGAAGCGGGAGACTCATCAATATATCCTGTCATCTTTTTCCGCGAGCAGACCCTTGAATTCGCGCTGACACATACATCCGATTTTGGCGAACGCTATCTGTCATTCGCGAATGGTCAGTATACTTCAAGCGGGGGAACACACCTCTCAGCTTTCAAGGAGGGCATAACCAAAGGCATAAACTCCTACGCGGGAGAAAGCTATTCAGGACAGGATGTCCGTGAAGGCATTATCGCTGCTGTTTCAATACGTATCAAGGAACCAATTTTCGAATCCCAGACGAAGACCAGGCTTGGCAACACTGAAATAAGGGGCTGGATAGTCAACATGGTCAAAACCGAGCTGGAACAGCATCTGCACAAGAATCCCGGAATCGCCTCGATTCTGGTCAACAAAGTTAAGATCAATCAGAAGATCCGTACCGAGCTTATCGACGTTAAAAAACAGGCTAAGCAAAGGGCAAAACAGGTTGCCTTAAGGATACCTCATCTGAAGGACTGCAAGATTCACTACGGAGATGATAATAAAAGGGCCGAGGAAACAACGGTCTTCCTTACCGAGGGTACAAGCGCAGCAGGCAGCATCATTTCAAGCCGGGATGTTCAGACTCAGGCTGTATTCGCCCTCAGAGGAAAACCGCTTAACTGCTTCGGCAAGAAGCAGGACACCGTCTACAAGAACGAGGAGATCTACAATGTCATGCGCGCTTTAAATATAGAGAACGACCTCGAGGGATTGAGGTATAACAGAATTGTTTTGGCAACCGATGCGGACGTTGATGGTATGCATATACGAAATCTCCTTCTGACGCTGTTTCTTCACTTCTTCGAGGGTCTTGTTCTGGATGAACACCTCTTTATTCTTGATACACCTCTGTTCCGGGTACGGAACAAAAAGGAAACCGTTTACTGCTACAGTGAGAAGGAACGAAGTAAAGCCGTCAACCGTCTCGGTGAAAAAGCTGAAATAACCAGATTCAAAGGTCTTGGGGAAATATCACCGAAGGAATTCGGGCAGTTCATCGGCAAGGATATAAGACTGGAGCCGGTTCGTATCACAAGGCTGAAAGAGGTTCCCGAAATGCTGGATTTCTACATGGGGCGCAACACGCCCGAAAGGCGTGAATTCATCATGGAAAACCTGGTATGAGCGAAACCAGCCTCAGAAGGCTCTACAATCGCAATTTTCTGGAATATGCTTCCTACGTTATCAAGGACAGGGCTATTCCTGATCTGGCTGACGGTCTTAAACCTGTACAGAGAAGGATTCTATGGTCCCTGTTTCAGAAGGATGACGGCAGGTTCAACAAGGTGGCCAATGTAATAGGTCATTGCATGCAGTTCCATCCCCATGGCGACAGATCAATAGGAGACGCGCTTGTTTCCCTTGCTAACAGGGGCTTTTTC
The DNA here is from genome assembly GCA_030613065.1 of Candidatus Aegiribacteria sp. Taxonomy (GTDB): domain Bacteria; phylum Fermentibacterota; class Fermentibacteria; order Fermentibacterales; family JCC-6; genus Aegiribacteria. The sequence continues at coordinate 2,248 of JAUWMQ010000141.1, read as the reverse complement.
ATCGAAAGACAGGGTAATTTCGGTAACATTTTTACGGGCGACGGAGCTTCGGCATCAAGGTACATAGAATGCAGGCTGACTGATCTTGCCCGTGAGACTCTGTTCAATAAAAGGATCACCGATTTCGAACCCAGTTACGATGGCCGGAACGAAGAACCTGTCCTTCTGCCTGCCAAGCTTCCGGTCCTGCTTCTACTTGGGGCGGAGGGTATCGCGGTGGGGATGTCGACACGAATACTTCCCCATAATTTCCATGAAGTTCTGAAGGCTCAGATAGCGTGTCTTAAGGAGGAGGATTTCAGGCTGTATCCCGATTTTCCTCAGGGCGGCCGGATAGATGTATCCGATTACAATGACGGTATAGGAAAAATAAGGAACAGAGCCAGGATAGAGAATGACGGCCAGAAGAATCTTATAATCAGAGAACTTCCATGGGGAACCACGACCGAATCGGTAATAAACTCAATTGAACTGGCATCCAAAAAGGGCAAGATAAAGATATCATCAATTGATGACTATACTACTGATTCAGTTGAGATCAATGTAAGGCTTTCCCGCGGAGTCGGAATTGACGAAGGGATGAAAAGACTATACGCCCATACGGACTGCGAAATCTCCAATACTTCAAACATCGTTGTCATCCAGGACGGAATCCCTGTTGAAACCACCATCTCTGAGATGATCCACTACTGTACCGGCAGGCTGATAGAGATACTGAAGCTTGAATTGAAACTGGAAATCAATGATTACACCGGAAGGCTGCATTGGCTGACCCTTGAGCGGATCTTCATTGAAAACAGGCTCTACAAGAATATCGAGGAATGTACTTCGTGGGATAATGTAAGAGAGGCAGTTCTCCAGAGCCTGAAGCCATTTACAGATGAGATTAACCTGGAAATTACCGAAGAGGATATCGATAAACTCCTCTCTTTGAAAATCCGAAGGATATCAAGATTCGATATCGACAGTCACAAGGAAGAGATGGGTATTATCCAGAAGAAGATGAAGAAGGCGAAGTCCAATCTCAATAACATTGTACCGTTCTCAATAGACTATCTGGAAAAACTTATTGAAAAATATGGGAAGAACTTTCCCAGATTAACCAGCATCGAGGATTTCAGTAATATCGATGTGAAGGAAGTTGCGATAAGAAACCTTAAGGTTGGCTTCAATTCTCGTACCGGTCTTCTTGGAACATCGATAAAGGGGGAGAAGACTTTCAGCGTTTCCGAGTATGACAGGTTCGTATTCTTACTTGATAACGGGACCTACAGGGTTATTCCGGTTCAGGAGAAGTATTTCATAGACGGGAATATCCTTTTCTGTGGTGTGCATGACAGGGAAATGGTTTTTACAGTTGTCTATCAGCAGAAGCAGACCAGGATCGCGTTCATTAAGAGATTCTGTATCGGCAGCTTCATTCTTGATAAGGAGTACATGTTTATCCCCGAAGGAGATGAGGTTGCGTTCTTCACCCTGAAACCTGAGATGAAGCTTGATTTCTGGTTCCAGCGGACAAAGAGGATGCGGAGCAGGAAGGATGAATGCCTCATATCCGATTACCGCGTAACCAGTGAAAACGCCAAAGGCGTTCAGCTGTGCGGAAAGAAAATCATCTCCAGCATCAAGGGCGTTTCGATTGATGATGACGAGGATGATTCCGCTGCACCGCCCGAAACCGATGTTTCCGCCGATGAAGCTGAAGCTCCAGGTGGGGAAGAGGACGAGCAGGAATCACTGAATGACATTCCGGAAATCGAGCCACCGTCACCGGAAGATGTCATAAAACAGGCTGAAGAACTTCGTGTACGTTCAGCAGAAACACTGAAAAGAATTGAAAAAGTCATTCATCCGGATGACGACAAAAATTCTGACGACCTTTTCGGAGACATTGATTAACTATATCCCTTTGAGATTATTCCTCAGTCTCTGAAGGGGATCATCACCCGGCGCAGGTTCGAACTCCTTGCCTGTAATCATCTCGTAGAGCTTTATGTATCGAGATGACAGCTCAACGACAAGATCATCGGGAGCTGCCGGGAGTATCTCATCATTGTAGGGGTCGCAGTTGTCCCTGAACCATAGCCTGAGGAATTCCTTGTCGATGTTTTCCGGTTCCTGGCCACTCTGGAACCTTTCATCGTAGCTGCCGGCTATCCAGTATCTTGAGGAATCAGGCGTATGTATCTCATCGATAAGGATGATATCACCATTATCATCCTTTCCCAGTTCGTACTTTGTATCCACC
>JAUWMQ010000019.1 GCA_030613065.1 Candidatus Aegiribacteria sp. | reverse complement strand
TTGAATAGGGTGAGGTGTTTTGTTTTTTCCTTTTGCGGGAAGGCAGCTGGGTGCATTTGCTGCGTGCTGCCTTAACCGCTTCCCTGGAGATATCAGAACCGGCGATCAATCCCTCCGGAAGCTCTCTGATTCCGGAGTTAATGGATTTCCTGACAGTGCTCCAGAGTTCACTGTCATATTCTGGAAGATTTTCAAATCCGAATCTTTTCCGGAGATAACCGGAGGGTATGCGGCAGTACTTCATCAGCGCTTCGCAAAGAATGGTACCTGATCCGCAGAAGGGATCGTAGAGGGGAATGGACCCGTCCCATCCGGATAATTCAACCAGGCCTGCAGCGAGTGTTTCCTGCATTGGAGCTTCTACAGATTGCTTCCGATAACCTCGCCGATGCATAGATCCGCCTGAAGTATCGAGCCTGATATAGGCTCGGTTCTTTTGGATCCGAAGACCGATCCAGAGGTCGGGAGAGATGGTATCTATATTAGGTCTTCTGCCATACCTGTCCATGAACCAGTCGGCTATGGCATCCTTCAGTTTCAGAGCAGCGTACTGCGAATGTGTAATATTTGAATCATGTACAGAGGAGAAAATTGCAAATGTGCTGTCAGGGGTAAGGAATTGAGACCAGTCTATTGATTGGGCTGTTCTATACAGGTATCTGTCACTGTGGCAATCAAAGGTAATAATTGGAGCTAGAATCCTTGAAAAGAATCTGGCCTGATAATTGATTCTGTAAAGTGTTTCGATGTCACATTGGAAAAAGATACCGCGGTATGTCATTTCGAGTTCGCTGGCACCGAGGCTGTGAAGCTCCTCTTCACCTATGGATTTGAGATCTTCGGCAATCATACCGAAGAACCGACCGGTTTTCTGATACTCGACCATACAAACCTCCAGGGAAGAACTCAACTTCTTCAATTTATCTGAAGGAATATATATCATTATTGAAATGTTTCAAATATATGATGTTATTATATACTACAGAATAATTTATTATATCGTTGTTCGCGTATTATCGCAGAATATTAACATATTTCAGCTGATATCCACTTAAGCAACTGAAAGATTCAGTGGAATCAAACCGGATCAGGTGAGAGAAGAGGGTAAATTCGATATCAGGGTCCGGTTGACTGGAGAAAGAAAATCTGATATTGCTTGTTGCGAAGGTTCGCATCAAAGGAGTCGAAATGCCCCATTGTCATACTTACCTGAAAAAGCTTCGCGATCATGGCTACAGAATCACTCCGCAGAGGGAAATGATCGTACATATCATAGCCCATAGCGGCAGACATATGTCCGCGGAAGAGGTGATGGAGAAGACCAGAGAAAAAACCAGCTCTATGAATATTGCAACCGTGTACAGAACACTGGATCTGCTGGTTGAGAACGGATTGGCAACCAGGATTGATTTAGGCAATGGGAAAACAGCATACGCAACCGGTGAGCACGGTCCTCATGTTCACCTTGTCTGCAGGCATTGCGGTTCGGTAACCGAAATTACTGAAAGTGATATTTCCGCGTCTCTCGATAAAATTGAAGATATCTACGATTTCAATTGTCGTCCGTATCATTTTTCTGTACACGGCCTATGCAGGAACTGCAGAGATACTAACACGGATTGAAACCGATTGACATTTTCCATTTAACATTTCCGGAATATTGACAGAACGGATCGGGAATGGAATAATTGCGAATAGTTGTTAATGCGAATGTTCGCAATAAAAGAGGAGGAAAATTGAGAAACAGAACTGAAGTTCTTCTGGGTATGTTACTTGTCGTTTGCAGTGCAGGATATGCTCTCGATACAACTGAGGCATTCGATCCGGGATTCAGTGATGTTGAAGTCTACTTCGGGTACCAGGGTCTGGACAGTCCTTCGGAATCTTCGGCTGTTTCAACAGAAACACTGTTAGGAATTGGAGTGACAGGGAATTTTTCTACTTTCGTCAGTTTTTGCACTAAGGCAGACGGATATCTGGCCAATGCCGAAGATGGTTTTACATTGGGATTGTTCTGGACCGCAATTGAAGATGAAGCTGTCAAGCTGGATTTCTTCGGCTCCACAAGTACCGGCGGCAGTATATCCTTGGGAATAGAATCAAACCTCGACTTCGATAACTGGGGATTCCAGGGGCAGATCGAAGAAACGATTGAAAACAGGAATTCTAATGAAAGAGATCAATCCACAAGGCTGCAGCCACTTCTTTACTACAGGCTGGCCAGCGGAGTTGAGCTGCTGTCGGCAGTTGATTTTGAATACGCTGAGAATGAAGACGGAGAAAAAGAATTCGATTATTCATCTGTTTCCTTCGGGATTAACTTCCCGGTAACGGAATCCATAGAAATGATATCCCAATTCGATCTGATAAACACCGGTGATGACGAAACTCAAACAGGAGTATCTTTCGGATTTGTTGCCGGTGTATAGAATTGTACCATATAAGAGGGAGTGGAAATGTTTAAAGGAACAGCAGTACTGGCATCAGCATGGTTGGTTCTTGGCCTAACATTTGTATCCTGCGGCGCGGATGAAGCCGGTCAGGACGCACAGGAGATAACAGATGACATACAGCAGGAGGTTGTCGGAGAATTAGGATTTACAGCAAATGGTGAAGATTTTGTCCGATCAGGATTTGTTTCAAACGATGGATGGCATATCACATTCAGGCACCTTTACGTTACCATCACAGATGTCACCGCCTATCAGACCGATCCTCCGTACGATCCGCATTCGGGCTCCGAGATAATCGGTGATGTGATGGTTGAGTTAAACGGTGTTTTCACTGTTGATCTGGCTGAAGGTGACGATAACGCTGAGCCGATTCTCCTTGGAATTCTGGAAGACGTGCCCGCAGGGCATTACAACGCCATTTCATGGAGTATGATTCCTTGTGAAGAAGGTCCTTCCAAAGGCTACAGCGTCTATATTGACGCACAGGCGGAAAAGGGAAACCAATCCTACAACGTAAGTTTCGGATTTGAAACCGGATACAGATATTCCGCGGGAGAATTCGTGGGTGACACAAGGAAAGGCTTCGTCACACCCGGAGAGTCCAGTGAGCTTGAAATGACCTTCCACTTTGATCATATTTTCGGGGATATTGATCAACCCGCTGATTGCGATCTTAACATGATGGCTATCGGATTCGAACCCTTCGCGGCATTGATGCAGGAGGGTACAGTGCAGGAAAACCTTGCGTCGCTCTCTGAGAAGCTGCCTGAAGAGACATACACCAAACTCCTGGAAGTTCTTTGCACGCTAGGTCATACGGGAGAAGGACATTGTTATTGCACGATAATACAGTAAAGGGCTTTCTGTTTACAGCAGTTCTCTTTTTGATTACTGCTCCTCTCTTCGGACATGGAGCACGGGTGACCTGGGAAGTACTGAGTGATTCTGTATATATCTCGGCATCATTTGATGACGGGCAGCCTATGAACGGAGCACAGGTCACTGTATTCTCAGAAGCTGCCCCATCAGTACCGTACCTTATCGGAATGACTGACGATTCCGGAGAATTCTCATTCATGCCCGACAAAGAGGAATCGCTGAACTGGGATGTGCAAGTCCGCAAAGCCGGACACGGAGATATCGTGCATATATCTCTTGCTGAAGATTCCGCGACCGATACTGAACAGTGTGGATTATCCACTCTTCAGATAGTACTTATGTCGGTCTGTATTGTATGGGGCTTTATTGGAACCGCATTCTTCTTCGCATCAAAACGAGAAAAGTATAATGCACATACCTGACGGGATGCTGCCGCTGGAGATCTGTATTGCCGGATACGCCGGTACCGCAGCTTTAACGTGGCTTTGTATAAAAAAAGCGAACAGCAGCAGCGAAGATACGGCTAGAGTTGTTTCCAGGGCATCGGTCATGGCTGCCGCTTTCTTCGTGGTATCCTGGATTCATATTCCCCTGCCCCCGGTCAGCGTTCACCCTGTTCTGGCAGGTCTGATGGGGATTCTACTGGGCTGGGTATCTTTCCCGGCAATTCTTGTCGGACTATTCTTCCAGGCGGCGATGTTCGGTCACGGAGGTTTTACCACACTCGGAGTAAACGCTCTTTCAATGGGCGGGGCTGCACTGCTCTCCTGGGGTATGTACCGATTACTGAGAAGACAGGGAGAAAGGAATATCCTTCTATCAGGATTTGTTGCAGGCTTTGCCGGAGTATCATTCGCCGTGATTGCTGTAGGCTCTGTCCTGATTCTGACGATACCTGCTTATATCAATACAGAAGCAGAAGTATCCGCTGTTCTCGCCATGGCAGTCGCGCACCTCCCGCTGGCCCTGGCAGAGGGGGTATTCACAGCTCTTGTTGCCCGGTTCCTGCTGAGGGTCAAACCTGATATGCTGTTGTAGCGTGTCGCTTCAAAACCACCGAATGAGAGTGTTCGAAAACTGGGAAACCACCCTGAAAATTCCCGGTCTGTTTCTGCTCATGATGGCTATGGCTTTCATCAGGGATCAGCACCTGATATTCATGTTGCCATGCATCGCCGCCATTCTGTTCATTGCTTCAGGAGTTCCTCTGTCGCTGCTTCTGTCAAGATTTCGCGCTCCGGTTAGCTTTCTTCTGTTCGTCAGCGTATTCCTGATACTCTTTTCAGAAGGTCAGGCTCTTTTCAGAATAGGTCCCGTTATCCTGAGATCCCAGGGAGCCATTCTTGCATTGAATACATGTGTGCGGGTTTTGAGCATTATTACCGTGGGAATAGTTATGATTACCACAACGCCTCTTTCCGATTTGTCAGGAAAACTGAAAGGGATGCTGATTCCCCATATTATTGTTGATATCGGTATTATGACCGGCAGGTACATAATGGTCATAGGAGAAGATTACAGTAAGATGACAACCGCCAGAAAACTGAGGGGTTATACACCGGGGAAAAGTATCGCTCGAAGATTTGGAGTTATTGTTCCAACGGCAGCAACATTGCTGATAAATGGTTTTCAACAGTCCGAGAGAGTTTTCAACGCGATGCGAATGAGAGGTTATGGAAGCAGCGCAGCCGACGAAGACAGAAGTTATGTTCTGACAAGGCTCTCCAGGTCCGACGTTATCATCTTTCTTGCGATTGTAACCGCATCTGTACTTCTGATAGTTCTGGAGATCGCTGTTGAAACATCGTAAATCAAGAATATCTATGCAGACCGGTACTCATGTAATCGGAAAGAATCTGAAATTTACCTTCCCCCGGCAGGAGCCTGTTCTCAAAGGTGTTGATCTAGAAGTAATGCCAGGTGAAAAGGTTGGAATAATCGGCCCCAACGGGTCGGGTAAAACTACACTGTTTCTGCTTCTTGCAGGAATACTCGCGCCTGATTCAGGTTCTGTGGCTGTTCTTGATTCTCGCGTGGAAACCGGAAGTTTCAACGGCAATCTTGGCTTTGTCTTTCAGAACCCTGATGATCAACTGTTTTGTCCGACTGTCAGGGACGACCTGGCTTTTGGCCTTCTTAATCTCGGTTATTCCAAAGAGGAAGCTGGTTCAATGATAGATGCATACCTGACCCGAATGGAGATGTCTGATCTGGCGGAAAGACCTCCCCACAACCTATCGGGGGGAGAAAAAAGAATGATCTCGATTGCAGGGGTAATGATCATGAACCCGACTGTTGTTTTGCTTGACGAGCCGGAGTCCAGTCTTGACAGCAGGGCAAGAAGGCAGCTGATAGAGTTTCTCAAAAATTCAGGAGAAACTCTGCTGATCGCTTCACATGATCTCGAGTTCCTGCTGGAAACCTGTGAAAGAACGGCATTGCTTGATAATGGCAGAATATGCGCCGATGGCTTCTCCAGGGAGATAATGGGTAACGAATCACTTATGAATTCTCACGGTTTCGAAAAACCCCATTCTCTGGTTCCACATTCGGAACCACATCATAGGGATTAACTGAATATTACTGATTTCATTTCAGTTCCGGTAAATAACAGAGAGGATTATATGCCCTGGCAGGACGATGTCCCGGAGATAGAGGTCGGGTGAAATTCAGCAAATCCGACTTCCGGGAGAGCGTGTACCTTTATACCAGATATCCCAGTGCGCATTTGTCAGCAATGATGTTTGACCGCAGCTGTTCCAGGTCGTATGGTTAGTTTCAGTCAGAAATTTGAAATCAAGATTCCTTTTGCTTATTGCTCCATTCCCTTGGATGTACAGGGCAAAGGGATTGTATAGGAGTAAAATGAGTATCAAAACTATTATTATACCGATGTTGGTGGTTACGCTTCAATTAACAGGTGTTGCATTGGCCAATCCCTCTCCCTGGCCCGGAACAGAGAATCAGTTCACGATCATGCAGACACTCGAGGTTACATTCCACATCGAGGGACCATTGCTGCCGGATACCATGGGTACATGGATACTCTACGGAGGGCCGACACTCGTTAATATCTTAAGCCCCGTTGAAACCAGAGGTACGGGGTTCGGCATTGAGCTGGGAGCTGAACTGCGAAAGTACTTCATGCGGCCCATGTCGGGTCTCTTCGCTGGAGCGTACCTGGGCGCAGGAGCGCTCTGGAGGTCGGGTGAGGAGCAGGTGGAGGCCATCTCAGCCGGCGTTAAACTGGGATGGCGAATACCACTGTTCAGGCGGGGATTACTTCTGGATCTTGAACCGTACACCTGTGTGGGAGCGAAGCTCTTTGGCACTAACGAAAATAAAAACGGTAACGTCTTCGATGGCGCTCTTTACCTGGGAATCAAGTTCGATTTCTACTGATACCTCCAGACTGTTCTTTTTACTCTTTGGCCTGATAATAGAGTAGGAATGGATAAAGAAGTGATTGATACTGAATCGAATTGATAAGATAGGCGCCTTCTATATCGGTCTTAATTCGATCTGGACAGGAATGAACGCTCTCAGGAAAGAGAAATCCACCTCTTCCACGAAAGACCGTTCCTCTTGCCCATTGACGGGTCCAACCATATCAATCCGTATATCTCACCAGTTTTTGCTTTTGTAAGGGCGTAAGTTAAGTCTGACCCGAAGAGCGAACTCCGGTCGAGAGGAGTTGTTCAGAGGGGAGCCATTAAAGAAAACCCAGGCATGAAAGCCGGGGTTCGATATACGGATTCTATGTGGATTATATGCCCTGGAATGACAATGTCCCGAAGATAGAAATCGGATAATCCGGCTTAAGAGGACAGGTACGTCCGGATGTGCAGTTACACGAGTATATCTTCTTATTCTTGTTGACGTGGGATGGTTTCGGATGGTATAGTTATTTTCAGGCAGGAATCGGAGGTTTATTGGACCGAATGTGCTATTTTGTAAGCAGGTTAAGGGATTAAGATAAACCCATTAGAATTGCTTTTGATTCTCATGAATGATAATGTGAAAGGTGGTTTACCATGAGACCTTCATTACAACTATTTCTTCTGGTTCTGCTCCCATTCTTATCCTTTGCAAATGTAGATATGGTAATGGGTGATGCTGATCAGGATGAGCTTATCATCTCATGGGCATACGGCGACAGCGCTTTTGCGGGAAAATACTCTGGTACTGTGTTCACCCAGGTTGTTTCAGAACCGGGTATGGATGCAGGAGCTGTTACCATTGCAACAGACGCTGCCGAGGAGAAACACATCCTGTTCGTTCCGTATAAAGGGTACGATTTAGAGAACAATGAGATCATCTCCTATTCATATAGTGATTTCGCATATGAAAGCACATATTATTTGCAGGGGCCCTTGGAGCACGAAAGAATAGGTTTCGTAAAAACAGAGGATGAAAGATGGGATGCTCTTCTTGCGCATAGCGGTATAACCTTCTGCAGTTCTGTTACTCAGCTCATGATGTGGCAGTATTCGTATTCGATCAGCGCCAATGGCACGTTGACCCAGACCGGTTATGGAGCCTGGAACAAGAACTATTACATGAGTGAATGTGATCTTCTTTCTTTATACCCCGCCATGATGGTGGGGCCGGTTGTCTGTCCAGACGGTAACGTTCTTATTGGAACCTCCTTCGGTTACAACGGTTCCTCCAGTCAGTGGCTTGTTAATCACACTCTTATGTTCGATCCGGATTCAACTGATCTGCTCTGCTACACTATTGGAGAGGACTGGGATCCCGACTTGGCCGGTGTAATGGGGCTTGGATGTTCTTCAGACACCGACATGATTCTTCTGTATTCCGATAATACCGGAGAGGTTAACTGGTCCACATTCACAGCTTTTTCACCTGTCCCGGAATCCACAGAGATACTGCCCTGGGATTTCCCGGAATTGGATGATCCAGTAGCTTTTACATCTACTTATGAACTTCCCGGGATGCTTATGGTCTGGTACAGAGACGGTGAGATCAGATGCAGACATTGGGACGGTGAGTGGAACAATTTCGACTATTTCGTTGCATATTCTTCGTACCCTCCCGACCTTGAGGAAATAGCAGTCTGCGCTGATACCGATGGCTACTGGGTAGCATGGCTGCCGGGGACTGCTTCTGAGCCCGAAGTTGTTTTTGTGAACTCCGACGATGTTACAGGAGTGGATGATAGAGAGAACCCATCCATTGAAACAGGTGTTCTTATTTCACCTGTAGCAAATCCAGTCTGTGGTTATCTTTCTGTTGAGATATCCGGTACAACTTCAGGTGTTATAACTGTTTTTGATCTTTCAGGTAGAACAGTTCTTGAAAGTGAGATACCAGGAGAGGGAATTTCTTCTCTGGGAGAACTGCCTGCTTCAGGGATCTACTTCGTCCGACTTCATCATTCTACAGGTATAGTATCCTGCAAAGTGATATCCATTTGATTGGATGAGTAAGTGGACTGAACAGATATATTCAAAAGCTCCAGGATTGTGGAAGAGGCTTTTAGTCGTTGCATTCCCTCCAGCTGGTTGATCTTCGGTTCGTACCCCAGTGATTCTCTTGAGCTTTTCTCTGGCGATCACAGAGCTTTCTGCTCAGGATTTTACCAGGATCACAACTGGTCCCATAGTTAACGACGACCGCTATTCCGAGGGATCTCCTGGGGGATATCAACAACGACACAGGTAATTTCAAGTGAATGTGGTGTAAGCACTGGAATGGCTTTACAGGATTTAAAGGAATACAATTCTGCCTTTCTTGGCATGTATGGATACATTCCTAATTCAGCCTACCTCGTTCTGAAGTTTTATATATCTGGCGCAAGTAGCGCCCATGACTGGGAAGAGATCCTTTGAATCATCATTGATAGTAAATGCAACATGTAATTAAATGGAAAAAGAAGAATCCGGCCCAATGGCCCGGGTTCAATTTTGTAGCGGGGACGGTATTTGCACCCGATTGGTGCACAATTCCGACAGTATCCGTTCACTGGATTTACAAAGGAGTAAAACATGGAGAGAAGAAGCTGGAACGACTTGGCATTATAGTCTGAATCAAGCAAATCATTATGCTCTCAAAATAACCATATTTGCTTCATCGGTGCCACAGGTAAATACATGTAAGATACTGCAATAGAGGCATTTGAAAATATTCTTGAAGAAGATACTTTGAAATCAAGATTCCTTTTGCTTCAACGGGCTTTCTGCTGCGAAAGACCTTTGTCCGGATGAAGTTCTTGGAGAAACTGATATACAGGCATACATAGAATACCGTCAATCATCATAGGTGAAGTACCTCTGTAAAGCATAAGAGGTATGCATTCGGGATAATCATCTTTGAATGATTTCAGGGGTTTCAGATCTCCGCTTCTGATTTCCGAAGTGTTTTTCACTTCAATTGCCCAGAAGCATCCGGTCCCGTACAGAATAAAGTCTACCTCTGTGCCTGACCGGGTTCTCCAGTAATACAGCTTCATCTCCTCGCTGCTGTAGTCTGACCATGCTCTAAGGTGCTGAAATACCAAACCCTCAAGTGCAGCGCCGTTGATTTCCTCAGGTCTGTCCAACGGCCCCTTTGGTCTGAGGCTTCTGAATACTCCTGTATCGAAATAGTAAAACTTGGGATGTGCTGTCACAGCACGCTTTGCTCTTTTTTGGAAAACCGGAACCCTCGAAGCCAGGAGCAGATCCTCCAGGATTGAGATATAGCCTTCAACGGATTTTCTCTGAACACTACATTCCCGTGCGACATTAGTGATGTTGAGAACCTGCCCGTGGGAAAAACTCACAGCTTCAAGGAATCTGGAAAAGTTGCCGAGGTTTCTCACAAGGCTTTCCATCAAGACCTCTTCTCGAAGATAGATTCCCACATAGCTTTTCAGAACATCCGAAGGTACGGAGGAATCCCAGACAACAGGGAGCATTCCCTGTTCAAGGGCAATCTCAAGTGAAAAGTGTTTCCCCAATTCACCTGCCATAAAAGGATGCATTGTTCGAAGAAGGGCTCGTCCAGCCAGCATATCCACACCGGTTTGCTTGAGTTTCCTCGAGCTGGAACCGGTGAGTATGAAGTGGTATCCCCGTTTAAGCTCCATTATGGAATGAACAACCATCAGCAGTTCAGGAGCCTTTTGGACCTCATCGATTATTATCGTGGCTCCATCAGGTTGACCCAGTGTGTATTCTGTAAGTCTTTCCGGTTTTGCTGTATAAGCTCTTAGAACATCTGGAGCGAGCAGATCGAGTCTTGCGGCACTTCTGAATTCCTGAAGGCACCAAGTTGATTTGCCAGTACCGCGCGCGCCAAAGAGGAAGAAACTTTCATCAGGAGGATACTTGAGAAATCGAGGTGCTAATTCCATTTTGCCCCTTAATTCGGAATTTATAATGCCATTTTTCCACTGAAGTATAGTGGTGGTCCCCCCAGGATGCAAGTGTCGGCAGTTCACGGATTGAATCAGGATTTGTGCTGTCCGGTTCGAGAAAAGTAAGACCCCGGCATGAAGACCGGGTTCGATTTGGTAGCGGAAACCGAGCTTCGTTTGAACCAAATTTTGTTGTGGATACGAGGATTCAAGAATATCAGTAACCGAATGAAATCGAAGCTCTGGGAGACTACAAGGACAGTAAGATCGTTAAGGAGAGGGAATTGCGTGAGTACGGATAAGTCTGCACTCTTGACATCAGTCAGCTAATGGACGGCCCCGATAGGATTGCTCCGCTTCAGATGGGGTTCGTGAATAGATTGTTGCGTATTATATTTTTATGCGAGCCTTAGTTTTGTTTTAATCGGATGGAGTGGTCAGTTGAAATTGATAATAATACTTTCTGTCTTAGTGATCTGTGCTTCCCCTGGTGCTTTCGATATCGAGTATCCGGAAGCCAGAGTTTCCGATCAGGTGGATGATTACTTCGGAACACTCGTTCCGGATCCGTACAGGTGGCTCGAAGATGTGGACTCCGATGAAACAATGGAGTGGATAGCTGCTCAGAACGACCTCTGGGAGGGTTTTATTGAGATTATCCCCCACAGGGAATGGATAAGAGAAAGATTTGAGGACATTTACGACTACCAGCGCTACTCAATGCCTTACAAGAAAGGTGAACGCTATTTTTTCAGCCTCAACGACGGGTTGCAGGATCACTCCATATTTTGCTGTCGCGAAAGCCTTGATGGTGAACCGATTGTGCTTATCAACCCGAACGAGTTCCCCGAGGAGGAAAGGTTGTCTCTTGCTGGAATCGTCGTAACCGACGACGGAAATATGCTCGCATGGGCAACCAGTGAGAGCGGGTCGGACTGGTCCACATGGTACGTAATGGATATAGAAACACAGGCTGCTCTGAGTGATACCATCCTCTGGTCAAAGGGCGGTGTAAGCTGGAACGCAGATAATTCAGGATTTTACTATACCAGGTACGAAGAACCCGAGGAAGGACAGGAATACACCGAGCGCAACGTGGGCCAGAGAATTATGTACCACCGTCTTGGCACTTCGCAGGATCAGGACAGTTTGATCTACGAGCGGCCTGACAAACCTGAGTGGATGATTGGAGCCTATGAGACGGAAGATGGCAGATACCTGATAATCTGGGTCTGGGATTCGAGTCTGGTGAGTAAGAACGGCATGTTCTACATAGATCTGCTATCGGAGGATAGACAGTTGGTAGAGCTTCTGGGGGATTTTGATGCTCAATACTCTCTGATCGGCAATATCGGTGAATATTTCTATGTTCGTACGAATCTTGATGCCCCACACGAGAGGATTATCTGTATTGATATTAACAATCCTTCAAGAGATAATTGGGGAGAAATCATCTCCGAGTCAGAGGAGATACTTGAGAGCGCTTCTATACTGAACAACAGCGAGTCGCTGGTTCTACAGTATTCGTGGGATGCCTACAGTAAAATATGTCTGTATGACATTAAGGGGGAGTTTCAGAAAGAACTTGAACTTCCCTGCCGGGGAACAGTGTGGGGCTTCTGGGCTCTTCAGTCAGACACCGAAACTTTTTATAGTTTCAGTTCCTTCCTCCATCCCGGAGAAGTCTACAGTTACGATTTCGAAACTGCTGAAAGCTCTTTCCTCTGGGCTCCCGAGATAAACGCTGATCTCTCCCAATACGATGAAGAACAGGTTTTCTATGAGAGCCAAGACGGAACGATGATACCCATGTTTCTTGTCTACCCGAAGGGCATTGAACTGGATGGATCGAACCCAACGCTGCTGACCGGCTACGGAGGGTTCGGGGTGTCAATGACACCCTGGTTCAGTACCGCAAGGCTTGTCTGGCTGGAGATGGGCGGAATTTACGCTATTCCCTGCATTAGAGGGGGTGGAGAGTACGGTGAGGAGTGGCACCTGGCTGGAATCAAGGAGAACCGTCCTGTAGTATTCGGCGATTTTATCAGTGCGGCGGAGTACTTAATAAAGGAGGGCTATACATCAACGCCGAAACTTGCCATTTCCGGGGGCTCTAACGGGGGAACTCTGGTCGGGGCATGCCTGAACATGAGACCGGATCTTTTCGGTGCTGCTGCTCCAGCCATGGGAGTAATGGATCTGCTTCGATTTCACCTTTTTACAATCGGGTGGGCCTGGGTCTCAGAATACGGTGATCCCGATAATCCTGATGAATTTGACTTCCTTCTCGGTTACTCTCCATACCACAACATCGAGCCTGATATCGAATATCCGCCTGTTATGATATCGACTGCGGATCACGATGACAGAGTGGTTCCAGGACACAGCTTTAAGTACGGAGCCAGGCTGCAGGCTGCTCAGGCCGGAAATGCGCCCATCCTGATGTCGATTCATGCAAGAGCCGGACACGGTGGAGCAGTGGGCCTGTCCGAAGGTCTGGATCAATTATCTGATATGTATGCATTTTTCTGGCAGATGCTTAGAATGAGCGAATAAACAGAATTCGAGAAGCATAAGAAGAGGATGAACTTCCGGGATCTCCCGGGAACCACAAGCATCTGGCTAACCAGGTTTCAACAAGGACTAAAAGAGAGTGGTCTACAGAGGTGAGGACTTCCAGCGTAGTTACGAAGTATACAAGTCAGTTCAGAATAAACAATGAACTGCTGCTTATTAAAGGTATTTGTATTTCGTAAGTGTCGCAAGTGAAGTCCGGTCACAAAAGGAAAACCCCGGCATGAAGCCGGGGTTCGATTTGGTAGCGGGGACGGTATATGCACCCGATTCGTACACAATTCCAACAGTATCCGTTCACTGGGTTTACAAAGGTGTTAAACAGGGAACTAGAATGATGAAGAGAAGAGGAATAGTGCAATAAACGCACTTGATACTTGTAGAGAGACACTAACAGTGTCGTGTCAGTTGCAGGTATTGACGTTTGATATCTTCTGATATAAGATAAGAAATATGATATGGAGGTAAGATCTTGTATTATAAAAGAAGAATATATCTAAAACGAATCGAACCCTTCATCGACGCTCCGTTAATAAAAGTGATCACAGGCATGAGGCGTGTGGGAAAGAGCGTATTCCTCAAGCAAGTAACTGATCTAATCCAGGCACGCGGTGGAAACCCCCTGTATCTGAACATGGAGCTGATCGAAAATCACCGATTCAGAGATATGGATGCTCTCTATCGCTACATAAAAGAGTTCACTGAATTATCGGCCCTTCTTATTGATGAGGTGCAGGATATCAGAGGATGGGAAGAGTTTGTTGCATCTCTACTCGCCGAAGGCGGAATAGACATCTACATCTCGGGTTCGAATGCCGGAATGCTCGCTTCCGAGCTTGCATCTTCTATATCCGGGAGGTACGTTGAGCTGCATATCTATCCACTTGGCCTGGCGGAATTTGTGCAGTTCCGCGGAGAGGACTCGGGATCTCTCCCGAAGGAATTCGGACTCTTCCTCCGGTTGGGTGGTATGCCGGGGATTCATTCCATGCAACTCACGACAGAGGTGGTCTACCAGTATCTCGGCTCTGTCATGGACACCGTGATCCTCAATGATGTAATAATGAGGAACAGTATCCGCAGCATACCGCTGCTGGAATCCGTGTTTTCGTTCCTGGCGGACAATGTGGGTTCACTACACTCGGGGAAGAGTATCGCTGATTACATGAGATCCCACGGTAGGAACACAACGGCAGGTACAGTCATTGACTACATCCGAAATCTGGCTGACGCTTATGCGATCTACAATTTGAAAAGATTCGATATTCGGGGAAAGAAATTGCTCTCCTACACTGAGAAGGCATACCTGAGTGACCTTTCGTTCAGGCATGCATTATTCGGTTTCAGGGATGGAGCCATCTCCGGCTTTCTAGAGAACATCGTCTGCCTGGAACTTATGCGCAGGGATTATACCGTCTTAGTTGGAGAATCCGGAAACAGAGAGATCGATTTTATCGCTGAGAAGGGGGATGAGACAGTTTATGTCCAGGTAGCTTTCCATCTTTCATCGCCCGATACGATAGAGCGAGAGTTTTCAGTACTTGAATCCATCCGGGACAATTATCAAAAGATCGTTCTTTCCATGGACAGGGATTTCCCATCGAGAGGCGGCATCAGACATGCATATTTACCTGAGTTTCTGGTGGAGGACTGGTTGTAACGGGGTCGGGAAACACAGTCCCTGTCCTGGAATAGCAGAACCCGGCCGTTAAGCCGGGTTCGTTTTGGTAGCGGGGACAGGATTTGAACCTGCGACCTTTGGGTTATGAGCCCAACGAGCTACCAGACTGCTCCACCCCGCGACTGCAAGGCGCATTATAGGAAAGAAGCCGCGACTGTCAAGGGCGGAAGGGAGGAGGGACACTCATCGGCGGCGCGTGTCCCGTGATTTCAGTCCCTTCTTACCCGTTCCAGAATATCACCATTTCTGCCATGGACATTTATTATTAACGGCATTGAGCCTGGAAGAGAATGCGTTGCGCATCCGAAACAGGGGTCGTATGCCCTGAATCCCATTTCCACCAGGTTCAGAAGTCCCTGTCCTATATTACCGTCCTTTATTACAGTCTGCGCTGCTTTCTTGAGTGACATGCAGATGGCCGCGTTGTTGTTCGTGGTTCCCACTATGAGGTTGACTTTTTTGACGATACCGTTCTCATCCGTAATGTAGTGATGAAAAAGTGTTCCTCTTGGGGCTTCAACCTGACCCACACCCTCTGACGGTGTCTTCGTTGGTATTGTCCTTATGTTGTCAGAGGTTATCTCAGGATCGGTTGCCAGCTCGAGCATACGTTCAGCCGCGTACTGGAGCTCCACAAGACGGGCCCAGTGTGTGGCCAGAGTCGCGTTCACCGGGTTCCCCCCCAGAGTATCGTACATCTTCTCGTACTGTTCCTGTGCCAGCGGGGTGGCCATACCATCTGCAGCGTTGCACCTGGAAAGAGGAGTGGCCTTGTATACACCGCTCTCCTTGCCGTCAACGAATCCCTTCCAGCCGACCTTCTTCAGATAGGGGAATTTCAGGTATGTCCAGGGTTCAACTCTTTCCGCTATATGATCCAGGTAGTCGTCAGGGTTGAATTTCGCGAATTCATTGCCGTCCTGGTCCGTTACCCTCACCATACCTTCGTAGAAGTTGATGTGGTTGTTCTCATCGACGGTTCCCATGTTGTAGGTGTTATGTGAGTATCCCTCGTTCAGGATCAAGTCCACATACTGCTTGTTTGCCAGTACAATGTCTTCGAAAACTTTCAGGCTGAACTTACCGAACTCAACAGCATCACGGGCCACACCCTCGATTTCCTTTCGTTCCTCCTCGTTGAGCCCCTTCGAGACTCCACCCGGGATTGATGAAACCGGATGTATGGTCTTTCCACCAAGAGTCTTGATAACCTGATGGCATCTGTGTCTTGTATTGATCACCCTGAGGCCGGTTTCCCTACCCACTTTTGCAATGACGCCGAGGATATTCCTGACCTTCGGGTCTGAATCAGGACCGACAATGAAATCAGGTCCTCCAAGAATGTAGAAATGAGTTGCATGATCAGTTACGTAGAATGCGCTGTAGAGCAGTTCCCTCAGTTTTTTTGCAGCTGATGGTATTTCCACTCCGTAAACAGCATCCGCAGCCTTTGCAGAAGCCATGTGGTGAGCTTCAGGGCAGACACCGCATATTCTGGTAGTTATTCTAGCCAGTTCCTCCACAGGGTGCCCCTCACAGAATGTTTCGAATCCCCTGAGTTCCGGAACCTGGAAATAGACATTTTCCACATTACCCGCATCGTCGAGAAATATCTCTACCTTCCCGTGACCCTCAAGGCGGGTGATTGGGTCAATACTAATCTTTGTAGTCATCTGTAGTCTTCCTCCGGAGTATTGAATGCGGCAGGCTGAAACGGTAGAAGAGGCCTGCGGGACAGGGGATCTGTTCCATTATCCTGTCAACTTCATCAGGATCTTCGGAGTCTATAACTGAACCGAGGGCACTTACTATTTTCGCGCCCTGGTCCAATACTCCGGGTGGGGGTCCGTAGCACCCTCTGCACGGCATTCCAACAGTGGGGCAGAGAGCTTCACAGCCCGTACGTGTTGCTATTCCCGCGCAGTATATGCCTTGCTCAAGCAGGCACCTGTCCGGCTCAGGTATGATCTGGTGGGGCCTGAAAAATTGGGATATTTTTGTTTCCTTTTTTTCCAGCGGGCAGTCATCGCACACAATCTTCATTCCCGCGCCAACAACACTGCCCTTTTCAGGAAGATTGCCTTCAAGCACAGCTTCCAGGACAGCCCAGGTCTGATCCGCAACTGGAGGGCAGCCGGGAACGTAGTAATCCACATCCACAACCTGATCCAGTGTGTATACGGTATCGTAGAGTTCCGGAAGTACCAGTACACCTTCTGGTACTTCAGTTCTGGTCTGGGGGTAGATACCCTCAGGATTGTCCATTGAAGGTACTTCAATGTAGCTGCGCCTGAGGATTTCCTTGCGGGTTTTCAGATTGGCAAGTCCAGGTATGCACCCCTCATAGGCGCATGAGCCGTAAGCCACCAGAAGTTTCGATTTCCGCCTGAGAAGTTTCGCCATCTCCTCGTTCTCCGAATTCCTGATGGCTCCGTTGAACAGGCACAGATCTATCTCGCCATCTTCCATGGCTCTGACATCATCGTATTTGATATCGATGGCACAGGGCCAGAAAACGATCTCCACAGCTTCGGAAAGAGCAAGGATTCTGTCGCCTATATCAAGAACGGCTATCTCACATCCGCCACAGCTGGCAGCCCAGTAAAGGGCTACTTTCGGTTTGCTCATGTACTTTCCTCCTCCCTTATCAGGACAGGGTTCCGAAGTAATCCTTTGTAAGCTGTTTTTCCCTGACCTCGGGATTGCTGTAATCCGGCAGTATCATGGGTGCTATTCTCTCTCCCTCTATTCCTGCGGTTTCCAATTCTTCATTGTAGCGTTTCACATGATCAAGATTTGCGTAACCACTTTCAGTATGCTTACTCGCGTACTCAGCGGCCTGCTCACCGGCTATTCTGCCGAACACGATAACATCCAGCAGAGAATTCCCCATCAGCCTGTTTTCGCCATGAACTCCGCCGGAAACTTCACCCGCAGCGTACAGACCGGGTACATTCGTCTCACATTTGCTGTTAATGTCCAATCCGCCATTCTGGTAATGAAGCGTCGGGTGAATGAGCATAGGCTCTTTAGATATATCGATTCCGAACCGTCTGAAAAGAATGTGCTTGCCGGGGAATTCCTTCCTTACAGTCCCTTCACCCTTGAGCAGTTCGATCATGGGAGAATCGAGCCATACACCGAATTTCCCAGTGGGAGTAGGAACCCCGTTGCCTCTTCCTTTCGGGCTGCATTCGCGGATAATGCAGGCCGCCTCAACATCCCTCGGCTCACGCTCGTAGACGAACTGCTCACCATGGATATTAAGTACATTCGCGCCAGCACCGCGGAATTTTTCAGTTATCAGAATCCCCTCGGCCTGTTCCGGGAAAACTACACCTGTGGGGTGATACTGCACAGTATGAAGGAAGGAGATAGGAACTCCGGCTCTATAAGCCATAACAATGCCATCCGCGGTGGCACCGTAATGGTTGGTTGTCATGAAATTCTGTATATGCAGCCTTCCGCTTCCACCGGTTGCGATGATAACAGCTTTTGCTTTTACATAATGGTACTCCGCTGTCTCCAGGTTGTAGAGAACAGCGCCTGCGCAGCGCCCATTATCATCAAGGACCAGTTCAACCGCGGGGCAGAACTCAATCACTTCGATCATATCCGTGTGATTTCTGGCTTCATCACGAATGGTTTTCATGATTTCAGCGCCGGTGATATCAGCGGCGTAATGCATCCTTTTACGGCATGTTCCCCCACCGTGCATCGTCTTCATTCTGCCGTCTTCGAACTTGGAGAATGATGTTCCCAGCCCTTCGAGCCATTTTACAGCGTCCGGTGCATTCTGGACCATTGTGTATACAAGCTCTGGATCATTCAGGAAATGTCCGCCTCCAAGAATGTCCAGGTAATGGTAATAGGGCGAATCCTTTCCAACTTTATCAGCTGCCTGAATGCCCCCCTCGGCCATCATTGTATTCGCATCACCATGGCGCAGTTTTGTCGCGATCAATACTTTCGCCCCGTTTTCAGCCGCAAGAATGGCAGCCGCTGTTCCGGCTCCACCTGCGCCGATTACAAGGACGTCAGTTTCGTAATCCGGTTTGGAAAGGCTGACCAGATAAGGATTCACTCTGCTTCTGGCTTCAAGGAGGTCAACTATTTCATTACTGATAGCGTAACCTTTACTGGGACCGACTTTGATCTCACGGCGCGTTCCTTCGATAAAATCCGGATGGAAATTCCTGAGAACAGGATCCCGCTCCTCAAGTTTGAGGGGAGGGAATTCTTCCTCTTTCAATTTTCTCTCCACCCTCGCCGGGCGGGTGGCCTCTACTTTCTCTATAAGCTTTTTCAGTGGTTCAGGATACGGCATTGCCGACCTCCAGTCCAATTTTTATTCTCATCAGACATACCTCGCGTTCAGAGGCACCCAGTCGTCCTCTGTCATCTGAGGCTCCGATTCCCGGGATCTGTACAACTCCTTCAGTTCTTCAGTTGATCTACTCATCAGATCCCTCAGAGGTTGCTCGAATTTCCCGTCAGTGACCTCTTTAACTCTTTCTTCCAGGTGTTTTGCCCTGGGGATTCTGTGTCTTGCATTCAACCTTCTTGCGAGGATTGCTACATTGAACTGTACTTCTTCCGCCGGGCACCTGGAGGCACACAGGCCGCACATTATGCAGTCGAAGGATGTTTCGGCAACTCCCGGCACATCACCTCTTATAGCTTGAGCCATATAGTGCATTACATCTATGTCCATCGGGCAGCCCTGGCTGCATGCATTGCATCCGATGCATTTGTATATCTCTGGATAAAGGGCGGCAATTTCACCGCCGGTTCCGGACATCTTCTCTATATCAAAGATAGACCTGTTCCCTGGATAGTAGGGCATTATCATCAGGTGCATTCCGGACTGCACAACAGTCTGGCATGCCAGTCCCACCTGAAGTTTATAGCTGTCAGGTATTCTGTAAACGGTACCGCAGGCACCGCATACTCCTCCACGGCAACCGCACCCCCTGATATGCTGATAACCGGCGTATTCCAATGCTTTCTGAATTGTCAGACTGGCTGGCACATTGTACCTTTTCCCCATGAAGAAAATGGGAACCAGCAAGTCCCCGGTCGTTTCAGACGGTTCTGTCATTTTGCCATCTCCCTTGCAGCAAGCTTTATCGGTCCTAATGAACGCAGCTCCTCTGTGAATTCATTCATAACATTTGCGAATTTTGATCCCTCCGCAGCCGAGATCCAATCCAGGCGAAGGCGCCGGGTATCTATCCCGAGATCATCCAGCAGGCGATTCAGGAGGGATACGCGAGCCTGTGTTTTGTAATTGCCATCCTCGTAATGGCAGTCTCCAGGATGGCATCCTCCGATGAGAACTCCGTCAGCACCCTCATGGAATGCCCAGAGAATGTGCTCCGGATCAACCCTGCTTGAACACATGAATTTTATGTTAACTCCATTGGGCCTGTACTTCAGCCGGGAAGTGCCTGCCAGGTCCGCGCCTGCACTGGTACACCATTTGCATAAAAAGCAGACTATCTTGGGCTCAAACATTACTCACCTCCCAAACTGGCGGTAACCATGGATCTTATCTGGGAATCAGACAGATTCCTCTGCTGAGTCGCTCCGCAGGCACATGCGGCCACGCAGGAGCCACAACCTTCGCAGAGAGCCTCATTGACAATCACTATGCCCTTCTCTTCATCAAATTCACGGGCATCGTATGGGCACACTGAAATGCAGATCCGGCAGTTGCCGCAGAGGTCTTCATCAACCCAGGCGATTGCGGGATCCTGCTCCAGATGATCCCTTGAGAAGAGGGATATCACCTTACACGCGGCAGCGCTGGCCTGGGCGACCGTTTCCGGTATGTCCTTCGGCCCCTGGGCAGCTCCGGCTATGTAGAAACCACTGTTGATGCTTTCCACCGGACGCAGCTTCGGATGGGCCTCGGAGAGGAAACCGTTGGGTCCTGTTTGTATTCTGAGTTTCTTTACAAGCTCGGCCGTGCTGTCCTTCGGAATCATCGCAGTGGCAAGGACAACAAGATCGGCCGCTATTTCGATGTTCCTGCCGGTAAGGGTGTCTGTTCCCCATACCACCGTTTTGTCACCGTCACGGAATATTTTCGCAACCTTGCCCCGGAGATAGATGATCCCCTCATCCAGCTCGGCGTTATGGTAGAATTCCTCGTAGCCTTTTCCACCTGTCCTGATGTCTATATAGAAGATGTAGGGCTGGCCATCATGAACACGGTGCTTGTACAGCAGGGCATGCTTCGTCGTATACATACAGCAGATCTTGGAGCAGTAGGGTCTGTACCGCTCAGGGTCCCTTGAACCCGCGCACTGAACGAAAACAATCTCCTTAGGAACCATGCCGTCAGAGGGTCTCCTTACCTCTCCTACGGTTGGACCTGATGCTGATAGAAGGCGTTCGAAAGCTAGTCCGTCAATGACATCGGGAACATCACCTGCGCCGTATTCGACCAGGTTGGGAACAGGAAGGGTTTCGAAACCGGTTGCGACTATGATGGCTCCTATTTCTTCTTCAACGATCAGATCTTCCTGCTCGAAGTTTATAGCACCTATCTCGCATACCTTTTCGCACAAACGGCATTTTCCTGATTTGAAGTAGATACAATTGTCCTTATCGATTACCGGTTTGTTCGGGACCGCCTGGGGAAATGGAACGTAGATAGCCCCGTGCGTTGCAAGCTCCCTGTCAAAGAGGGAGGGAACTTTTGCGGGACATTTTTCCATGCAGAGACCGCAGCCGTTACATTTGGACCAGTCTACGAAGGAAGCTTTCCGTTTTATCTTGACATTGAAATTGCCAACATATCCGGAAACCTCTTCGATTTCGGAATAGGTCATCAGTTCGATGTTCGGATGTTTTCCAGCAGCAACCATCTTTGGCGTGAGAATACACTGTGAGCAGTCCAGTGTGGGGAATGTTTCAGAAAGCTGGGCCATATGCCCGCCGATGGATGATTCCTTTTCTACAAGGATAATCTTGTAGCCTGAGTCAGCGATATCAAGGGCAGCCTGGATACCGGCGATCCCTCCTCCGATCACAAGAGCCTTTTTTGTGATTGATACCGGAATCGGTTCGAGTGACTCGTTCAGTATTGTCTTCTGAACTAATGTATCGACAATTCTTATTGCCTTGCTGGTCGCCTTTTCTCTATTTGTGTGAACCCAGCTGCACTGTTCGCGGATATTAGCGATTTCGCACTGCCATGGATTGAGTCCTGCCTCCTCTGCGGCTGCTCTGAAAGTGGATTCATGAAGATTGGGGGAGCAGGCAGCGATGATAACAGCATCCAGCTCTTCTTCCTTTATCTTTTCCCGGACAAGGGCTTGCCCCGGCTCCGAGCACATGTAAATATAATCCTGGGCGTACGCTACCCCCGGCATATTCATCGCTTCTTCGGCCACACGCTTAACGTCGACTGTCATAGCGATATTGATGCCACAGTGGCATACGAAGACTCCTATCCTTTTCATTACTCATCCCCCTTTCCGGTACTGATGTCGATCTTATCCAGAACAGGGGTAACATCTACATAGTGTTTTTCAAACCCCTGCCTTCCATATTCAACACCAAGCGCAACAGAGAGAAGCTGAGTGAAATAGAATATCGGAAGAGGCTTGAAATCGGAATAGGCTTCGGTTATAGCTTTCTGCCTTGAATCAAGGTTATAGAAACAGAGTGGACAGCTTACAACAATCGCATCCGCACCGCTGTTTCTGGCTGAAGTGAGTATTCTGTAGCATAACCTTGTTGAAGCGTCTGGGCTGGAGACCGACAGATACGAACCGCAGCATTCCGTTCGGTAGGGGTATTTTACTGGCTGGGCATCCAGAGCGGTGATAAAATCTTCGATGATCGAAGGATTTTCAGGATCGTCCAGCTGTATTTCGTTCTGTGGCCTCAACATGACGCAGCCGTAGTAGGGGGCTATCTTGAGCCCCTTAAGGGGTCTTTTAAGATTTTCGGTGATCTTTTCGTAACCCAGTTCATCGCGCAGGTATTCCATGAGATGAATGACCCTGACTTCACCGGCGTAATCCTCCCAGAGAGTATCGTCCTTTTCAAGATATTCCCTTTCAGGTGTATCATCGGCGAGGAAGGCATTCACTCTTTTCCTGGTAATATCATCGGTTTTTATGCTAAAATTTGTCCGCTTGAGGGTGTTGTAGCAGAAATCGCATATTGTTATAAGAATATCTCTTCCCGAATCACGTACATTTTTCAGAATTCTGGAAGGGGCTATGAGATTCATTACCCTTTCTTTCGATACCGGGGGAACCGCCCCGCAGCAGGTCCATGTATCCAGCTCGTCCAGCTCGAAACCAAGTCTCACGGTAGCATCCCGTGCTGAGCGGTCGAGATGGGAGGACCTTTCATTAAGGGCACAGCCCGGATAGTAAGCAATCTTGGCCATGTTTCCTCCAGTTCTAGGTTGACAGTTTTCTGTAAACACCAACAAGCCCCGGTTGAGGGACCAGAGCCGCCTGCTCCGGATCGATCTGATCCGGGCCGAAATGGTCAACTCCCTCATCCAGCGCCATCTGCCTTAGTGCGTCCATTACTGCCTGTATGTCGATTCCCTTTGGGCATCTGACTGTACACTGGAAGCAACTTGCGCATATCCATAAAGTTTCGCTGTTGATAACTTCATCTCTCTGTCCCAGCTGAACCAGTCTGATGATTCCGTTGGGGAGAATGTCCATCTCCTGTGCCAGGGGACAACCTGATGAGCAGTTTCCGCACTGATAGCAGGCATCCATATGCTGTCCGCTCAACTCATTCACCCGCTGTTTGAATCCGGAATTGACTACTTCCCGGGTCAGCCGGATCGGAGGGCTTTTTGGGGGAGCCAGCCCCATGTTTTCACTCATACCGCCAAGTCTCCTCTCGGTGTGGTATTGGAGTCGTGCACCATGCAGTTGGTAAGCTCTCTATTGATAATCTCTTCAGCAAATTCAGGAAGGAGTTCCTCCAGCGCAGGGGAAAGGCCTTCTTCATATACTTCAGGCTGGATTATTTCTATCCCGTAGACCTTCACGTATTCGGGCATTGAAAGACCCAGTGCATTGCCGATATCCTGAAGTTGTTCTATAGAAAAATGATGAGCGGATACCGGGGATGGGCATTGTCTCCGAAACTCAATTTCCAGTAGTTCTCCCGGATCAGCCTGACCTGTCGTAATAGAATCTATGATGATAAGTCGATGGTGTCCTGAGATTTCATCCACCAGCCTGACTAGAGAAACTGAAGTGGAAAGCACTGTCACTTCAGAATCTTTCCCAAGTCTTTTCCCGATGAATTCAGCCACAGAGCAGCCAATTCCATCATCACCGAGAATCGGATTTCCAAGACCCAGAATCATCGTGCTGCCGGGTATTGCGTCAATATTCAATTGGTTCCGGTTTCTTAACAGGTGGAGCCCCCCCTCAGGGTCCTCTTACAGAACCTGTCTCTATGGCGTAATCAAAATAATACCAGAAATAGTAGACTATTTCCTCATTTGAAAATGTGTCTATCAGCTCTGCATGCACAATAGAATCTAAAGCACTGTTCACTTCCCACAAATCATTTCTGGCTTCTTCAAGCAGAAGGCCAACGTATTCGCAATCTTCTCTGCTTGAGATGGCATCAAATTCCACTCTGACATTATCGGGAAGGGAAGTCCTGAAAGTGTCAAGTCTTTTCTGTCTTCCTTCAAGCCGGGTTTCCCTGTGGCAGGATGAGATCATGACTATCCCCAGTAATAACAGAAGTGTGAAAGTGGGGAATGTCACAGAGTAATGCCAAGGCTGAATCTGTGAATGGTTCCCAGGTCAGCGAAGGGTTTGTACGCGTAGTCAAGGGAAAACCTGTTCCAGTTGGTTCCGACACCGAATGCCAGAGCGTCAAAGAAACTGCCGCCTGCGTTATCGGCAGCGTTCTTGTCATGGAGATTGCCACCCGCCCTTAAAGAAAGCATATCAATAGGGGAATACTCAACGCCGAGGGCCGCATCGAAATCTCCCTGAAGAGGATAGCTCACATCCGCCGCGATCAGGAGCCTGTCGTCAAGAAATTCGGCCGATGCTCCCGCTGCAACTGTTGTTGGAAGGGGATCGTTTTCCTGGTAGAACGCCTTGGTTTGAATGCCCGCGTTTCTTACTACAAATCCGAATGAGAAAAGAGCTGGTTTGTACCATGCACCCACATCAACCATGAATGCATTCCCGCTATACGTATCGATGCTTGAATAGACGAACTTGGCAGTTGTTCCTACGGCAAAGGACTGTCCGAATTTATGCACATAGGTTCCTCCGAGTGAAACGCTGTTAGTGCTGAATTCCTCGCCGTTTCCAGTTGGGTTCATCATTGATGTTCTTGTAAAGCTGCCTCCGTAAAAATAATTTACTGAAACTCCTACCAGATCATTTCCAGCGGGATTTACCCATCCCGCGAAGCCAGCCTGCATATCCATCAGATAACCCGTATATGTAGAAGTAAACATCTGTCCCTGCATTCCAGCAAGTGTTGCTGGATTCCAGTACAGCCCCATGGGATCTCCGGGAACTCCTGTGAAAGCTCCCCCCATCGCGACAGCCCTGGCTCCGACTGGAACCTGCAGGAAGGCGAAACCTGCCGTACCAGCGGATGCTGAGCCTGCTAATATTGTCAGCATGACTGCTGCTAGAATTTTCTTCATTGATATTCTCCGTTTCGCAATTCTTTTGAATAACAGATAGACTATGACCATTAATCGGTCCGGTCAACAGGGGAAAATGCCCATACGACTGAGGCGCTGTCGCTCCGGAAGCCCCTGATCATGCCATATGCGCATATAATCAAACGTTTTCCCTCGGAAACCTGTACTGAATCGAGCCTGAGAACAGGAACATCGTCCGGCATTGTATCTTCCACAAACCAGTCCTCTCCCTCCAGTCTTAGACCGAGATCAAGGATATTGTTCCCGCCCAGGGCAGCGTAGAAACCTCCAGTTGACGAATTCAACGGGGGATAGACCATAACAGTGCAGGGTTCCAGCAGGTTGAGATTGCAGCCGATTATCCCGGTTCCGGTATAACCCTGAGATGACAATCTCTCAAGGAAAGATAAAGCTTCGGAACGCAGTGTACCTCCTGCTGACTGAATTACAGCCACCAGCAGAACGAAGGGGATAATATTTTTCAAATCAATCCTTGATTCCGGATCGGCTGTAACTTGCCACGATGCGTTTCTGAAGAAAAAGGAAAAGGACGATCAGGGGCAGTGTGGAGAATGTTGAAGCCGCCATTAGAAGCTCGAAGTTGCTGGACTGCTCCTGGTTGAAATATGAAAGCCCCACCTGGAGTACACGGAGATTCTCCGAATGTGTAACCACCAATGGCCACATGAAACTGTTCCATGATCCGATGACATTGAACAGAAGAACTGTAATGATGACTGACTTTGAGAGGGGCAGAACGACCTTCCATAAGTATTTTAGCCTTCCGCAACCATCGAGAATAGCTGCTTCGTAGAGGGACTTCGGAATAGTCTTGAAATGCTGTCTGAGAAGGAAAATGCTGAAAACATTCGCCGTCCAGGGCACTATCAGGGCCATATATGTGTTAATCCAGCCAAGCTTTGCAAGAATTACATATGATGGAGCGAGGTAAACAGGCTGAGGCACCATCATTGTTGAGAGGAAAAGGAGAAACAGCGTGTTTCTCCCCCTGTATTTCATTGTGGCAAAGGAATATGCAGCCAGACTGGCTGTGACCAGCACTCCTGCAGCGGTGAGCACCGTAACAAGCAGCGTGTTTAAGAAATATCTCCCGAATGGAACCTTGGTCCATGCTTCGACGTAATTACTCAGGCCTCCCTGCTGGAGAGAAGTGTTGACCATCCAGAGGAAGGGGAGCAGCATGATGATACCCCCCAGCATAAGAAAGAAATGCTTGGTGATACTCAGTGCCGCTGCCCCTGGATTCGTCGACATTATGAGTAATGCACCTTTCTACCAGCAACCCTGCGCTGAATTATCGTAAGGGTAAGGAGGATGAGAAAAAGGAAAACGGAGATTGCGCTTGCATAGCCGATATCGAACCGGTCGAACGCCTTCTGGAAAAGATAGAACACCATTACATTAGTCGTTCCCAGTGGCCCACCGCCGGGAGGAGGTGTCATAACGTAAACCAGTGCAAATGTACTGAACGACATGATGGTGCTCATGATTAGCACGTAATAAGTTGTTGGTGAAAGGAGTGGCCATGTAATGTGACGCAATGTGCCCCAGGAGTTCGCTCCGTCCAGTCTTGCCGCTTCGTAGTAGGTATCGTCAATGTTTTCGAGACCCGCCAGGAACAGCACGGTATTATATCCTGTGCTCTTCCATACGCTGACGATCATCAGTGATACCAGAGCCAGGCTGGGTCCCGCCAGAATTCCCGTTGGGTGTATTCCAATCGGAGCCAGCATCATTTCAAAAATGCCGCGGGGTTCCCGCAGCCATAGCAGCGGTTCTCCGCCAAGGGCTGTGATAATCTGGTTAATGGGACCTGCTTCAGGGTTATATAGCCAGGCCCATACAACGGAGATAGCCACAGCAGATGTAACAACCGGGAGGAAGTAGATAGTTCTGTAAAAACTCTTACCCGCCAGTTTGCGCCTTAAAAGCATGGCAAGAAAGAGTGGAATCAGTATTCCCGCGGGGACTACACCCAGAACAAAGAATAACGTATTCAGAACACTCTGCCAGAAACGGGCATCGCTCAGCATACGCGCATAATTCGCAAGGCCGACGAACCCGTGAAATCCACCGATGTCATAATCTGTAAATGAAGCAGCAAAGGAACTGAGAATAGGCAGGGTTCTGAAAACCAGCACTATCAGCAGTGCAGGGAGGATATAAAAGTAAGGGGCAAATTTCGTTCTAATTTTCAATGATTATCCCCGGATTGAATCCCGATCATTAGAGTTGATATACTGAAAACCTCTCCGTCAGTTTGCACAACAATAGTTCCCTGAGTGTCCGTTCGCAAGATTTCAGAACCCAGCTCTCTATAGATTTCAACAACTCGCGGATGCGGATGACCGAAGCTGTTATTCCTTCCTGCTGAGAATACGGCTACCTGAGGGCTCAACCTTCTTAAATATGGAGGAAAGACCGAGGTGAGACTTCCATGATGAGGTACTTTCAATACCGTTACTGGAAGAGCGTCCGGAGTCAGGGATCTTTCGGACTTCTCTTCCATGTCACCGGTGAGAAGAGTTGAGAAGTCAAAGCAAGTTATTCTCAGAATGGCGGAATTCTCGTTGATGTTGAGATCGGCTTCTCCCAAACCGACGGATACTACACAGACATTAACGACCGGTGAAAGCTGGAATGTCATTCCCGATTCAAGAAACCTGTAGTCGCAGCCCGTATCTATAACCGAGTTGAGGAAGTCCTCGTATTCCCAGGATGAAAAGGGCATACCAGGGTCCAGTACTTCAAGAACGGTGAAATTTCTCATCACCGAGGCAAGCCCTCCGATGTGATCAGCATGAGGGTGCGAAAACGAGAGAATATCTATGGTATCTACGCCCAGTTCATGGAGCCTGAACACAACAGACGGTTCAAGAGGGCCGCCTGTATCGGGCCCTCCGTCGAACAGGAGAGTTCTACCTCCTACTGCCTCCACAAGAATCGCGTCCCCCTGGCCGACATCAAGATAGGATACAATCAGAGCGGTGGAAAGAGAGTCCACTCTCTCGATCCAGTGAAGAGTGTCTGCAGCAGGGACAAGGCTGGTATCTACGAAAATCAGGCCTTCGAGCATTGTGACCGTTCCCGAACTGATACCGTTTACGTATTCAAGTTCGGACAGCTCCCTGAAAGGACCGAACAGAGTTCTGTACTCAACTATGTTCGAAGCCCTGACCGGACCGATGCCCGGAAGCTCCTGAAGTGTCTCTTCGTCCGCAGTGTTAATATCGATATAGTCAGTTGATAATAATGAAATAGTCAATAATATGATCAATATCCAATTCATTACTTGACAATCCTCGCTTTCAGGTGAAGCATACCTATAATAAGAAAGGAGGCTCTAATGAGGAACCTACTTGCTATGGTCGTAATCATGCTCCTGTTGGCAGCTTTCACCACCGCCGGCGATATAAGACTCGAAGGAAGCAATTTCAGCACTGTTGCCTACATAAGGGATAGCGGCAGAATAGAGAACTCTTCTTTTGAGATACTTGGATATATCAAGGAAGATGGAAGAATTGAGGACAATTCATTTCATACTCTGGGCTATATAGATGAAAATGGCGGAATTGAGGACGATTCATTCAATGAGCTTTACAGCCTGAACGGAAACGGAAGACTCACCGATACAAGTTTCTTGAAAGTCGCCGAGATCCAGAGCGACGGAACCGTTGAGAACAACCATTTTCAGGTCATTCTATACGCTGATGGAACCCATACATATATGACTGAACGGATCGCCATATTCCTGATATTCTTCAGCGATCTTCTGGAGGAATAGAAGAAGAAGTAACCTGCTTTCAATAAGAAACCGCCCGGTTTTCAATCGGGCGGTTTTATTGAAACCTTGTATCTGAAGAGGATGCTATTTGCTGACTACGTCCTCTCCCTTGCCGCCGAATCCCCGGACGACCCTGAAAGCCTTTTTCGTCGCAGAACCTGGATGATGTACAAGTTCGGCCGTCCAGTGCTTTATATTATTATAGCTGGATACTTTCCGCCAGCTGCGGTATCTCTCTATACGCCTCTTCCAGTGGATAACATCGTTCAGCTCAAGGAAAGGAAGACGCATGTTCATGACTTCATTTGCTCTGTTTCTTGCAGGATCCAGTAGTTCGGGGTTTGAGTCGCTGGTCAGGTAACCGTTCTCCCTTGCCCAGTCATGTATATACCTGCCTGGAATCGCCGTTGAGAAATACACGATGATATCATCTGGTTTGAGCCTTTTCAGATGGTCGTAGGTCATCCTCAGATCTTCCTCATTCTCCATGGGAAAGCCTATCATAAGATTGGCAGTTGCCTCAACACCGAATTCATGGCACCATCTAAATGCCTCCTCGGCCTGCTGAGGTGTTGTTCCTTTGCGGTAAAAATCAAGGATCTTCTGACTGCCGCTTTCCACTCCGAATGATATGCAGCTGCACCCGCTCTCGGCCATAACGCGTATTTTCTCACGTGTTACCGTATCAACCCTGCTGTTACAGTGCCAGCAGAGTTCGATGTCCTCCCCGCGAAGCAGATGATTCAGAGTCTCGAACCATTCTGCCGGATGCATTGTTATGGTATCGTCCTTGAAGAATACGGGCAGCTTCCTGACGGATCTGATCTCCGCCAGCTGGATGATTTCCTCCATTACATTTTCTGCACTTCGGTACCTTATGTTTCCCCCAAAGATGAAATCTGTGCTGGGCTTGCAGTAAAGGCATTTGAACGGGCAGCCGCGAGTGGTGATCATACCATACTCGGACATACCCTCAGAAAGGTACGAATCGTAATCCACAACATCCCGGGCCGGGAAAGGCAGGGCATCAAGATCAGATGGAACAGGTCTTCTTGGATTTTCAACAAGTTCATTATTCTTGAAGTATACGAGGTTTCGTATACCGCTGGTGTCGTTTCCGTTTGCGATTGCGTCCGACAGTTCAACGATCGAATCCTCGGCTTCACCCACAAGAACAAAATCAAACGGAATACTCTTAAGTGTCTCGCCGGGAAAAATGCTCGGGTATGCTCCACCTGCAAGAAACAGAGCATCAGGAACGACACTTCTCAGGTGTCTGGTCACAATATCGGCCCTGCTCATCTTGGCTGCGGCAGAAATAGCAACTCCGATAAGACCGGCCCCGGCAGCCTTTTCATCAAGCTCATTCAGTCTGCTGCAGAAGGAATAGTCAAGGAACTCAACCTGGTGGCCGGCATTCCTGAGAGCTGATATCAGCTGCAGCAGTCCCACCGGCTCGGCGAGTCCGTTGTACTCAATCCAGTCCCATCTGGGATAAACCAGAGCAACTTTCAAATGAAAACCTCTCGTGATATATCTGTATTTCCTGCTTTTCCGCATACCGATTACAGCCGTTTACTGTACCGTAATATAAGACAGAAGAGGTCTGAAGGGTCTAAGCTTTCTGATTTATGAGCAGCAGCAGCCTCCTGAAGAATTTTCTCTTACTTCCATTGGTGTACCGCAGCAGATTACTTCGCAGTCAGAACAACCGCAGTTTTTTTTAACTTCAAGCTCAACACCGCATTCAGAACAGACAAGTACATCACCCTTTTTAACTGGTTCCATTACATCCCACCTAATATGTTGAATTGATAAAACTTACATAAATAATATGTATTCATCCAGATGGAAGGTCAATAATAGAATTGAAATAAGCGTCTTGACATATTCATAAGTAAACATATGTATAGGTAGGAGGTGATAGCTGGTGAGAAAAATCACTGATCGTCAGAAACAGGTTCTTGAATATATCTGCGATTTCATTGATGAACACGCATATGCGCCAAGCATAAGAGATATTCAGAAACACTTCGAACTGAAAAGTACGAAAGGTGTCAAAGACCACATCGACAGACTGGTGGAAAAAGGTTTCCTGATAAGAACAGAGGGCACCGCAAGGGCACTGAAAGTGGTAAGAGAAAACGATACCAGCAGGAAAATTCCACTTGTCGGAACCGTTGCCGCGGGCCTGCCCCTTCTGGCTGAAGAGAATATTGAGGATTACCTGCCCGTATCAGCCGATATGGCAAGAACCGATGGGATGTTCTTCCTCAGGATAAACGGCGACAGCATGATCAACGCCGCAATTCTTGATGGAGATCTTGTACTTGTTCGCCCCCAGCCCTTCGTAGAACAGGGGGAAATAGCAGTTGTCAGAATCGGAGATGAGGCAACTGTCAAGCGGTTGTTCAGATTTAACACCCGTGTAGAGCTGCATTCTGATAACCCGAATTACAAACCCTTTGTATTCTTTGATAGCGATGAAGATGTACGGATTGTGGGCAAGGTTACGGCGGTATTGAGAACACTCGAGTAAACTGATCCGCCGTATTATCAGAATCAGAATAAGGGGATTTAAATCATGAATCCATTCTCAATCAGGATTTCATGTTTAGCTGTACTCCCTGTACTCTTCGCTGGCTGTGCAGGGTACACATCAGTTACCACTGAGACTCATTCAATTCCCGCGAACAGCACAGTTGAAGTATCAACATTCAACGGCTCAATTACCGTGGAATGGTGCGAATGTGCT